>MGTE01000095.1:21291-33135 GCA_001799275.1 Deltaproteobacteria bacterium RIFOXYD12_FULL_57_12
GCATCATGATTTCGGCCCTGCCCTATGCCACGCCGCTCAAGCCCGGTTCGGCCACCCGGCCGCTGCCCGGCGTCGACGCGGCCATTCTGCGCGAGGATGGCGGCGAGGCCGGACCCAACGAAGGAGGCCACCTGGTGGTCCGCCAGCCGTGGCCAGGCATGCTGCGCGGTGTGTTCGGCGATACCAAGCGTTTCAAGACCGCCTATTTTGAACGCTATGCCGGGGTGTACGATGCGGGCGACGGCGCCCGCCGTGACGAGGACGGCTATTTCTGGATCATGGGCCGGTTGGACGACGTGATTAACGTCTCCGGCCATCGGCTCGGCACCGCCGAGATCGAGTCTGCCCTGGTGGCCCACGAGAAGGTGGCCGAGGCGGCGGTGGTCGGCATGCCCCACTCCATCAAAGGCCAGGCGATCTATGCCTACGTGACCCTGAAGACCGGGGTTGCCGAGAGCCTCGAACTGAAGCAGGCCCTGGTCAGACACGTTCGGACCGAGATCGGCCCCATCGCCACCCCCGATGCCATTCAGTTCGCTCCTGGTCTGCCCAAGACCCGGAGCGGCAAGATCATGCGGCGGGTGCTGCGTAAGGTCGCGGCCGGCGATTACGGTGATTTCGGTGACACCTCCACCCTGGCCGATCCGTCGGTGGTCGATGCCCTGGTGGCCGGCAAAAAGGCCCTGGTGGGGTAGTAAATTAGGCTGTTAGTCTGTAGGCTGTTAGTCTGTAGATAAAAACGAGTTTTCAGGGCATAAGGCAACCGGCAGCAGAAAGGCTCAACCCTTTGCGAAACCTGTAAAAATGTCCTTGCTACAGTCTAAACACCTACAGACTAAACACCTATCTTTCCGTTCCGGGCGGTGCAGCTCATGAACCCCGCGCATTCCTTGACTGTTATCACGGACCGGCACTATCTCCGGCATGACACCGGCGGCGCCGACCATCCGGAAATCGCGGCGCGGCTGACCGCCATCAGACAGCAACTGGCGGCCGGCCCGCTTGCCCGGCAGATCCGTGAAGAACCGCCCCGGCCGGCTAGTCGGGAACAGCTGCTTGTCGCGCACCGCGAGTCTTATCTCTTCCGCCTGGAGGAGGCGGCTTTGGCCGGCCGGTCCTTTATCGACCATCCTGACAACCAGATCTGCTTTGAATCCTATGAGGTGGCCCTGCTGGCGGCCGGCGCCGGGCCGACCGCCATCGATCGGCTGGAACAGGGGGCGGCGGTTCAGGCCTTTTGTCCGGTGCGGCCGCCCGGTCATCATGCCGAGCGGGGCATGGCCATGGGCTTCTGCCTGCTTAACAATGCGGTGATCGCCGCCCGTTATTGGCAGCGGGCCCATGGCCGCCAGCGGATTTTGATCGTCGATTGGGACGCCCACCACGGCAACGGCATCCAGGCGGCGGTGGAGGAGGATCCGGATGTTTTTTACGCGAGTGTTCATGAGCATCCGACCTTCAGCTTTCCGGGCACCGGCTTTGCCGAGGAGACCGGCAGCGGCCCTGGTTTGGGCACGGTTTTGAACGTGCCGCTCCTGCCCGGTGCGGATGACGTACAGCTGTTGGCCGCGCTCACCGGTCGGATCGAGCCGGCCGTAGCCCGTTTCCAGCCGGAGGCGATTATCGTTTGCGCCGGTTTTGACGGTCATCGGCTGGACGATATGGCCGGGCTCGCCTTTACCAGCGACGGGTATCATCAGGTTGGCCGGCTGATGGCGGACTGGGGCCACCGCTTTGCCCCGGGCCGGGTGCTTACCCTGCTGGAAGGCGGCTACCACCTGGCGGCGCTGGCTGAAAGCGTTGAGGCCTATCTGGCCGGGCTGCTGGCGGTCGACCCGTAACCGGAATGCTGTTAACTTTTTGTGACCGAACAGCGAATATCGAATATCGAACAAGGAACCGCAGAATGATGAAGTAGTTAAACTTCGAAATTCGACATTTCTTAACGTCCAAGGATGGGCTAATGCCGCGAGAGCCCGGGATGGCGGGAGCGGCGTTCGATATTCTGCGGTTCAAAAATACAAAATTTGCTTGAGTGAACGGCATTGCCCGTAGTCGGCAAGACGTCATACAAGGAGGGAAAATATGTATATCGCCAGTTATATGAGTCCGTCGCCGGTGACGGTCGGCCCGGAAGAGTCGATTCCGGCGGTGCACCGCCTTCTGCAGGAGCATAAGTTCAGGCATCTGCCGGTGGTCGCGGCGGACAAGACCCTGGTGGGCATGGTCACCGACCGGGATTTGCGCTCCGCCTTTCCTTCAACCGTGCTTTGTGAATCTGTTCGCCAGGCCGCCCTGACCGCCCTGGCGGAGACGCCGGTCTCCTCGATCATGAGCACCCGGGTCACGGTATTGACCCCGGCCTCGACCCTGGACGATGCCCTTTTTCTTCTGGATCGGGAGCGGGTGGGAGCCTTGCCGGTGGTGGACGCCAGCCGCCGGGTGGTGGGGGTTTTTTCCGTCCGTGATCTGCTCAGGGCCTACAAGGAATTGTTCGGCGTGGGCGAGCGGGGTTCGGCTTTGGTTGCGGTATTTGACGACGGCCAACCCCACCCCCTGACCCGGATCGCCCGTGCCCTTGAAGAGCATGATGTCACCTTCACCCGGGTGATCAGGACGGAGCACGAGGGCCGGGCGCGGATTTATCTGCGGGTCAAGACCTTCAACATCCGGGCGGTGCAGACTGCGCTCCAGGCCATCGGCTTTGCCCCGGAGTTGAACCTTCCTCCGGAATCATCGGGGGAAGGTTCGGAAAATTCTGGTGGAACAGGAAGCGGGCTGGTAATATAACCCATTACTTCCTGCCGTATTTATCGCAGGACTTTCTCCCTGCGTAGCCCTTTTTCCTGGGGAAATCTCCGCCGGTATCGGTGCCCGCCATGTTGGAAGAATTGCTGGTTCCTCAGAGCATCGCCGTTATCGGCGCTTCGCGAACCCCTGGCAAGGTTGGTCACGACATCCTGGCCAACCTGCTCGCCGGCGGCTTTGCCGGACCGATCGTGCCGGTCAATCCGGCCGCTGACCGGGTGCTTGATCTTACTTGCTATCCGAGTCTCAAGGCTTATGGCAGCGCCGTTGATCTGGTGGTGATTGTCGTGCCGGTCGCTACGGTGGTGGCCGCAGTGCGGGAGGCCGTCGCTGCCGGCGCCCGGGCTTTGGTGGTGATCAGCGCCGGCTTCAAGGAAACCGGCCCGGCTGGACTGGCCCTGGAGCGGCAGATCGTGGCCATCTGCGCGAGCCGCCGGGTCCGGCTGCTCGGCCCCAACTGCCTGGGGTTGATCAATACCGCCTGCGCTCTGAACGCCTCTTTTGCCGGCAGTATGCCCAAGGCGGGCGGCATCTCCGTTTTCTCCCAGTCCGGGGCACTCTGCACCGCCATCCTTGATCTGGCCGCGGCCCGCAACCTTGGCCTGGCCAAGGTGGTGAGCATCGGCAACAAGGCCGACATCACCGAGGTGGACCTGCTGCGAGCCCTGGGGCGGGACGAGGCCACCCGCGCCATTGTCGGCTATCTCGAGGATATCGGCGACGGCGATGCCTTTGTGAAAGCGGCCGAGGATGCCGCCTCAATCAAACCGGTGATTATCCTCAAGTCTGGCACCACCGCAGCCGGTCGGCAGGCTGTTGCCTCGCATACCGGGGTGCTGGCCGGCGTCGATACCGCCTATGCCGCCGCCTTCAAACGGGCCGGGGTGATCCGGGCCGACACCTTCGAGGCCCTGTTCGACTACGGCACGGCCCTGTCCATGCAGCCGTTGCCCAAGGGCAACCGGGTGCTGATCATCACCAATGCCGGCGGCCCCGGGACCATGGCGGCCGATGCCCTGGAACGGCTCGGGTTGCAGGTGGCGGTGCTTGGCCGCAACACGGCCACGGCCCTGCGGAGCAAACTGCCCGAGGCCGCCAGTATCGGCAACCCTGTCGATGTGCTGGGCGATGCCGAGCCGGAGCGGTACGGGGTGGCCATGGCCGCGGCGATGGAAGATCCGGAGGTGGACGCGGTGCTGGTCATCCTCACCCCGCAGGCCATGACCAAGCCCCGGGAGACGGCCCGGGTTCTTATTGACAACATGCGGGGCGACAAGCCGATCCTTGCCGTGTTCATGGGCGGCGAGGGCGTTGTTCCCGGTCGGGACGAACTGCTGGCTGCAGGTCTGCCCTGCTATAGTGCGCCGGAACGGGCCGTGGCCAGCCTGCAGGCCATGTGTGAATACAGCGCCTGGCGCCGGCGGCCGCCGCGGGTCGTGACCAGATTTCGGGTGCACCGGCGGCGGGTGGAGCGGATTATTGCCCGCCGGCAGCGAACCGGCCACCTGCTGATCGGCGAGGTCAAAGGCAAGGACATCCTGCGGGCTTACGGCTTCCGAACCCCGGACGGCTATCTGGCCGTGGGCCGGGATGAGGCGGTGGAGATCGCCGAGCGCATCGGCTTTCCGGTGGCCATGAAGATCGTCTCGCCCGATATCATCCACAAGTCCGACCTGGGCGGCGTCCGGCTGAACATCAACAACGGTGAGGCGGTTCTCGACGCCTTTGAGCTGATGCTGCTGCGAATCGGCCAGCGGGCGCCCAAGGCTCGGGTAGAGGGCATCTATGTGGAGAAAATGGTGGATCGGGGTCTGGAGGTGATTATCGGCATGAGTCGGGATCCCCAGTTCGGTCCCATGCTGATGTTTGGCCTGGGCGGCATCTTCGTGGAGGTGATGAAGGATGTCACCTTCCATCTGGCGCCGATCACCGCCGAGGAGGCGATCCAGATGCTCAAGACCACCCGCTCCTACGAGATCCTCGAGGGCAGGCGCGGCCAGCGCGGCGTCGATCTCGAGGCCATCGCTGTCGGCCTGCAGCGGATCAGCCAGTTGACCACCGATTTCCCCGAGATCATCGAGCTGGACATCAATCCCTTTATTGTCGGCGACCCGGGGACCGAGCCCTGCGTGGCCGATGTCCGGATGACGCTGCGGCCGAGCAAGAATCCGGAATCGGATAAAATGCTATGAACGGCAATAGTTCCACCACATATGATGCCAACTGGCAGGAGAAATACCGGGACATGCTGGCCACCCCGGAACAGGCCGTGGCCCGGCTCAAACCCGGCAACCGGGTGTTCATTGCCACGGGCTGCGCCGAGCCGGTCCGTCTGGTGCAGGCGCTCACCGACCGGGCCGGCGAGCTGACCGACGTGGAGATTGTGCAGTTGCTGACCAAGGGTGACGCCCCCTATGTCGACCGACGATATGCCGGCAGCTTTGTGGTCAACAGTTTCTTCATTGGCACCCGTATCCGTGAACATATCCAGGAGGGATTGGGCAGCTACACGCCCATTCTGCTCTCCGACATCCCCGGCATCTTCAAGTCGGGCCAGCTGCCCTTGGACGCCGCGCTGATTCAGGTCTGTCCACCCGACGCGCAGGGCAAGGTGAGTCTGGGCATCTCGGTGGATATCGTGAAAAGCGCCGCGGAGAATGCATCCTTGGTCATCGCCCAGGTCAACCCCCAGATGCCGCGTACCCTGGGCGACAGCTTTCTCGACATCCATGACCTGGACATCCTGGTGCCGGTGGATGCGCCAATCCTGGAGCGGGAGTCGGAGGAGATCTGCGCGGCGACCCGGACCATTGGTGAACACATCGCCTCCCTGGTAGAGGATGGCTCGACCCTTGAGTTCGGGATCGGCCGCATTCCCCACTCGCTTGTGGAGTTTCTTCGAGATAAGCGCGACCTTGGCATCCATACCGAGATGCTTACCGATTCCATTGTCGAACTGGTGGAGTCCGGCGCGGTGAACGGGTCGCGCAAGAGCATGGACCGGGGCCGGGTCGTCACCAGTTTCTGCATGGGCACGAGGAAACTCTACGACCTGGTACACAACAATCCCTTGTTCTGCTTCCGGCCCACCGAGCATGTGAATGATCCCTTCATCATCGGCAAGCAATTCAAGATGGTGGCGATCAACATGGCGCTGGAGGTGGATCTCACCGGTCAGGTCTGCGCCGATTCCCTCGGTACCCGGTTCTTCTCGGGCATCGGCGGTCAGGTGGATTTCAATCGGGGGGCGGCCCGCTCCAAGGGCGGCAAGGCAATCATCGCCCTGCAGTCCACCGCCCGGCAAGGAGAGGTGTCGCGGATTGTCACCCGGTTGAGTCCCGGCGCCGGGGTGGTCACCACCCGGGGCGAGGTGCACTATGTGGTCACCGAGTTCGGGTCGGCCTATCTGCACGGCAAAAGTATCCAGGAACGGGTCATGGCCCTGATCAGCATCGCCCACCCCCGTTTTCGGGAGCAGCTTTTCCGGGAGGCCATCGAGGCCCGCTATCTGCCCCAGTCCTTTGCCGACATCGAGGGCCGTTTCTGGATAGCCGATCAGGAGATGCGGACCGCTATGGTGCTCGACGACGGCACCCAGATCACCTTCCGGCCCGTCCATCCGACCGACGAGCCCCGCATGCGCGATCTGCTCTACGCCCTTTCCCAGGAGGCCCTCTACTACCGGTTCATGACCCACAGCCAGCGGTTCGGCCACAAGCAGATCCTGAACTTCGTCTACATCGACCACCGCAAGGACGTGGCCGTGGTCGGCACGCTGCCTGAGGCGCACGGCGAGGACATCGTGGCGGTGGGCCGCTACTATCTGAACGAGAAGACCAATCGGGCCGAAGTCGCCTTTGTCGTGCATGACCGTTGGCAGAACCGCGGGATCGGCCGCTTTCTCTTTCGGCATTTGACGACCATTGCCAAGCGTAACGGCATTTCCGGATTCACTGCCGAGGTGCTGCGGGACAACCGGCGGATGCAGGCGATTTTCAACGCCAGCGACCTCAAGGTGAAGAGCTTCCTGGAAGAAGGGGTCTACAGTTTCGAGCTTGATTTTTGATTTGGCGGATTTCTGTGCAGGTTACTTGACAGGGGCAGGATATTGGGCTATATAAGTGACTTTTTATGAGCAGCGTAACGGCGGTTTAGCCGGCGGCGGCTGTACCTTGAACGGACTATCATGGGTTTGTTTCGTAAATACATGAGGTTGTTTCGTAAATAAATGAAGGAGATTTTCCAGTGGCTAATCACAAATCAGCGTTGAAACGGAACCGGCAGAGCCAGGGACGCCGGGAAAGAAATCGGGTGAATCGGACCCGCGTAAAAACCGTCGTCAAGGCGGTGGCCGCGGCCATCGAGACCGAGAAATCGACGGAAAATGCCCAGGCAACACTGCAGGCTGCCATTCCGGTGATCGCCCGGACAGCGGTAAAGGGCACCTTTCACAAGAGAACCGCGGCCCGGAAGATTTCCAGGCTTACCAAGCGGGTGAACAAGTTCCTCCAGGGCACGGTGTCTGCCGCCTGAGAGATGTACGTTGATCCGGACAGGCGGGGCGGGGCGGCTGGCGGGCGCCGTCTGCCTGGAACGTGTCGCGGGGTTGGCGTGGTTTGCATAGAAGGCCATGGGGTGGCGGAACCCTCCATGGCCTTTTTTTGTTAGTCCCTTCCGAGTTGACTGTTAACCGTTTGCGGTCGAAAATTGCACAAACCTTACGTTCACAGGACATACAGGGGGCATGGTGTTAAGGGACTTATCCAGCTCTGCTGGGTTGGGGATTCGATAGGAATGTTGTCCGGTAGAGAAGACGAGGCGGCAGGGGCGGGTGTGGCTTTGCCGCCGTCGATGGGGAGGGTTCATGCATAGCCCCGACATAGATACCTTTACGGAACTGGCCGGTTCGGCCGGCCTGGTGCCGGTGTACCGCGAGATCGTGGCTGATCTTGATACACCGCTCACCATTTTCGCCAAACTGGCCGCGGCTGATTCCCACGCCTTTCTGTTCGAGAGCCTTGAAGGCGGTGAAAAATGGGGTCGATATTCCTTTATCGGCCTTGATCCGCTCATGACCGTGACCAGCCGCGGCAACCGGCTTGAGATACGCCGGGCCGATAAGGTTGAGGAGCGGCACGGCAATCCGTTCGTTGAACTGCAGGCCCTGCTCGCCTCCTTCCGGGCGGCTCAGGCTGACTCCCTGCCCCGACTGTTCGGGGGGCTGGTTGGCTATCTGGGCTACGATATGGTCCGCTTCGTGGAGGAGATGCCGTCCAGCAATCCGCCGCTTGATCTGCCGGACAGTTCCTTCATGGTACCCCGCCTGGTGCTGATACATGACAGCTTCAAGCAGAAGCTGATCATTGTCAACTGCGTGGTCATTGTCGAGGGCCAGGAGCCGGCCGCCCTCTATCGGGAAGCCCAGGCGCGGATCGATGCGGTGGTGGCCCGCTTGAAGGAGCCGCTTGCCGCCAGCCTTGTCGAGGCGGCGGCCGGCTGCCCGCCGCATGCCTTTTCTTCGAACATGACGGAGGAGGCCTTTCAGGACATGGTGCGGCGGGCCAAAGAGTATATCGTGGCCGGCGACATCATCCAGGTGGTGCTTTCCCAGCGCTTCCACAGCGAAACCGACCTTTCGCCGTTTACCCTTTATCGGGCTCTGCGCCACATCAACCCCAGCCCCTATCTTTTTTATCTGAAACTCGGCGACATGGTGCAGATCGGCTCGTCGCCGGAGATTCTGGTGCGGCTGGAAAACGGCGCCATCGAACTGCGGCCCATTGCCGGCACCCGGCCGCGCGGCCGGACCGAGGCCGAGGACCTGGCCCTGGAACAGGAGCTGCTGGCCGACCCTAAGGAGCGGGCCGAACATCTGATGCTGGTCGATCTGGGCCGCAACGACGTGGGCCGGGTGGCGCAGTTCGGTTCGGTGGAGGTGCGGGATCTTTTAGTCATCGAGCGGTACAGTCATGTGATGCATATCGTTTCCGGCGTACATGGCCGGCTGCTGCCGGGCTGCGATCAGTTCGACGTCCTGGCCGCCTGTTTTCCAGCCGGCACCGTCTCCGGCGCCCCGAAGATCAGGGCCATGCAGATCATCGAGGAGTTGGAGTCGGAGCGCCGCGGACCCTATGCCGGCGCGGTGGGTTATTTCGGTTTCTCCGGCAATATGGATTTCTGCATCACCATCCGCACCATCATCATGCAGGGCCGCGATCTCTGGATTCAGGCCGGCGCCGGCATCGTGGCTGATTCCGATCCGCAGCGGGAATACGAGGAGACCCTGAACAAGGCCCGGGGCCTGCGGCGGGCCGTGGAGATGGCCGAGAAGGGATTTTGATACCAATGATCGTCATCATCGATAACTACGATTCGTTTACCTACAATATCGTTCAGACTATCGGCGGGTTGGGCGCCCGGGTGCAGGTCTTCCGCAACGACAAGGTTGACGTGGCCGCCATTGCCGCGCTGGCGCCGGAGAGGCTCTTGATTTCGCCCGGGCCCTGCACACCGGCCAAGGCCGGCATCTCCATCGAGGCGATCCGTTATTTCGGCGGCCGGATTCCGGTGCTGGGCGTCTGCCTGGGCCATCAGTCCATTGGCGAGGCCTTTGGCGGTCGAACGGTGCGGGCCAGCCGCCTCATGCACGGCAAAACCAGCCCGATCAGCCACGACGGCCGCGGCGTCTTTGCCGGCCTGCCCAACCCGTTTGAGGCCATGCGCTATCATTCGCTGGTGGTTGAAGAGGAGACTCTGCCTGACTGCCTGACGGTTTCGGCCCGGTCGGACACCGGCGAACTCATGGGGTTGCGCCACAAGACCCTGGCTATCGAAGGGGTGCAGTTCCATCCCGAATCCATTATGACGCCGGCCGGCGTTGACCTGCTCAGGAATTTTCTGAGTCCGAACTATCCGGAACTGTTGCATAGCTGATTCCAATGCTGTTGTCTTAAGGAAACTTTTTTGCGACCGAACAGCGAATATCGAATATCGAATATCGAACAAGAAACCGCAGAATGATGAAGTAGTTAAACTTCGACATTCGATATTCCTTGACGTCCAGGGAAGGGCTAATGCCGCGGGAGCCAGGGAAGGCGGGAGCGGCGTTCGATATTCTGCGGTTCAAAATACAAAACTCGTTTAAGTCAATGGCATTGTGGCTAATCTACAAGGAGGGGAGGGGGGATTCATGATCAGGGAGGCAATCGGCAAGGTGGTGACCGGCATTGATCTCAGCGAAGGGGAGATGGTGGCGGTCATGAATGAGATCATGGGCGGTGAGGCTACCGACGCGCAGATTGGCGCCTTTATCACCGCTCTGCGGCTCAAGGGCGAGACCATTGAGGAGATCAGCGGCGCGGCTCGAGTGATGCGGGAAAAGGCGACACGGGTCGATGTGGGGCCGGTGGACGTGCTGGTGGACACCTGCGGCACTGGCGGCGACGGCGCTGGCACCTTCAATGTCTCCACGGCCGCCGCCTTTGTCGTGGCCGGCGCCGGGGTGCTGGTGGCCAAGCACGGCAACCGGAGCATCTCCAGCCACTGCGGCAGCGCCGATGTGCTCGAGGCCCTGGGCATCAATCTGGGCTTGGCGCCTGAGTTGATCGGCCGAGCCGTCCGTGAGGTGGGCATCGGTTTTTTGTTCGCCCCGGCCCTGCACGGCGCCATGAAGTACGCCATTGGCCCGCGTCGCGAGATCGGCATCCGGACGGTGTTCAATGTGCTTGGGCCGTTGACCAATCCGGCCGGCGCTAATGTCCAGGTGCTGGGGGTTTATGCCCCGGATTTGACCGAAAAGCTCGCCCTGGTTCTCGGCCGGCTCGGTAGCAGGCGGGCTCTGGTGGTCTGGGGCGAGGGCAACCTCGACGAGTTAACAGTCACCGGCGAGACACGGGTGGCAGAATTGAAAGGCGGCCAGGTTACCACCTATGTGGTGACGCCCGAGGAGGTCGGGTTGAGTCGGGCCTCGCTTGCCGAACTCAAGGGCGGGACGACCGCGACCGAGGCGGCGGCGCAGCTGCGGGCCGTTCTGGCTGGATCTAAAGGGCCGCGGCTTGATATGGTCTTGTTGAATGCCGGCGCCGCGCTCTGTGCGGCTGAAAAGGCCGACACCCTGGCGGCCGGCGTGCAGCTGGCACGGGAAATCATCGACGCCGGCGCGGCGTTAGCCAAGGTCGATGCCCTGGTAAGTTTCTGCCGGGAGCATGGCAAGGCATGAGGAATCGTTCAGCAGCACCGTATCTCCTTTGTCTTCGGCCTGGCCGCATACCTGGTGTATAGCGGGCAGGCCTCATTCGCGGACCTACGGCACTGCTGGACGATTCCAACACTCTGAAACGAGAGGGGCTTTCTGTCCCTGGTGAATGGTTACAGGCATGATTCTCGACACCATTGTCTATCGCAAGATGGAGGAGGTCCGCGCCCTGAAGGAAGCAGGCCTGCGCGAACCGCCGGGGGCCATTGAGCCGCCGCGCGGTTTCCTGAAGGCTCTGCGCGCCGCCGCCGGCCTGGCGGTGATTGCCGAGGCAAAGAAGGCCTCCCCCTCCAAGGGGTTGATTCGGCCCGATTTCGATCCGGCCGCCATTGCCCGGAGCTATAAGGCCGGCGGCGCCAGCGCCGTATCGGTGCTGACCGACATGGATTTCTTCCAGGGTTCGCTGGACTATATTCCCATCGTGCGGCAGGCGGTCGACCTGCCGGTGCTGCGCAAGGATTTTATTGTCGATGCCTTGCAGATCCGCGAGGCGCGGCTCTACGGCGCCGACGCCATCCTGCTGATTGCCGCCATTCTGGAGCAGCACCAGATGGGCGAATACCTGGATTTGAGCGCCGAGCTTGGCATGGATGTCCTGGTAGAGGTGCATGACGAAGCGGAAGTGGAAAAGGCCCTGGCGGCAGGCAGCCGTTTAATCGGCATCAACAATCGCGATCTGCGCGATTTTACCGTTGATCTCAATACGACATTCCGTCTGCAGAAACTGATCCCGGCCGACATTCCGGTGGTCAGCGAATCCGGCATCCGGGATCGAAGCGACA
>MGTE01000095.1:33333-41063 GCA_001799275.1 Deltaproteobacteria bacterium RIFOXYD12_FULL_57_12
TTTGCCGAAAGCCCGCGGCGGATCGAGCCGGAAGCGGCCAGGGAGATTATCCGCCTTTTGCCACCCATGGTGGATGCCACCGGCGTTTTCATGGATGAGGATGCCCAGGTGGTGGAGGAGATTATCCGGTACTGCGGCCTGACCATGGTCCAGCTGCACGGGGCCGAGCCGCCGCAGTACTGCCGCGATATCTCCTGCCGGGTGATGAAATCCTTCCGGATCGGACCCCAGTCAACGGCCGGCGAGCTGGCGGCCTATGAAGGGGCGGTGCAGGGTTTTCTGCTCGACACCTTCGATCCGCAACAGGCCGGCGGCACCGGCCTGGTTTTTGACTGGAGCCTGGTCGGGAAGGTGGCGCCGCCCGGGCCGGTGATCCTGGCCGGCGGTCTGCATCCCGGCAATGTTGGCGAGGCGATCCGCCAGGTGCGGCCCTATGCGGTGGATGTCAATTCCGGCGTGGAAAGCAGGCCAGGGATCAAGGACTTGGGAAAAATAAAGGAATTTGTCGAAGCGGTCCGCCAGGCCGATGACTCGTCGACGGATCCGGCGATTCTAGTCTAACCGCCGTTTTTCTTCCGCACGTGCCGGTTGTCGGCCCCCATATCCGTTCGGACGGCAGGCGGCCTGGCGGCGCATCATTCTCTGGAAAGCGAGCAAGCCATGCGGCACCTGATTATCGCCAAGCAGCCGAATTCAAAGATGTGCCTGGTCTGCGGGCTCAAGAATCCCTTTGGCCTGCAGGCCGCTTTTTATGAACTGGACAACCGGGAACTGCTCGCCATCTTCCGGCCGCGGCCCGAGCATCAGGGCTATCCCGGCCGGCTGCACGGCGGGATCGCCACGGCCATTCTCGACGAAACCATCGGCCGGGCCGTGATGCACCACCATGCAGGGGAAGCGGTTTGGGGCGTGACCATCGAGATCACCACCCGTTTCAAGCAGGCTGTGCCCATTGATGGAGAACTGCGAGTGATCGGCCGCCTCATTGAGGAAGGCCGCCGCGGTTTTACCGGCAGCGGCGAGATCCTGCTGGCCGACGGCAGCGTCGCGGTGACCGGCCAGGGTCGCTATATGAAGCTGTCCCTGAACCGTATCGCGGATTTCGACGAGAAGGTCCAGGAATGGCGGGTCGTTGCCGACCCGGCCGACCCGACATTCCTGGATATCTGACAGCGTCTCTATTTGATCTTCAGCACCACGAAACGAGGATGTTTGTCCCGTTTGATCAGGAACAAGAGCCCTTCCTTTTTGTCCATCTTCTTCAGGATATTTTTGTAGTCTTTGGTTGAGGCAATCGGCTTCTTGTTGATCTCAGCGATAACATCGCCACGCTGCAGGCCGGCCTCGGCCGCCGGCGAGCCCGGCTCGACATTGGCGATGATCAGACCGGTCTTCTCGTCCAGCTCCAGGGACTTTGCCAACTCCGGGGTGATCTCCTGGACCGTGATGCCCAGTTCCTTACTGGGCATAGTCCGTTGATCGGCAGCCGCCTCCTGTTCTTCCTCAAGCTTGGCAATGGTGATGGTGACCTTTTTCTCCTTGCCGTCGCGAAGCAGCACCATATCCGCCTTTTCGCCCACCTCGGTCTGGGCGACCAGGGGCGGCAGCATGCTCATCTGGGTGATTTCCTTGCCCTGATAGCGGATGATCACGTCGCCCTGCTTGATGCCTGCCTTGGCTGCCGGGCTGCCATCAACCACCTCGCCCACCAGGGCACCGACCGGTCGTTCCAGGCCGAACTGCTTGGCCAGATCCGGCGAGATTTGCTGGATCATGACCCCGAGCCAGCCGCGGGTGACCGAACCATGTTCCTTGAGTTGTGTCATGACGTTTTTGGCCATGTTGACCGGGATGGCGAAGCCGATGCCGATGTTGCCGCCGGTGCGGCTGAAGATGGCGGTGTTGACCCCGACCATGCTGCCTTCCTGGTTAAAGAGCGGCCCGCCGGAATTGCCGGGGTTGATCGAGGCGTCGGTCTGGATGAAGTTGCCGTAGGTCTCATTGTTGATCGAACGGCCCTTGGCGCTGACAATGCCGGCGGTCACTGTCTGTTCGAGGCCGAAGGGGTTGCCGATGGCAATCACCCAGTCGCCGACCCGCAGTTTGTCCGAATCGCCGAAGGTGACAAAGGGCAGGGCATTTTTGGGCTCGATCTTGATGAGGGCGAGGTCGCTCTTGGGATCGCGGCCGATGATTTTTGCCTCATACTCCTCAGACGTTGCTAGCGAGACGTTGATCTCGTCCGCATCCTGGACAACATGGTTGTTGGTGAGGATATAGCCGTCCGCCGAGGTGATCACGCCGGAGCCCAGGCTGGTCCGTTTGTATTCCTGGGGATGCTGGCCGTCCCCGTGAAACTGGGGCAGATTAAAAAAACGGCGAAACGGTTCCGGGATATTTTCCTTGTCTGGGAACATGAATTCCTGCGGCAGGGAAGAGGCCTTGACGGTCTGGGTGGTATAGATGTTGACCACGGTTGGCCCCAGTTTTTCAGCCATGTCGGCAAAGCTGTTCGGTACGGGCGCGGCAATCGACTGCGCTGCGAACAGGGCCAGCATGCAGGCGACAACGAAGGTGGTCAGGTGCGCGGTAGGGCGCGGCCAATGGCGATGTTTAACTGGTATCATATCTGTGCTCCTGTGCTGATTGTTGCCGGATTCGTGAAGCGGGGATTAGGTCGTGAGGGATAGCGGCCGGGCAAGCGGCTGTTGCCAGGGCTGCCCCGCGTTTGACTGCGCTTACGGCCTTACAATAAACACTCCCCAGGAAAATGCAATATGGGGATAATAATAATTCTCAAATTGGTTGGTGCGCTGTCGATCAGCGGGCCACGACATAGCCGGGATAGCCTGATTGCTCCAGTGCGGTGGCCGCAAGTTTTGCCTCTTCAAGCCCGCGCCCGGCCCAGACCTGGACCCGGTAGAAGACCTGGTCGCCGCGGTCATAGGTCTGGACCACGGATTTCCGGCCCAGGGAAAGCATCTTGTCTTTCAGGCGGTCGGCATTGCTCTTCTGGGTGAAGGAGCCGATCTGCACATAGAAATCGCCGCTCTTGAAATCCTCGTGCGGTAGGAACCGCTCGATTTGGCGCTCCGGTGGGCCGTAGGCAATGGCCTCGCCCAGCGCGGTAATCTTCACCTTTGCCGTGCCGTTCTCCAGAACACCAAGTTCCTGCGCGCCGGCATGGGTCAGGTCGATGATTCGGTCATTGACGAACGGCCCCCGGTCGTTGATCCGGACGACGATCTCACGGTTGTTTTCCAGATTTTTTACCAGCAGTTGGGTATTTATAGGTAGGGTCTTGTGGGCGGCGGTTCGGGCGTCGTGCATATTGTAAGTTTCGCCGTTGGCGGTCTTGCGGCCGTGAAAATTCGGGCCGTACCAGGAGGCGACGCCGGCTTCCTCAAAGCCATCCGCCGAGGGCAACGGATAATAGGTCTTGCCGTTGATCACATAAGGGCGCTGGGTGGCCGGCACGGCCGATGGCGGTACTTTTTTGGTGGGTAAAGGTGCCTCCGGTTTGCCGGGCGGGGGGGCGGTGCCCCGGGGGGCGGCGCAGGCGGCTAGTAGAATCGTGACAAGAATTAGGAGCAGATAAGAGGACAGGGAGGGGTTCTTCATTTTTCCTTGCAATAACGTGATGGCCACGGCTACAGTTTTAATGACGCTGAACACGGCGGTCTCAAAGGTCTCAAAAAAATGCTGCCGGCAAAGGCAGTACTTGACACTTTAACACAAAATTGCTAGTAGCAGAACCACATATTCTTCCGCAGTGCAAGCAGGCTGTTGAGAGGTAACGGGTCACAGGGCCAGGGAACCAAGTACAGCGCCTGCGCCCAAGTCGGTAAGCGGTTACAGGGTGCCGCATATCCGCGTGTCAATCGTCGGCAGTATCGTAATGCCGACAACGAGACCTGGTCGCTATACTCCAGGTATGCGGACAGGCCAATGACAAAGGAGATGCGGTGCCCTGTGACCGCTTACGTTGAGAGTATGGTAAGCCGGCGTAGCTCAGGGGTAGAGCAACTGATTCGTAATCAGTAGGTCGCGGGTTCAATTCCCATCGCCGGCTCCAGTAATATCAAGGGGTTGCCAGAAAATCTGGCAACCCCTTTTTTATTATGGAAGTCTTTCCTGCATTCATACCCTTGAAGATCAAGGAGTTACAGCGGTCAACCGGCCGCCTACAGCAACATCCGGTAATCCGTGCGCAACGCCTTGGCCAGCACCTTTGCCAACTCCTTGCCGATGACCCGTTTGCCGTTTTCCATCTCGGAAATATGCCGCTGGGGGATGCCGGTCAGCTCGGCTAACTGTCGCTGGGTGAGGTTTTCGCGATAGCGGAGGCCACGAATGGCAACCTGCTGTTCTTTGCCGATGTACTCCGGGAACACCTCCGCAACAGTGTAGGTGCGCTCTCCCTCGGCCTCGACAACTTTGGCATATTTTTTAATCCTTGGCGCATTCCTGCGATGGACACGCAAGCTGATCGTTACCATCTCCTCGTCAGTATGGCGCCTTTTCATGGCTCCCGGCATAGATGACCTCCACAAATCTGATTTTGCCCTTGTCTTCCCGCCAGACCGCCACATAGGTTGGCTTGTCTTTTTTTAGGTGGCAATGGTGTTCGCTGTCGGACAGCTTGGAGTAATTGGGCCAGTCGCCACGGACAGGGCCGGCCATCTCAATCTCGCGCACCAACTGAAACAAAATCTCTCGTACCTTGGCAGGCAGCTTGTCTTTCTGCTTGCGCGCCCTGCCTGCGAACTCCACTGTCCATGTCATGAATATATACCAATTATTAGTATCAGGCAATGGGTTTTATCCGTTCGCCACCGGAAGGTACTGGCCGGGGAGGTGATTATCCATGTTGTTGTTTCATCGGTATGATCTGCGCCTGGTACTGCTCCAACCCTTGCACGGCTGCCCGTAGTGCGTTTTCTCCCACATGGGCATAACGGGCCGTCAGCTTCAAGTCGGAATGGCCCAGCAGTTCTTGAACATGGTAGATATCGGTGCCGCTCTCCACCAGCCAGGAAGCGAAGGTGTGGCGCAGGGTGTGGAATATGACGCGCTACCGCCGGTCAGTAATTCCCTCATTCAGTCCCAGCTTGTCAACTGCCCGGTTGAAAGCATCAGACGCTTGCACGATCTTTACTCCGTTGCGGCCAGGAAACACCAGGTCAGCCGGTGCGCCCTTTGGCCTGGTTTGCAACATGGCCTTGACGGCCTCTGTCATAAAGGCGAGCCGGTTCTCTCGATTCTGGTCTGGCGTTTGCCGATTAGCTCACGTCCCCGCCTCTCGCTTCGCTTACTACTATTACCACAAGGTTCCGATTATCGTCTTGATGTTTTTCCCCTTCTTCCCTCTGGCCAAGCTCGGGACTGTCAGAGATGAAAGGAAAGCACGGTGCCGGTTAATGTCGATGCAATTTTTGTTGTTAGGAATCGAGTGATGCTGTATGTAAGATTGGGTGGCACTTCTTAGCCGGGATGCGTTATGGTATCTTGGTAATTTCCGAGTCCCTTAGTTCGTTAGAGCAGACGATGGAATGGATTAGAGGCAATAAGATAAGGCAGCGGATTGTTCTCGCGGCAAGTGTGTCGTGTTTTCTGATCGTCCTCGTTCTGGTTCGAAATAGAAGCATGTTGTACTACAACGAGACAAGTAGACTTACCCTATTCCTTGCGGTGCTTCCAGCCTTCGTGGCGTTCGGCGCCTTCTTGCCGTGGTTGTATCTAAACTGGTTTTCGAGGCCTGGCAGGGGCATGTTGCTTTATTTTAAGCGAGGGTTCTTTTGGTTGATGACCTTAACCGTGCTGGTGGTATTTATACAATTCACGCGGCTATTCCTGCTGCCATAGACAGGAAAATGCTCTGGCAACCGCATGGCTTGGAACGCCGCTGCGCGGCGTCCACATATGCGGCACGTTAGGCAGGAATGACAATGAATGATCAACCACCCCCGTCATCGATATTATTGCCGTTGCTGTGGATTGCGGGGGTGATTGCAGTCTCGGTCTTATATCGCCGCTCGCGGGGTAAACCAATACTGTTCTTCAATGTTCCCGGTGCTTCCTACATTGAGCGTGCTGCATCCGGGAATTCACATCGTCACTGGTATTCACGCATCGGGGGCGCACGCAGTTGTCTGGTCGTGGCCATATTCGAAGGGAAGTTAATCGTCCGTCCCTGGTTTCCTTTCAACCTCATGTTCCTCCCAGAGATCTACCATCTTGAGCACGAGATTCCCCTTGAACGTGTCAAATCCGTACAAGTCGGGAAGGGTCTTTTCAAGAGAGTTATCGTCGAGTTCCAGAATGAGAATTGCGAGGCGCAAGCCATGACGCTATTCTTGAAGAAACCGGACGATTTCATCGCTCACCTACCGGCTGCCGTGGCGGTAATCGGGAGTGAAAGAGGTTGATTCAACATCTCATGTGGTACACTTTGAAGTTGAATCTACCACCATGCGCCTAAACCATGCAGATCGCAGTCACCATAACACTCACATTTCTCTACTTCGGCCTCTCGCTGGCGTTCGGCGGGGTGCGTCCAGGGGGCTTCATCTGGTGGTTCTTCGCGCCATGCATTGTAATGGTCTGCGCTGGCTTTATCGCCTCTGGGATCATGGCCATCCTCCCGGTTCCCTGGACCAATGGACGGCGCTATGGTCCCCCGCCTCGCCGTGTCCATCTTTCCTGGAGAGCCGCGGTCCGTCTTCCCGTTTATGCGCCGCCGCTGCTTATCCCGTGGCACATGCTCTCGATCCTGCGGATGCACTTTGACCTCGACTGGGTGCTGTACCTTTTGGTCACGCTCGCCTTGGCGATACTGGCCATCGTGGCGCAGAGACGCAGGCGCGAGATCCTGCTCCTCCGAAGCGGCGAAGTGACGCTGGCGCTCGTCGATTATCGAGAGGTCGATATTGAGTGGGCGGACCGAATCACCTATCACTTCATGACTGCCCGCGGGATAACAGTCTCGGGTCGGGGGTTGTATGCCGGATATGAAAATGGTGTTGTCGAAGGCTCCAGCATCCCCGTGTTCTATGATGCCGACAATCCCAGGGACCACGTCGTTGCCTGCGCCTCCTGGTTCGAGGCCGATTGACAAGGCATTACGGTGATGAATTGGTTTTGATGAAAACCACCACCTCAGTAGGTCGCGGGTTCAATTCCCATCGCCGCTTCAGAAATAAAAAAGGGTCAACCGAGGAAATCGGTTGACCCTTTTTTTTACGTTATCGGCGGGCTTCGCAGATTACGGCAGATATAGCCCGTTCTCCTCCGTTCAGTTTAGGGGTTGGGGCCGTTGTGGCAGCTCCAGCAAGTCACCCGCGCATCCGCGGCGAATGTCTTGGTGCGACCATCCCCGATATTGAAGGTTTTTGCCACCTTGATTACGGCCAGGGGGGAGCCACTGTTTGTGGTGCCATGGCAGTAGTAGCAGGTACTTTTTGATGTGCTGTTGAACGCGTCATGATGACTGGTTACCCAGGACTGGCCAAGATTGTGCATGCCATGCGGGCCGCCGTTGATGCTGCTGGGCATGGTCGCGTGGCAGGCCGTGCATTCGCGGATCGACGCGGCGTACCCCTGGGCCTGGATGGCGCGCAGGTTGTCGTTCACTTGGTTGCCGTTGTCACTGGGCTTGCTGGTGTACTCGGCATGGGTCGAGTTGTGGCAGGCCTCACACTGCATGTTGCCGTGACCGGTGCTGAAGCGGA
>MGTE01000095.1:41196-47778 GCA_001799275.1 Deltaproteobacteria bacterium RIFOXYD12_FULL_57_12
GGTGGCAGGACTGGCAGGTGGGCATGTCAAACCAGCCCTCGCGCGCCTTCTTGCCCACTGTCAGCATCGAGCCGTGGCAGGACTGGCATTCCATGGTGTGGTTGCCGGTTGCATCCACCGGATTGCCCATGGCGCCGCGCAGGCACTGGGTGTCCTTGCCCGGGTGGCAGTTGTAGCAGGAGTCGCGGCTATCGATGCTTTCCAGGGTCTGGGTTGTGCCTGGCAGACTGACGTTGGCGTGGCGGTTGTGCATGGCCGCGGTCATATTGGAGACGCCGGCCACACCGTTGATTCCCCACACTGCCAGGGCGTTGCTGTTGTGGCAGGTGTCGCACAAAATAGGCTTGCCGTTGTCGGCCGCCGAGGACTCCAGGCTGGTGCCGTAGCCCTTCTGGTTGAGCAGGCTGGCATAGCCGGTGTTGCCGGCATTCTTTTCGTCGTGCAGACGCAGGATATTCATCCGCCAGTCCTCTTCGGAGTTGGCGGGCAGGTTCACCCAGCCGGCCTTGGGCTTGGCCGCTGCGCTGCCGGTAACGCTTGCGTGGCAGGTGTCGCAGTTGATCTCGCTGGATACCGGCAGCACGGGGTTGCTGCTGGCGATTGCCTTGCCGCTGCTGTCGATGGCAGTGACCTTGACCATCGGGAAGAAGTTGGGCTGCAGGCTGTCGTCGATCGGCGTGATCGGAATGCCGCTGGCCTCGAACCAGTTAAAATCGTTGCTCCAGACCAGTGGGGCCGGGCTATATGACGCCATTGGATTGCCGGTAAGGCCGACGTCGGGAGTGAGGTCGGCGCCGAACAGGGGCTGATCGTAGTCCCAGAAATTGGTCTTGCCCTGGCTGTAGCTGTTGATCGAGCCGGTGGGGTCGGGCGTGGCTTCATAGGTCAGGGTATAGTTCGCGCTGTTTGCGCTGTTGACCAGCTTGCCGTTCACTACGAGCTGGGCGTTCAGGTCGTTGAACGGCGGCAGCAGGGTGAAGATGGAGAAGTCAGAATCCGCGCAGTGCATGCCCAGGTCGTTCCAGGCAAACAGCCGGGTGCCATTGGTCGAGACGATCGGCGCGGCCACGGTGTAGCCCACCGCGGCAGAGCCCTTGTTGCCAGCCTGATCGGTGGCGTTTACGTTAAAGATTTTGACGCCGGTGGTGGATAGGCTGATGTTGGAGTTGTTTGCCACCGTGCCCGTGCATGCTGTAATCCCGGAGGTCGCGTCGGTGCAGCTGTAATTGGCGGTAATCGTCTGGCCCTGGGTGTATTTGGCGCCGTTGCCCGGCGTGACGATGGTGGCGATAGGCGGCGTGGTATCCCGTTTGATGGTCACCGACTTGGTGGTGGTGCCGCCGGAGCTCTTGGCAGTACACTGGAAGGTGGTGCCGGCGGTGTCGTTGCTGACCGTAACCGCGTTGCAACCGGCAGTCGAGGAAATTGATGATTCGGGGTCGGTCGCGGTCCAACTCACGCTGACATTGCTGGTGTACCAGCCGTTTGCTCCCAAGGTTCCCGTAACCACGGGGGTGACTACCGGCGGGGTGGTATCGCCCGCGCCCGCCGCCACAGTGTAATTGATGGACCTGGTGGCCGAGTTGCCGGCATTGTCCTTGGCCGTCACGACAAAGGGTTTCGAGCCCGCGGTGGCGGTGTCGATCCTCGCTCCGTTGGCGACAGTGCCTGTGCAAGTGGCCACGCTCGACAGTGCATCTCCGCAGGTGAAGTTGGCGTTAACTCCCTGGTTGAGGGTATAGGTTGCGGCCGCCACCGGTGTCGTAAGGGTCACTGTCGGCAGGGTCGCGTCGCGCTTGATGGTCACCGATTTGCTGCTGGTACCTCCACCACTGGTGGCCTTGCAGGTATAGGTCACGCCGGCGGTATCCGTGGTGCGGGACACAGTGTTGCAGCCCGATTTTTTTCGAATGCTCGATTCAGGGTCGGATACGTTCCATGATACGCTGACATTGCTTGTATACCAGCTGTTACTCCCCAGTGTGCCATTTACTGATGGCGTAATGACCGGGGGGGTCGTGTCCCTGGCGAGGGCCTGTCCTGAGAAACAGGCACCGAAGCCAAGACTCAGTACCGATACGATCACAAATTTTTTCATGTCATACCTTCTTTTTTTGGGAAGCGACGGAATTGGCAAATTGGCACAGGGCCTGGACCCTCCCATGCCAGATGCAGAATTACTACATTCGATCATACAAAATCCTCCTAATGAGCTGTTAGTGAGCAGGCGGGAAGCCGGCCTTCCTCGAAAAGAATAGTCGCCTTATCTCACAGCGTGGCAGTGGAGTGAGTATAAGTCATTCAATGTTGATAATCAATACCAGGTAGAATAAAATCCCATCAGGTATGTTTTATCGTTTTATGGGGGGCTCTTTATTTTTTTTACAGAAAAAATCGTCACAAACGAAAAATATTATCCAGGCAACCTAGTACTAGCCTGACAAGGATTATTCCGCTGCTGGCAGGCATCTCCGGCCGATAGTACTAGGTCAACCCTAGTACTCGAACTATCATTCTTTGTGCTTGATGTTCTACTGTTTTTCTGGTTAACGACCATTAGACGTCTTTTTTTTCGAAAATAGAATTGAAGGGTCGGCCATGCCCACTATCGTCACACCGGATCGACGCCAGGCCTCCAGAATTCTGGTCAACGTGCCGCTTATTGCCAAAGCAAGCATCTCTCCCTCGCATTCTGTGATCGGCCTGGTTCTGGATATTAGCAAGTTCGGTCTTGCCTTCCATTACCTGGAGACTCATGATCACTTGGGTTTGAACTCCAACATCCAACTCGATCTTGTATCCTCTGAACTCGGGGCCAAGTTGTCCAATATTCCCATTCGTGTTGTGTCCGACTGCCAGGTTATGTCGGGCAGTACTTTTGTCAATACCTCCTTGCGCAAATGTGCCGTGCAGTTCACCGATCTGACCATGGAACACAGAAGTTCACTTACCGCCCTGCTTTTTATCCTCCCTCCCGATTCGCCAACACCGGAGTTCAACCAGGCTTGAACGATGCCAAGAATGTAAGCATGGGTCTTGGCTGGCTTTGAGCGTTCGGCGTTCTGGTATCATTTAATAAGTGCCCGACGCATATTCGCGTGGAGCAGTCCCGAAAAATTCGGAGTGGTTGTTTTTTAATTAATCGCCATTCCCTGCGGGCGGAATTTTGAGTTTCCGATTCTGTCTCGTCATCTTCTGTCTCGTCATCTTCTGTCTCGTCATCCCGACAGATATGTGGCATGCGACGCCTTTGTTGCGGCAGACCTGTTGCGTGCCACACTTGTTGCGACAGGTCGCGGTGCCTTGCTTTGGTTCCATCAATAAGCAGTTGTGTGTCCCTGCCCCAAAAATTTTCGAAATCTGAAAAAATTGTATAAGCTTTTTAAAAACAGCATGTTGCGATAAAAATAATGGCCGCGGTGACGTAAAAGAAAGTCCGTTTGCGGCATTTTTTTCTACATTTCGAAATGCCTGGCACTGAACATGCAATACACATTTCAAATCGAAACGACTGGCAAGCCTCAAAACAAAAAAAATTAAAGAAAAAAACAAGTTAACAATAATAGTAAGGAGGATACGACCATGACGAACACGATGACCATCGCACAGACCGCAGCGAACGACACCAGGCACGAGGCAACCATGGCTGAAATCTGTATCGGTACCATCATGGCGGTCGGTACCATCGCCGGCATCTGGGGCGTGGTATCGCTGATGATTAGATACCTTGCCTGATAAGCAACGACAGAAGAATAAAGGTTACCCTGTAGCCATCAGAAAAATTTTGAAGAGGATACGACCATGACGAACACGATGACCATCGCACGGACCGCAGCGAACGACACCAGGCAAGAGGCATCCATGGCTGAAATCTGTATCGGTACTATCATGGCGGTCGCCACCATTGCCGGCTTGTGGGGCGCGGTGTCGCTGATGATCAGATGGATTGCTTGATGAACAATGATCGAAGAATAAAGGTTACCCTATAGCCATTAGAAAAATTTTGAGGAGGATACGACCATGACGAACACAATGACCATCGCACGGACCTCAGCGAACGACACCAGGCAAGAGGCATCCATGGCTGAAATCTGTATCGGCGCCATCATGGCCGTCGCCACCATCGCCGGCATCTGGGGTGTGGTGTCGCTGATGATCAAAAGTATTGCCTGATCAAGCTGTAGTTTGCCTGATTCACGGATATTGACGGCTGACCAACTTGCTCCCAAATAAATCTGAAAACACGAACACACAAGGAGAGAGATAATGAAAAACAGCACGCGCATCTTTCAGCATGGTTCTGTCATCATGGGTTCCATCCTCGGCATCTGGGCCACAGCCGCGATTTTCAGCGGTCTCTCCCAGGTGAATTGGCAGGTCTCCGAGTTGCTTCGCCAGTACCTCGTTGCCGTTGGCCTGATGAAGGAATATCATACCTTCGTAGACTTCTATACCCACATCAAGGGCGTTGAATACATCATCGCGGTGGCCTTCCTGGTCGGCTTCCCGGTCTTCTACTCCTCCCTCAACAAGGTCTCCGAGGCAACCGAGACAGCCTGATAGTAAACTGCGCAAACTGCACCCCCCGAAGCCCGGCGGCATTATACCGCCGGGCTTTTTCTATTGTGCGTATCCGGTTTTCTGCCTGGTCCTTCCGAGGAAATCCCCCCCCTCCTCTCTCTCCGTTGTCTCCCAGAATCATCATGATAGCGTAGCAAGAATCTTCCCTGTTTTTACCTTTGTGCCCGACCCCGGGCGGCATCTCCGGATTATTGCGAGTTCGTTCCTTTCTTTCGACCTTCTTGTTTTGCGCTACCGGACCAAAGTGTTGCCGGATCAATATGTCCGTTGGAGGTATGGCGCGTGGATTACCCAGAACTTGCGCGATGTTAAGGATATCGCATGCAGCAACAGGTGTCGCTGCATGCCGCACATCTGTGGCGACAGATGCGTCGCGCGACACACTCCTGCAACGCATTGTTGACCTGCTCAACGTCTGCTGATACTTGGTTCAGACGGCCGCGGCACAATTTTTTTCCTGGAAACAATCATGTTGCCCGCGGATTCCCCGCGAATATTTTGTTTGTAACTATTTGTAATAATAATAATTTTATCGAACGAGAGGGCGTGGTCAGCAGAGATCTACGGTCATCCGCTGTTTATTCTTAGACTGCCAGATCTATAAATGAATGTCGTTGTGGTCGCTTGGCATGGTGTGTGCATCACTTAAAGCAAACAAAACGAAAACCTGGCGGGAAGTAACCGGCCAGACCAGAATCGACACCGAGCAGCAGAAAGGAGAAACGCCATGTACGAGATCGAATTGACCAAAAAAGGGATGACGGCGACGTGCATAGAGGCAATCATTGTCCGTACCGAAGTGGGAGAATCCCGGCTCGGCATCGGCATCATCATGGCCGCCAGCGCCCTGGTTGGTGTCTGGGGTGTGACCTGTCTGATCAGCGGTCTTTCTCAGGTCGCAAGCATGCAGGAACTGTTCCGCTCCATCACGATAGGCTTCACCGGAATTTAGCGGAAAGCAGCAGGGAGGTCTCCGGATTTGCCTGAATCACGCAAAAAGGATAGTTGAGAGTACACGAGCCTGTTTGTCGAGCACAAACAGTATATGGCGATGCGATACGAAAGCCTGGCGGAATAACCGCCAGGCTTTTTTTTGTGAGGTGCTTTATGTTTTTTCAGGCGGCGGTCGCGGCGGCTTCGGCAGCCCGCCGGGTCTTCCGCTTCAGATTGCGAATCTTCCGCCGTATCTGCCGGAGTCGCCGGTGGTCTTGGGCCTCGATGGCCGTATCGCGTTCGGCCTTTTTTCCCTTGATCCGGGCCTTGAGGGTGGTGGCCGCGCCGGCAGCCGAGCCTTTTTTCCGGCGCGCCTCGATCCCCAGGGCTGTGCACATGGCCAGAAGCAGTTTCTCCTTGTTCAGCTGGGTATAGCCCTGGACCGCTTCATGCTCGATGTCCTTGGCAATGTCCCGCAGTTCCGCGACAGTTTTCTTGTGCAGATCGTCATAGGTGAACGCCATATCAAACCTCCTCGCCCTAATTTGATAACGTAGCAAAAAATCATCCCTGACTTTTTACTCCTCCGTAAAGACAGCAATCTTGTTTTTCAATGTTTTTGCTGAATTGTTGCGAGTCCGTCAAAATTTTTGATGCATGAAGATCATGATGGGGATACTTGCCTTGGGGTCCATTTTCTAGCCCGTAATTTTTTTATAGCACGAGAGACAGCAATCCACAAGCCTGACTCGGCGGCGCTGGGCATTTTTCAGTATCCCTGCCCCCGGCCCAGGCGATTTTTTTGTTGATATAAGGGACTCGGAAAATAGTAATATACCATTCACGCAGCCGCGGGGATTTCATCTCGGCGATGATTCACGGGCGAGCAGATTGAAATATTCCGGCTGTGGTTTTGCAGACATCGCACGATCCATTCCGGCTTGTTGCTCTGGTGGAGTCTATGAACAAAACCCTCGAAGCAGTTCTGTCGACCCTGGTGGCGGCGGTTTTTTCCGTGGCCGCCGGATTTATCGTCTGGTTTCTGGGGACGACCTTCAGCCTGCATTA
>MGTE01000095.1:47845-53014 GCA_001799275.1 Deltaproteobacteria bacterium RIFOXYD12_FULL_57_12
CGCGACGGTCTTGCATTACGAGCTGCGCACGGGCCGCTCGCGCCAGGGGTTATCCCAGCTCCCGACCCTCCATGAGAGTCTGGTCGCGACCTATCGCTATGATTTCAACGGCTCGGACTACACCGGCAGCCGGGTTGATTTCAGCTTCGGCTCGGATAATTTCAGCAACTCCCGGCGTGCCGTACAGCTTGCAGCTCTGCAGGCCGGCCGGATAACGGTCTATGTGGATCCGCGCAATCCGCGCGAAAGTGTCATGGACACCAGCCTTCCAGGCCCGCAGGTGGTGTTTGCTATTCTGTTTCTGCTCTTTCCCTGCGGCATAGGGACCGCGCTTGGCCTTGGCCTGGTGAGTACCGTGCTCGGCAAACTAGGGCTGACCGGCGGTGACCGTTATTACCTGCCAATGCTCGGCGTGCTGCATGGCGCGCCGGCTCTCTATCCGGCGGTTTTTGCGCCCGACGCAGTCGGCTACGGCGGTTGGCTGATCATCATCGCCTTTCTGGCCCTGCTCGCCATCAGCCTCTGGTCGATCTGGCGGCGCCTGCGTGATCCGGCCATCGGCCAGCCCCGGTGGCCGGTGCGGTCCAACAAGAAAAGCCCGTCGTGACCGTACGGCGGAATCTGTTGGCACATGGCCGCGTTCCGTGCCGGTTTTCGATTTTCGCCTGGACCGTGTGAGGTTCTGTTGTTGATCGGGGGTTGCGGTCGTGCATTTTTTATTGTTAGGAACAGCGCAATGCGGTATGTAAAATGAGTGGCGCATCTTCCTGGCCTTTCCGACAATAAAGGAACATGCGAAATCCGTACGCCATGCTCAATTACTGGCTCGGAGTTTTTGTTTTTTTATCAGGTGGCATGACCGGGCAAATGGTCGGAAAAGGGAAACGGGAAACGAGGCGCGACCGGGCCTGCATTCAAGTCGGGAATCTATTGAACTGCCTGGCTCGGTTTTTTTTGTGCCCTCGTTGCACTGTCGCCGGGTTATTGTAAGCACTGAGGCCAGATTTTTTCTGTATATTCTTCGAGTTGCAGGATAGTTAGATATGCAGAATAACTTGTTTAGGAGATTAAAACTATATGAAATCCCTTGTTGATCTGCTCCATTCTTGTGTTGATGCGTACAGGGAATTGGTGAATTCTAGAACCTGGAGTTCCCAAGAATCCATAATGAAGACTCTGCGACTGAACAAGGACGAGGACTGGGCCTTTATCTGCACTGCAATGGATATTGTAGGCGATGCATGTTTGGCAATCGAAAACTTCCTGCAGTTTGGCCTGGACGGACCGACAAGGTATGATGGACACGGGTGAGAAGTATTTAAGGCTTTATGGCGTACTCAATGCGACGTATGTTCAGCAACAAGCGATCCACAATCTATTCAAGTTGAATAACGTACCAAACCCAAATAAGGCCAAAGAAAAGATTGAGAAATTGAGAATAAGGGAGGTTCGCCATAAACTCGGTGCACACAGCAACGATTACCTTAATCGGGACGAAAACAAGATTGAATCATATGTTCTGACAAGATTTACATTGTCTGGGTATAAATGCGATTTCCTTAACAACGAAACGGCAAAACATGAGAGTGTTGACCTGAAGTCAGATATCGAAGAGCATCTCAATCTAATGGTTGAATTGCTGGACGAGACATTTGAAAAGGCCATCAAGACGTTCTACAGAAGTGATGGGAAGAAGAAAGATATCTTTCTGGAAAAGTTGAAAGATTTGAGAATCGAAAAACAGGGTGGCATGGTTCTTCAAGTGCCTAACGGGCCAAAGATCATTATCACCATGACTACGACACGGAATGAAACATAAGGCGGTCAACCGGAGCGGCAGGCAACGTCGCGTGTGACACCGCCGCGCCGCTCGCCGCTGCCTGGTTACCTTAGGGAACGTTCGGCAAGAGACATTAGGAGGTAGGGCATGGAGATCGGCGGCCTGATCGCCGGGGTTGTGGGCAGCCTATTCGGGCTCGCCTCATTCGTGCTTCTATTCTACTATATATGGCTGTTCCCTGTGCGGCGTGGAATCTGTATCGCCAAAGAGAAGGGCTTTTCTCCCCACTGGATGTGGTTTGGCCTGCACCCACTGGGTGGATGGATTGCGTTTTTCGCTCTGCGTTGTGCGCCGAAGCGCGAACCATGCCGCGCTTGCTGGCAGTCAATGAGTCCGAGGGATTCGTTTTGTCGCGCTTGTGGCCATCAAGCCGGATATCCGATGTCTTCCACCACGGCATTTCATAAGGTCGGCGCGCCTGAGTTCGATAGCCTTCGCCATGGGAGGCCGAGGAAAGGAGAAAGGGGAATGACACAAGGTTCAAAAACAGGTGTAGAGGTCAATGTCGGATTCTTCCCGCTCGCGTTCTTCCTGTTTGTCTGTACTCCGAGGATTGAAATTGACGGGCATGTGCACGAAAGGTGCTGGGGAACTCATTTCTTTGATCTGACTCCCGGTAGGCATACCATAAGAATCTACTTCGGATATTTTCTCATGCCTCATTGCGGCGACAACTCCATCGACGTAATCGTGGAGGAAGGGAAAACCCGAAAAGTCAATTATTGTATGCCACCGTGGATGTTTGTAAAGGGCACACTACGGGCCGAATAGCATTAATGTCCGGGAAACCAGAGGCCGAACAACGGGCTCCAGCGCATTCACGTCGGGCCTGGCTACCGAGCTTATTTCACCCGGCGCGGAGAGGTGGTCTATCTGCTTCTCTTAGGCGGCGACAAGTCGTCGCAGAAGCGTAACATCAAACGCGCTCTTGAAATGGCGCGGGTTCTAGACAAGGAGTAAACCATGGCCAAATTTGCCCCCTTCGATGCTGCCGACTACCTCGATGATGAAAAAACCATTGCGGAATATATAACCGCCGCACTGGAAGACCCAAACCCCGAAGTATTTCTAATCGCCGTGCGGGATGTGGCCCGCGCCCGTGGTATGGCCCAACTCGCCAAAGATGCTGGATTAGGGCGCGAAAGCCTTTACAAAGCACTTACACCCGGAGCAAAGCCACGTTATGATACTATGCTTAAATTGCTTCACGCCTTGGGGGTAAAGCTTTCGGCTTCGCCCGTCCATTTATGAGGTTGTCGCGGTTTCGCATCACATGGCCCAACAATCAACCAGAAGAGACGCGCCGCGCCTTGTTTTTGTGAGAGTCATGGGTGCTACGGTACGCGCTGATTATCGCGAATGATTCTCCGAAGAGAGAGGAGACAACAGTGGCACGAATCGGCATACTGACTTGCTCGAACGCAACTCAGGAACTTGGCTGCTCCTCGGTTGTGTGTCTTGCAGATCTGCGGAAGCGCAAGGGTGCGTTCGCAGCCTATCCGGCGGATGAAAAGCTTACGCTCGTCGGAATCATCAATTGCCCAGGATGCCCGACCCTCACCGGCCCAGACAAGCTCCTTTCCAGAATCAGAGGCATTACAGAATTCAAGGTTGACGTGATCCATCTTGCCTTCTGTGTGAAGGCGCTCTGTCCTTTCGCCGAGAAATATATTAAAGCTCTCGGAGAGGCATTTCCCACTATTCGTATCGTCCTCGGCACCCACGAGGAGAAGGAAACGCCTGACGAATACAGAGAGAGAATCAAGCGGCTATTCAGCCAGAGCAAGAAAACCATGGTGGACGTAATCTTGCAAAAAGACGACGGCTAACCAAACAAGGTGGCCGACCGACAGAACTGGAGGCTGATAGCAGCGTTCTCTCCGCGTTTCGGAATCGCAGAGAGATGCCTCATCCCTTCGTTGAGGAAATTCACGACAAGGAGAGATGGCCCATATGGTTGCTGCGAACGCGATGCGGATAGTGCGCGAAGCCATTGAAGCGCATGGCGGGATGGATTATTGGAACAGCATCGGGGCGCTTGAGGTGGAAATTTCGGCCAGCGGATTCCTGTTTACGGCAAAACGGCGACCGGTTCTGCGCCGCGTCCGCATGCGGGCCGCCACCAGCGAGCCGAGGTTCACCTTTCTTGATTTCCCGAAACCAGGCCAGACGGCCGAACTCATCGGCAATGACGAGGTCCGTATCCTTGACAGCGCAGGCACTGTTGTCGCGCAGAGGAAGAACCCGCGCGCCGCGTTCCGTGGAATTCGCCGGCAGTTTATCTGGGACGACCTGGATTTCATCTACTTCGCAGGCTATGCCACCTGGAACTATCTGACCTCGCCCTTCATGCTGGCGCGCAAGGGTTTTCAGATCGAGGCGCTCGAGCCGTTGTCGGGAGCGCTTGGAAAACTCACCCGGGTGGTGGTGACCTTCCCCGCCGATATCCCAACGCATTCCCGCCAGCAGGTATTCTACTTTGACGACCAGCGCCTGCTGCGCCGCCTCGATTACACGGCCGAGGTTGTCGGCGGCTGGGCGCGCGCCGCCCACCTCTGCGATGCATATCAGACTTTTGACGGGCTCAAGGCTCCGACCCGGCGGCGGGTGCTGCCGATTCTCTTCGGGAACACGCCATTGCCCGGGCCGACGCTCGTTGAACTGGAAGTGCATACTATTCGGCCGCTTCCGGCAGACAGGGCGGGGGAACGCTCATGAACGGCTCGCACTTACTGCAGCGAAGGCTTTTTTTCTCCACCGGGATTGCTCTTGTTTTGCTGAGTCATCTGCTTGGCTGTACACGCACGGAGAGCGACCGAGTTCAGGGATACGTCGAAGGTGAATTTGTCTACATCGCGTCGCCGGTCCCGGGAACACTTGAATCATTGCGGGTGCGGCGTGGGGATCAGGTCGAGGCAGGTGATGCCCTCTTTGCACTTGAAGACACCTTGGAACGATCCGCGCGGCAGGAAGCGGATCAGCGCCTTGTGCAGGGCCGGGCAAACCTCGAGGATTTGAAAAAAGGCAAACGGACAACCGAAGTTGCAGCCATTGAAGCGCAGCGTATGCAAGCACAGGCGGTGCTCGCGCTTTCGGAAAAAGAGCTGGCGCGGCTTGAAAGCCTTGTGCAGTCTGGCGCTGCTGCTGTTCGCGATTATGACCGAGCGCATTCCATGCGAGACCAGGATCGACAGAGGGTCTTGCAACTTGAGGCCGATATGAAAACGGCGCAGCTCGGTTCCCGAACCGACCAGATCGCATCGGCAGAGGCAAATGTCCTGGCCCTTGAGGCAGCGCTCGCCAAAGCAGATTGGGGCCTTGCCCAAAAG
>MGTE01000095.1:53044-73222 GCA_001799275.1 Deltaproteobacteria bacterium RIFOXYD12_FULL_57_12
TGCGGCCGGCCGGCCGGTTGTTGCACTGCTGCCGCCGGCGAACATCAAGGTGCGTGCTTTTGTATCGGAGACACGGCTTGGAGCGATTCATACCGGCGACAGGGTACGGGTTGTGGCAGATGGCCGGCCCGCGCCGTTTGAGGGTACGGTGAGCTTTATCTCGCCGCAAGCGGAATTCACGCCGCCCGTCATCTATAGCCGGGAAAGCCGCGCCAAGCTTGTCTTCATGATCGAGGCGGTTTTCGACCCCGAAATCGCGGTGGGCCTGCATCCGGGCCAGCCGGTGGATGTGCAGTTCGGATTCTGATCCATGCCAGACGAATTCGCTATCGATGTTCACGGAATGACCAAGCGCTTCGGCGACCGCACGGTTGTCGACCAGATAGACCTGCGGGTCCGTCAGGGCGAGATTTTTGGTTTTCTCGGCCCGAACGGCAGCGGCAAGACAACGTTTATCCGCATGCTCTGCGGCCTGCTCCGGCCCGACGCCGGCAACGGCACCTGTCTCGGCAGAGACGTGATCAGCGAAAGCGACGCCATCAAACGCCAGGTGGGCTACATGACCCAGCGGTTCAGCTTCTACGAGGATTTGAGCATTGCAGAGAATCTGGATTTTGTGGCGCGCTTATATTCCTTGAAGAACCGGCGCCAAGCGGTCCGCGACAGCATTGAACAGCTTGGGCTCACATCACGGAAGGACCAACTCGCCGGTGAGCTTTCCGGCGGCTGGAAACAGCGCCTGGCCCTGGCTGCCTGTATGATTCATCAGCCGAAGCTGCTGCTGCTCGATGAGCCAACGGCAGGCGTGGACCCCAAGGCGCGCCGCGATTTCTGGCAGCAGATCCATCAGCTCGCCGCCAAGGGACTGACGGTGCTCATCACGACCCACTACATGGATGAGGCCGAACGCTGCCACCGGCTTGCCTATATCTCCAAAGGTATTCTGCTCGCGCATGGCACGGTTGCCGAGGTCGTGGATCAGGCGCACCTCTCGACCTGGTCGGTCAGCGGTCCTAATCTTCTCGCGCTTTCCGAAAAGCTCCACAACCTCCATGGTGTGCAGCAGACGGTCGCTTTTGGCAACATGCTGCACGTCAGCGGCAACGATGCGGTTGCGCTCGAAGCCGCCATTGCCCCGTTTCGCACGCAAGAGTACGAATGGCGGCCGATTGTCTCCGGACTTGAGGATGTTTTCATTCACCTCATGGATACATCGCAGGACGGTTCTTCATCATGAAAAGGCGATTCGAATTTTCGCCGGCGCGGTTCTGGGCGATTGTCGTCAAGGAGTTCGTCCAGATGCGCCGAGATCGGATGACCTTCGGGATGATGATCGGCATCCCGCTCCTCCAACTCGTACTTTTTGGCTTTGCCATCAATTCGGACCCCAAGCACCTGCCGGCCGCCTTACTCCTCGCCGACAACGGCCCGCAGGGGCGTACTCTGCTCAACGCGATCCGGAACAGCGGTTATATTGATTTCGTGCGCGAGGTGAAGACCGAAGCCGAGGCGCGCGAGGCGCTCTCCCATGGCGAGGTGCAGTTTGTCGTCAACATTCCGGAAAATTTCAGCCGCGATTTCATCCGCGGCGAAAGGCCAGCGATTCTGATCGAGGCGGATGCTAGCGATCCGGCTGCCACCAGCAATGCCATCAGCTCGTTACGGTCTCTGCTCAATACCGCCTTCCAGAACGATCTGAAAGGGCCGCTCGCCTTTCTCGCCGGCGGTAACGGCCCTCTTTTCGACTTGCGCATCCATCCTCGCTATAACCCGGAAGCGATCACCCAGTATAATATCGTGCCGGGCCTTATGGGCGTTGTCCTGACAATGACCATGGTGTTGATCACCGGATTGGCCATAACCCGCGAGCGCGAACGTGGCACCATGGAGAACCTTCTTTCCATGCCGGCGCGTCCTTTCGAGGTTTTGCTGGGCAAGATCATCCCCTACATTCTTATTGGTTACATCCAGGTGGGGCTTATTCTCATTGCCGCGTACGCACTCTTTCACGTTCCCATGGTGGGGAACCTCGGGCTGCTGCTCGCAACCGCCCTGGTCTTTATCACCGCCAACCTCGCCATGGGCATCACCTTCTCCACTGTGGCCAAGAACCAGTTGCAGGCCATGCAGATGTCGTTCTTTTTCTTTTTGCCGTCGCTACTGCTTTCCGGGTTCATGTTCCCCTTTCGCGGAATGCCGCATTGGGCGCAGGCAATCGGCGAAGTGCTGCCGCTCACCCATTTTCTTCGAATCGTGCGCGGCATCCTTCTCAAGGGCAACGGGGTGCAGGAAATCGGGCTCGAACTCTGGCAGATCGTGCTTTTTGCCGTTGTTGCCCTGGCAGTGGGAGTAAAGCGCTACCGCAAAACCCTGGATTAGCAGGCGTTGCGTCGGGAAAAAGACCGGCCCGGAAAAACATATATAGGCGATGGTTGCAATTTGTTGATGGCAAATCATCCTTGGTAAAAGTATAAATAATAGATTATATATCCTTCATGCAAGATCAATATCGTCAAGTTGTCCGTCAAAAGATCGTGGATGGGCTTACTGGCCCCGCGCCCGCTTTGACACGGCGTGATATCTGGTTGCCAACTGTCGCCAACAAGGCGATTGCCGTGATCGGTGTGCGGCGGGCAGGCAAAACCAGCTTGCTTTGGCAGATTCTGGCTGACCGTCTTGTCCAGGGGACGCCGCGCGAGGGATTGCTGTATTTCAGCTTTGAAGATGAACGTCTGGTCGGCATCCAGGCAAAAGATCTGGATATGCTTGTCGAAGAGTATTACCGGTTGTATCCGCAATGGCGGGATCAGCAACGGGCTACCTTCATGCTTGATGAGATCCAGGTTGTTGCCGGCTGGGAGGTCTTTGCGCGGCGGATCCTGGACAGCGAGAAAATAGATCTGTTTCTGTCGGGCTCCTCAGCCAGGCTGCTCTCGCGCGAAGTGGCCACCAGTATGCGGGGGCGGGCCATGGAAGCCGTGGTCTTGCCGTTCAGCTTTCGCGAGAGCCTCCGGCATGCCGGGTGCGAACCGCAAACACGACCGGACCTTCTGACCAAAGCCGACCGCTCCCTGCTCGACAACAACCTGCGCAGTTTCCTGGAACACGGCGGCTTTCCAGAGGCGCAAGGCCTCGATGTGCGCAACCGTACAGAACTGCTGCGCAGCTATATCGATGTCGTGCTGCTGCGTGATGTTGTGGAGCGTCATGCGGTGTCCCTACCGCTCGTGCTGCGCTGGATGGTGCGTCAACTGCTCGGCAACGCCGCAGGCAGTTTCAGCGTCAACAAATTTCATGTCGATCTCAAATCACAGGGCATTGCTGTTGGCAAAGACACTCTGCACAGCTATTTGGGTCATCTGGAGGATGCCTTCCTGGTGCGCAGCCTTGCCATAGCCACCGACTCGGAACGTCGACGCCGGGTTAATCCCCGCAAGATCTATCCCATCGATCCCGGTTTGATCCCGATCTTCGACCGTTCTGGCAAGGCCAACCTCGGCCACGCCCTTGAAACCGCCGTATTTCTGGAGTTGATTCGACGCGGCGCCGAACTCGCATATGTGCGCACAGCCAAGGGCTTCGAGGTTGATTTTCTCTGCCGCCATGTCGATGGCCATGAAGAGCTGATCCAGGTTTGCGCCAGCATTGACCATCCGGGCACCTTCGCCAGGGAAATCAGAGCGTTGCAGGACGCCTCCGGTGAATTCCCACTGGCCGGCCGTGTGTTGATTACACTCGACAGGCCACCAGTAATCGACGTCCCGGCCGACATAACAGTAATCGAAGCCCGCGATTGGCTGCTCGGCTCGGACGGCGGGCAACTCCCGGGTCGTCCAGCCGCTGCTGGCGGTGATCCCGGACATTAGGTCAAACGGTTGCCGGTGGTGCAGGCGACAAAGGAATGGGAGATAACGCCGGAGCTGTAAAACCGGGTAAGCCCGGCCAGACCGCGACCCTACTACCACGACAACCGGGAACGTCGCGACAATGCTGACGAATTCCCTGGCGTTTTTTACCAAGCCACAGGCGCGACAATGTTAAGGAGGAAAAGCGAAATTGTCAGTGGTTCTGTTTTTCGTAACCCAGTTCAGCCTTGCTATTGCACCGTTGTGTTGCTAAAGTATGCGCATCACCAATGCGCATATGGAGGCGGCAATGCAAACAGCACTCTTTAATTCGGATGCTCCGAAAAAATCAACAAATCTCAGCATTAACAGTGATCTGCTGCAGATGGCAAAGGCGAGCCGCATTAATCTTTCGCAGGCACTTGAGCAGCGTCTTGCTGAACTGCTGCGGGAGGAACAACGTCGCAAGTGGCTTGAGGAAAACCATGACGCGATAGACGCATACAACTCCCGGATTGAATCTGACGATGTTTTCAGCAACGGGCTGAGGCGGTTTTGATGGCACAGTTCGACGTCTATGAAAATCCGAATCCGCAGACCAGGCAGGCAATCCCCTATCTGCTCGATGTTCAGGCTGACCTGCTTGCAGAGCTTGCAACCCGGGTGGTAGTCCCGCTTGTGCATGCCTCTGTTATGGGAAAAGCGGCAAAACATCTTAACCCTGAATTCAAAATCAAACGGACCAGTGTGGTGATGTCCACCGCTGAACTTGCCGGTGTGCCGATACGTCTCCTGGGAGAAAAGGTAATTTCGCTGGCTGACCGCAGAAGTGAAGTTATTGAGGCGCTTGATTTTTTGTTCACTGGTTACTGAAAGCCGCTGTCATGAGACTTGCGGCGGCCGGAGACAGTCCAGACTCTGGAAACAGGCAGGGCTCATCATCCGGTCTGCCGACAAGCGCCTCTCCGCGCCGTGGGAGAAGGTGATTGTGGAGATCAGGCTGGCGGCACAACGAAAGCATGGGGCTGAACATGATCGGTATGTCCTTAAGCCAAAAATCAACTGATTCCCTTTCCTTGGGGCTCTAACGTGTGTGCCGGGCATGGCGTTAATATGAAAGTATATAAACCACCATCCAAACAACTAATCAAAGGTTTCGAGCGCGAATGTAATCGTGCCTCCGCTTGGCTCGATAAAGCAGATGACCTGTTATTTTCAAGTAAAATTCTTTGCGATAACTGTGGGTTTCTGACTACTCGACCTGATGATGTTTTCGCTGGAGACGCTAGGATTCTATGGGTAATTAATATGCTCAGAGCGATGGCGATTGAAAACCTTTTTAAAGGAGTTTGGTTACGATCGGGAGAAATTTTAGCTGAAGACGGATCGTTTAAAGGTATCCCTGGCGCAAGCAACCACAAACTTTTATCACTTGCCGAGAAGGTAGCTGAAAAGATTGAGTTCAACTTTTCGAAAGAAGAGTACATTTTGTTAGATAGATTGTCGTACTGTATTGTTTTTGGGCGTTATCCCGTGCAGAAAAACTGGAGTATTGGGCAGGGGATTCCTCACCCTACCGGAAGTAGTGGTCTTCCTGGCTATCAATGGTCTCTTCCCCGTGATGAGATACTTGTTGAGTCCATCATAGGAAAACTCAGACGCGCTTATAACTGGTCAGGAATAGAAACAGGGGCGCATCTTAAAAGATAAATATTTGGCACTGTGGGCCTGGCTATAGGGGTAGTTGATCCTGAAGCAATCTGACAAGTTCACCCTAAAACCAGTGTTCCGCCCCCTCGCCCCGGTGCTGAACGAATGATAAAAATCATAAAGGAAGAAGACTCCCGACAGGGAAAGGAGCCAAGTATGTCGTCCCAAGCACAGCAGGTTCTGCGAGACGCCCTGAAACTCTCACCGGTGGAGCGGGCAGAGCTAGTCGAGAGTATCCTTGCGAGTTTCTCTTTCGCCGAGAGGCAGAGCATCGACAAACTCTGGGCAGTGGAAGTCGAGGACAGAATCGACGCATACGAGAGCGGCGAGCTCAAGTCGCGACCGGCGGCCGAGGTCTTTGCCCGACTTGAACGCGGCGACTTCTGATGAGAGTCGAATTCCTCGAGTCGGCCGAGGCGGAACTGGTCGACGCTGTAGCTTTCTACAACAACGAAAGCGAGGGGCTCGGCTTCGAGTTCGCGGCGGAAGTGAACAGAACCATCACCCGCATCCTTGAGTACCCGACCGCGTGGACTGCGTTGTCGAAGCGAACGCGCCGGAGCCGCACAAATCGATTCCCCTACGGTATTCTCTATCAGATTCGAGGGGATATGATCTTGATCGTCGCTGTTATGCACCTCCGTCGGAATCCATCTTCCTGGAGAAGACGCCTTCCCCCAGGTGAGCGTTGAAGACAGCGAACCAGGCCATGGCCTCATCATCATTCAATCCGGACTGGTTGATAAAGCCCGGTCGTAGGTTTTTAAGTAATGGCTGGCAATGGGTTCAATGCCGGCGTTATGCGTCGTGAGCAACGAAGAAGGAGGTTCCATGTCAGACCGGAGTCCGTTTGTTTGGCACGAGCTGGTCACTCCTGATCAGACGAGAAGCGGCGCATTCTTCAGCCAGCTGTTCGGCTGGACACGCAAGGAAGTTGACGCGGGGCCATTCGGTATCTACACCCTGTTTCAGAAGGGTGGCCAGGACGTCGCCGGAATGATGAATCCAACGCCCGATACCCCGGGCAAGGGATCGTTCTGGCATTTCTATATCGCCGTAGAAAATATCGAGGAATGCGCCAAACAGGCCCTTTTGCTTGGCGGAAATGTTGTGGTGGCCCCGCATGAGGTGCCTGGTGTCGGCCGCGTTTGTGTTGTGGCAGACCCCACCGGCGCCGTCGCCCACTTGATGCAACCACTGAAAAATGCTTCGTTTTGAACTGCGTAAATTCAACCGGGTAAGTTGAAGTCGCTTGAAAGAGAGAAAAGGGGAGATATCCGATGGAAGAGAGGCTGACGAGGGTTTCAAGCGGTTGGGTGATGTTGCCGATCGTGCTCCTGGTGTTTTTGCTGGTGGTTGTGTTCTTTATTACGGGCATTGTCCGGGGGCGGCCGATGTTGATCGTGCTCGCCTTGCTGGTGTTGCCCATTGCCATTCTGCTGGCCAAGGGCTTGTTTACCCTGCAGCCGAATGAGGGGCGGGTGCTTGTTCTGTTTGGGGATTATGTCGGCACGGTCAAAAAGGAGGGATTCCATTGGGCCAACCCTTTCAGCGTGAACCGGGGCCCCTGGGAGACTGAGCAGATTGGGGGCAAGGATCAGGCCACATCATTCCGGTCAAAACAGAAGTACAAGGTTTCCCTGCGCGCCAGGAATTTCGAGACCCAGGTCCTGAAGGTCAACGATCATCGCGGCAACCCCATTGAAATCGGGGCGGTTGTGGTCTGGTGTGTCAACGACACGGCAAAGGCACTCTTTGATGTGGACGAGTTCGAGCACTATATCCAGATTCAGAGCGAATCAGCGGTGCGACACCTGGCCAACAGCTATCCATATGATCATTCAGGGGAAGGCTCGGAACGGGAACTCACCTTGCGCGATGATGCGGAGTCAATCGGCGCGGCGCTGGAAATAGAACTGAGGGAACGACTGTCCCGCGCCGGCGTGGTGGTTGAAGAGGCGCGTCTGACGCACTTGGCATACGCGCCGGAAATCGCCGGGGTGATGCTGCGGCGCCAGCAGGCCGAGGCCATCATTGCCGCGCGCCAGAAGATAGTCCATGGCGCGGTCAGCATGGTGCAGATGGCGCTTGCCGAGCTTTCCGAGCGGGGAGTGGTGTCGCTCAACGAAGAACAGAAGGCGGCGATGGTGGGCAATCTGCTGGTTGTTCTCTGCGGCGAGTCCCAGGCCGAACCGGTGATCAATGCCGGGTCGATGCCCTCCAGATAGCGGGCCCGTTCGCCAGTGGCCTCAGCATTTCCTGCAATGAAATACGAACGAATAGAGCCGCACATAGACCTGAATGACCCGGAACAGGGTTTCGACTTCGCGTCGGAGGGGGACCATGTCCGGCTTTGGTTCATTGACTGGCGCAACCGGCGGGTGGTCTTCAGCTTCCGCGTGGTGTACTGGTTTTTCCGGCGGCGCGCCGGTGGATATTGCGGCCTGCCGGAAGGCCAGGTGCTTGAGATTATCGATTCCGATGTGATCCGATCGCTGCGGGACGATGGTACGGCAGCAGCCGGTGAGGAGCTGCATCATTTCGTCATTTCAACCAATGAGGAGGAGTGGTGCGAGATTGTGGCGGAACGTATGGATATTGAGATGGAAGTCTGATCAGGCCAGGCACGCGGACGGGAATTTTGCCGCGTTCCGTTCCCGCCGATGCTGGCCGCGACCTCTTTTCCGCTGTTGCTGCCTGTTGTTGCTCCTTCTCGCCATGGCCCGCGCGGTCCGGCTGTCAATGACCCCGAGTCCAGTCGCCGGTCACGGGAAGACCTTCTTTCCACTTGCCTGAGACGCTGATCATGTTATTCTCCCATTTTCCCGTCAGGCTGGCATCGGTCGGCTTGCCACTCGGCTGCCAGGCATCGAGAGTGATGGCAACCGTGCCGTCCGGAAAAATCGTACCACGCACATGCCCTTGTCTTCCAGCGGGATTCGTCCATTTCCCTGAAGCCACACCGTGCTCTACTTTCAAGAATAAGGGCCAGCACTTCTTGTCGGACGACGAAAAGGAACGATCGTTGCACAGGCTGCCTTCATAGGTTCCATCGAAGGGATCGGTCGGTTCGACAGCCTTTGCCGGCGGCATTGCGGTAGGCGTGGACGCCGGGCGCGCTGGCTCCATGAGTTTCGGGGTTTCCTCAAGATGCGCCTTGGCCGCTGCCTTGTCCGGCGGCGCTGCATCAATGGCGTGTTTTTCCGTTTCCGCTCGTTTCAGTTCTTGATCAAGTCGTTTTTTCTCGACTTTCGCCCGCTCCAGTGCTGCTTTGGTTGCCTGGGCCTCGGCCTCCAGCCTTGCCTGGTGTTGCGACGTCTCCGCCGCGAGCTGAGCCTCTTTCGCCTTGCGTTGCGCCTCCTCGGCCGCCGTCTTGTCCTGCGCCGCCTTGGCTGTCTGCGCATCGGCTGCCAGTCGCTCCGTCTCGGTAGCCTGCCGCGCCTTTTCGATTGTCTGGCGAAGCTCCTCGGTGCGGAGGGTTTCGTGGCCGCGGTACAGCCAATAGCCGGAACCAGCGGCCAGGACGAGTGCGCCGAGCAGGGCAAGGATGCCAACAAGTTTCCAGCCCTGCTTCGGCCGGGGTGGCGCTGTGGCGGTTGCCGGCATGGCCGTGCCATCCGCCTCGGAGATGGAAAAGGTGCGGATCGGCTGGGCGATATTTTTGAAGCTGCGCTCGCCCAGCATGGTGAACTGCAGGGTGAGCTTGTTCTGGATCTGATCGTAGACGCTGCCCGAGATGCAGACACCGCCGGGCTGGGCGACGGTCTGGATGCGCGCCGCCACATTGACGCCGTCGCCCAGCAGATCCGTGCCCTGGATGATGACGTCGCCAAGATTGATGCCGATACGGAACCACATGCGCTCATCTTCCGGGAAATGCTCGTTGCGCGTGCGCAGGGCCGACTGAATTTCCGTGGCGCAGCGCACCGCCTCGACAGCGCTCGGAAATTCGGCTAAAATTGCATCGCCGGCCGTATTGAAGATCCGGCCGCGATGCAGACCGAGAAGGGCGTCAAAGACCTCGCGGTGGCCGCGCAGCATCTGCACGGTGCGCTCCTCGTTTTCACCCATCATCCGGCTGTAGCCTGCCACATCCGCCATCATGATGGTTGCGAGCCGGCGTTCCAGGGCTGGCTGCCGATCATCCGCCGGGGGAACGTTATTTGGCATATCCTCCTCCAAATCGGGCAAGAGATGACTTTGCTGCTGGTTGTTTTTTGGTGTGGACGGCCAGGCTGGTTTTCCGGATCAGTTCCGATCCTGCCGGCTGTTCAGGCCGACGGCGATTTCCCGGGCAAGACGCCATAGGGCGTCGCTTAAGGCGGCAACCAGCCCTTCCTGACCGGCTGCGGCAGCAACCTGGAAGCTGCTTCGCCTTTCGGCAAGAAGCATTGTGCCGTTGTTGTCCAGCACCGTCCAGCGGGCGGTCAGCGTTGCTGCCCTCTCAGGCCCGGCCTCGAATTGCACCATCTCCACGACCACCTGGCAGTCGACGGCCTGGGAGCGGGGCCAGGGATGGCGCAGGACGCGGTCGTGGTCGAGGAGGAAGGCAAGGTCCTCGACGAGCACGCGCGGGATGCCTTCGGCGAGCGGTTCGGCCCAGCGCTGGCTATCTGCCAGCTCCAAACGGTTCGCCGAGGCCCGACTGACGATCTGGGCCCGCTCTAGATATTCCGGCAGTCGCACCGGGCCGAGACCAAAGGTTCTGCCCCTGCCTGCCGCGCCCGACTCCGGGATATCTATCGCGTCGCGCCGCGCCGAGAGCTGATAGTAGCTGACCGGCTCCGTCCGGGCGCAACCCGCCAGCAATACGGCGGTGATCAGCGTGACGAAAAGCCGCCTGCCTCTTTGGCCGAACCAATCATTTTGCATTTTCTTCCTCCGTAACCTTTCGCCGGGTGAGCTAAAATGGTCCATAGCCACCGGCTTTGTAATCGTTCAGCAGTGCCCCAGATGCGCGAAAGAGGCCGGCGAGCTGTACTGGTGCTACGTGAGCAGGCCGAAGACAAAGCAGATGGGGTGCTGCTGAACGATTACTCTTCCTCCAAGCCGCGTTTGCCCCGCACCATGGCCTCCGGCTGCTGCTCAAGTGTTTCGGCCAGCAGCCGCAGGGCGCGGGCGGCGCGGGAAATTTCCTGCAGCACCGCGTCGAGGCGCTGGACCGTGGGGGAGCCTTCACCGCTCAGGTCTCGCACCGCCTGGGCCGCGCCGGCCAGTTCCTCGCCAGCGCGGGTCATGTTCCTGAAGAGCGGCGATTTCGGATCCATCAGCCCTGCGACCCGGTCTGCGGCGGTGCTGACCCCGGTCGCGGCCCCGCGAACCCGGTCCGCGGCGCTCGTAACCGAGGCCAGTGCTCGGTCCAGCGCCGCGAGATCCGCTCGCAGGTCCCGGAGCAGGGGGGTGCTCTCGGCATCGAGCTTCACGGCAAGCGATTCGAGGCGCCGCAGGGTCCGGTTGAGCAACTGCGGCAGCTCCGTTGCCTCGTTTGAGGCAAGGATTTTGCTGATCGATTCGCTGATTGCCGCCATGTCGCCCAGGAATTTCTCCATGGGGAAGCCTTCCAGTTTCAGGGAGAGTTCCTCCACCGTGGTCGGGATGGTCGGAATCTCGCTCAGCTTGGGATCAATGGCAAAGAAATGGGCCGGCTTGTCGGGGTAGAAATCAAGGTCGATGTAGAGTTGGCCGGTGAGCAGACTCTGCAAGCGGAGCCGAGCCCGCAGGCCGCGGTCCACCAGCTGCCGTATGGTCTGCGGGTCGCGCAGGTCGATCTGTTCGCCATGCCGGGTCTGCACCACCGAGGGTTCGACCTCGATGGTGACCGGTACCAGGAATTTGCGGCTTTCCTCCTCGAGCCCGAGCTGGATTCGCTTGACGGTTCCCACCTTCACCCCCAGAAAGACCACCGGCGCCCCCTCCTGCAGCCCCTGGGCCGCCCCTTCAAAATACATGATCTGCTGCCGTCGCTCCTGGAACCACTGGCCGCCGGACAACAGCATGATGACGACCACTCCGAGCGTGATTGCCCCGAGTACAAAGGCCCCGATCAGGGTCGGATTGGCGCGCTTGCTCATATGGCCCCCCGGCTTAGGAAATGGCGCACCTTGACATCGCCCGCCTGGGCGGCCTGTTGTGGATTGCCAGTGGCGATCATGGTATGGGTCTCGGCATCAAGAAAGACCGAGTTGCTGCCAATGGAAAGAATGCTGGCCAGTTCATGGGTCACGACCACGATCGTCGTACCGAGGCTGTCGCGCAGTTCGAGGATCAGATCGTCCAGGCGGCGGGCGGTGAGCGGGTCGAGCCCGGAAGAGGGTTCATCGATTACCAGGATTTCCGGGTCCAGGGCCATGGCCCGCGCCAGACCAGCCCTTTTGCGCATACCGCCGCTCAGCTCCACCGGGTAAAATTCCTCAAAGCCGGCGAGTCCCACCAGGGCCAGCTTGAAGGAGACGATCTCGTCGATCCGTTGGCGGGGCAGGGAGGTGTACTCGTGGAGCGGTAGGGCGACGTTCTCCGCCAGGGTGAGCGAACTCCACAGGGCGCCGCCCTGGAACATGATGCCGAGGCGGCGCTTGAGCCGCTCTCGGTCCTCCTCCGGTTTATTCCAGAAATCCTCGCCGCTGTAGAACACCGTGCCCGTTGCCGGCCGTTGCAGTCCGACCAAAGCCCGCATCAGGGTTGTCTTGCCGCAGCCGTTGCCGCCCATGATCACAAAGATATCCCCTTTATGCACTACAAAGTTGAGATCATGCTGCACAACAAAGCCGCCGTAGGCCATGGTTAGATCACGGACTTCGATATGGGGTGCGTCTTCCATCCTATTAGATCCCCAGCCGGTAAAAGATGATGGTCATCAGCGAGGCCATGATGGTGATGAGCAGAATGCCGGTTACCACCGCCGAGGTCGCCGCCTCGCCCACCGCCTCGGCACTGCGGCCGCACTGCATGCCGCGCAGGCAGCCGGCATAGGCGACCATGGCGCCATAGACGCTGCCCTTGGATAGGCCGACAATAAAGTGTGTCACCGTGAGCGCCCGCAGGGTTTCGGTATAATACTCGAAAAAGCCGATGTCAAAAATAGAGATCGAGACCACGAGTCCGGCCAGCATGCCGACAAAGGCGGCATACAGCGTCAGGAGCGGAACCATGAGCATGAGCGCCAGCATGCGCGGCAGAACGAGGAAGTCAATGGGCGAGATGCCCATGGTCCGGAAGGCGTCGATTTCCTCGTTTACCTGCATGGTACCGAGCTGCGCGGCAAAGGCGGCGCCGGTGCGGCCGGCGATGATGATGCCGGTCATCAGCGCCCCCACCTCGCGTACCATGCCGATGGACACCAGGTCGGCAATGAAGATTTGCGCCCCCACCATGCGCAGCTGGTCGGCCCCGAGATAGGCGAGGATCATCCCGACCAGAAAGCTGATCACCGAGACGATGAGCAGGGCCCGGGGCCCGACATCCTCCACCTCGAGCCACAGATCGCCTTGACGGAACTGGGCGCGGCCGGTCAGCAGCCGGCCCATGGCCAGGGTGATCTCGCCCAGAAAGCGAAGCATCTCCGGGAAGCCGTAACAGAAGGCGATAGTTGCGGTCCCTACCTGGGAAAGCAGGTTGGCCCGGCCCGGCCGCCGGCCGTCGAGCCGTTGCTCGGGTACGGCAAAGGCCATGGCCAGCAGATGCGCAACACCCTTGGGCAGGCCGCTGCAATCGACCGTGATCCCGCGCTCGGTGCAGAGCTTGAGCAGGCCGGCCAGAAAGGCGAGCAACCCGGAATCCCAGGCGCCGAGTTCCGGGCCGCGACAGGACAGGCGGCGCACCCCTTGATCCAGGTCAGCGGTCAGGGCCTCGGAGGAGGGCAGGTCCTGATCAAGGCACCAACGGCCGGCAAAGACGAGTTCCAGCCCGTCGTCGCCAAGCCGGCGCCTTTCGAGCTGCCAGGCCGGCGGGCCGCCATCGCCAGAGCCGGAAGGGTTTTTTTTCATCGTGCGCTGATGCCGGGGCAGAGATGCTTGTTTCCGCCATCCTGGCGGCGGTTCAGTTCGCCGGACTTTTTTCCAGGATGATGCCGAGTTCGTCCGGCAATATGCCCTGGGCCTTGTTCAGGGCCAGCAGTTTCAGGTTGTAGTTGACCTGGGCCCGGAGTTTTTCGCTCTTGGCCGAAGCCAGGAGATCATGGAACTGCAGGAGTTCGTCGCTGTTAATCTGGGCGAGTTCAAAGCGCGTTTCGGCCCGGTCGACAACCTGCTTCATGGTGGTCTCCATGCGTCTGGTGATCTCGATTTCTTTTGTAAATCGTTCCAGGTCGCTTAAGGCCAGAGTCACCTCCATGGCGACGGCCTCTCGGGTTTTGTCCAGTGTCGTTTTGGCCTGTCTGTTCTCGTAGATGCTTTTTCGATGCTCCGCCTCAGCCTGGTTGTTGCCAAAGGGGTATTCGAACTCGACACTGGCCACCCAGCTGTTTGTATTGCTGGTAAATGTGTCGCTCACTGTTCTGTTCAGGTCTTCGTCCAGGCTGTTGAGGGTGTAGCTGAATTTTGCGTCCAGGCGTGGCAGGAGCCGGTGTTGCGCAAGCCTCTCCTTGATTTCCGTCGCCCGGAGTTCATCGCTTGCCGCCTGCAGTTCGGGCCTGTGGAGGAGGGCCTTTTCGATGGCCGTGCTTCGGTCAATGGTGACGGCAGTCGATTTCAGCTGGTCCACGGGCACCAGTTCTGGGCTCTTATGGCTGTCGGTCGCCGGGGGCAGCCCGATCAGCAGTGAGAGCTGCCGGGCGGTTGCGTCAACCTGATTGACAGCGTTGAGCAGATCGATGCGTCTGGTTTCGACCTTGGCTCGCACCCGATCAAGGTCAAGAGGGCTGCCGATGCCCTGCTCCAGACGGCCCGCTTCCCGGGTCTGCAATTCCTCCGCCTTTGCGAGAGACGCCTGGCGGATTTCCAGGGCGGCGCGGTCATAATAGAGCTGCCAGTAGGTTTTGGTCACGTTTTCCAGAACCTCGGTCAATCGCTGCCGGAACTCCTCGGCGGATTTATTGATATACAGGCTGGCGATTTTGATCTTGGCCTGGTTTGAGCGGTCGCCGATTTCTTTGAGCAGGGACTGGCGCACCTGCGCGGTCAGCCTGGCCGTATTCTGCGGGTTGGGGATAACGAGATCACTGCTGCTGTTCAGATGATTGGCCTCCATGAAGACCGACAGCATGCCGCCGGTGGGCAGGGGCTGCTTGACCCCGGCCTGCAGATCCCAGCGGTGTTCCAGTAGCTCGTCGCGGTCAGTGTCGCCGTTGTCGAGGAGGCTCTGGATGGGCCGGTCGGTGCGGGTGAGGTTGCCGGTCTGAAAAACCGAGGGGTCGTAGACCGACTTGGCCGCGACCAGATCCTGCAGGGCCTTGGCTGGATCGTAGGAATAAATCCGGATATCCTTGTTGTTGAGAATCGCCTGGCGGATGACATCCGGCAGGGTGAGTCGCCCGGTATCGACCGCCTGCCCCGCGGTTTGACCAACGGAGCGGGCCGACGGTTCTTCCGGATCTATAGGCAGCCGGATTTCCTCGGACGTCGGGCCTGAGACGGCCGGAGACTGGAGCCGAAGGGCGGGCGGCTGGAGTTCGGCCGCAGCTCCGCAGCGGTCAGGGCCGGCGCTGCTCATGGCCAGCGTCAGAAAAAGAACGGTCAGGCAACGGCCCGGATAATTCTTCGGAAGGATATGTTGTCTCATTATGAACCTCTGTTAACAGAGCACTATCTGCCCGGACTGGGCGACGCCGGTTTCTTCCCTTCTCCAACATTGAGAAAGGTGATGCTTACCCGTTCGCCGACCGGCCGTTTGAGAGAATTGGCCGCATTGATCCGGACCCGCAGGGTATTGCTGGCCGCCTCGGCCACGGTCGAGATATTTTCCACTCGGCCCTCAACTTGGTCGGCCTTTTTCTGGCCGGGCATCGCCGGAAAGGTGACGCGGGCCGGCTGGTTGCGGCGCAGTTGATTGGCCAGGGAGACCGGCACCGGCACATCGATCTGGAGCGGATCGGTCTGGACTACCCGGATAACCGGATCAAGGCCCTGCACTGATTCACCTTCTTCTATCTTCACCTCTTCAACCTGGCCGTTGATCGGACTCAACAGATGGAGGAGGCTGAGCTGGGCGCCTGATTCCTGGTGGCGGCGCCTGTCCTGTTCGTGGTCGACCCGGGCCTTTTCCAGATTCAGTTCGGCAGTCCGCACCTCAAGGCGCGAGTGCTCGATCTCCCAAGAGGTGGCCGCGTTAGTCTGCCCGGCATTCTCAAGCCTGGCAAGGTCTTTTCGTTTCTGGGCCAGTTCCGCCTCGGCCAGTTTGATTTTTGTCTCATCCGCCGCCTGCACGGCCAGCATTTCCAGTTGAATTTGTTCAGCCTTGTCTTCCTGTTTGGCAAGGAGTTTGCCCTTTTTGACCGTGTCACCTTCTTTGCAAGCCACATCGGCGATTCTACCGGGTCGCACAAAGGAGAGGGTGATGTCGGCGCTCGGTTTGGAAACGGATTCGAATTCCTCGCCAGGGGCGGCGGCCGGCGACAGGCACAGGATCAGGGCAAGAACGAAAATTATTCGCATGGGTGCGCAAGTCATTACGATGCTCCTTTGTCTCCTCCTTGGGCGGCAAGGGGATGTAGTTGATGGGCAGGGGTCGGTCAAGCCAATATAATATGAAACCGTTACAACCCGAAACAAAAGAATCGTGGGGGGCAGGAGACAGAATTCAGAAGTCAGAATTTACAATGTATGATCTCATTTTCCTGACTCCTGACTCCTGACTCCTGACTCCTGACTCCTGTAGTTGCCCTGTTATTCCCCGGCGCCGGAAAAGGCGAGGGCATCCGCCAGGGAGTCATCGAAACGCATGAGGTCCCGGCGGACAAGGAAATCTCGCCTTTCCACCTGCCATTGCGTAAAGGTTGCGGATTTTTCCGCCACAAAGCGACTGATGGCAGTGTTGGCTGCGGCGATTTTCTGCAGCCTCATCCGCCAGCCCGGCGGCAGGGCCGCGAGAAAAATTTCGTCGTCCAGCGCGGCCACCAGTTCGTAACTGCCGGGATCGCCCTGGCGGCCGCAGCGTCCGAAGAGCTGCCGATCGATGCGCCGGGCGGTATGGCGTTCCGTGGAAATGACGTGCAGGCCGCCCAGTTCCCTGACGCCTTGCCCCAGGATGATATCGGTGCCGCGGCCGGCCATGTTAGTGGCGACCGTGATTTGGCCCTGCTGGCCGGCCTGGCTGATGATCTCCGCCTCTTCCTCGTCCTGCCGGGCGTTGAGCACCCGGTGCGGCAGACCGGCCTCGTTGAGCAGGCCGTGCAGGTACTCGGAGGTGGCCACTGAACGGGTGCCGATCAGGATGGGCCGGCCTTGATCGTGTATTTCTCTGATCCGGGCCAGCAGCGCGGCCCATTTCGCGGCCGCATCCGGGAAGAGTAGCGCCGGCCTTTCTTGGCGGATCACCGGTCTGTTCGGCGGCACGCGCACCACCGGCAGCCGGTACACTGACCACAGTTCGTCGGTCACCTCCCGGGCGGTGCCGGTCATGCCGGCCAGCCAGCGGTATCGCCTGAAGAATCGCTGGTAGCTGATTCGGGCCATGGTCTCCCGCTGGGTGGTGACCGCGCAGGACTCCTTGGCCTCAATGAGCTGGTGCAGGCCGCGCTCCCAGGAGCGGTCCGCCATGGTCCGGCCAGTGTACTCGTCGATGATCTCGATTTTGCCGTCCCGCAGCAGATATTCCCGGTCCCGCTGGAATAGATGACAGGCGCATAAAGCCTGGCGGATGATTTCTTGGCGCCGGTTGCGGCCGGCCCAGAAACTGCCCGCAGCTTGCGACATCTCGGCCAGTCTGTGGCTGCCCTCCTCAGTGAGCTCGCAGGAGCGTTTGGCAAAATCCAGGGTAAAATCCCGGCCCGTTTCCATCTGGGTGGCGAATTGTAAAGCGTCCTGGTAAATTTTCGCCTCGTATGAGTTGCTGCCCGCCCCGGAGATGATCAGCGGGGTGCGGGCCTCGTCGATGAGAATACTGTCGGCCTCGTCGACAATCGCGAAAAAAAGACCGCGCAGGCAGAGGTTGTCAAGCCTGCCGACCCCGCGCAGCCGGTCGAGCCGTAACGTGACCGGCCCGGGTTTCTGGCCGAGCAGCAGCCGGTCCTTCAGGTAGTCAAAGACGAGTTCCTTGTTGGTGCAGTAGGTGACATCGCAGGCATATGCCTGGCGCCGCGTCTCCAGACTCATGCCCTGCACGACGATTCCCACCGTCAGCCCCAGGGTTTCGTAAATCGGGCCCATCCAGGCGGCATCCCGTTTGGCCAGATAATCGTTTACCGTGACAATGTGGACCGGCACTCCGGCCAGGGCGGCGGTGCAGGCCGGCAGCGTCGCGGTCAGTGTCTTGCCCTCGCCGGTCTCCATTTCCGCCACGAACCCCTGGACCATAACCCAGCCGCCCATGAGCTGCGTGTCGTAATGGGGTGTGCCGAGGCGTCTGGCCGCCACTTCCCGGATCAGGGCGAAGGCGCGGGCCACCGGAGGAGCAGTCATGCCCTGGCGCCGCAGGTCGAGGCGCAGGGCATCGGCTTCGGTCTTGAAATCCTGTTCGGACATGGTAGAAAATTCCGGACGCAGGGTGTTGGTCATGGGAACAATGGCCTGGAAGCGGGCAGGGCGGTCCTGAAAGCGGCGGGCAACGGTATGGGCAAGGTCGTTGAGAACCTGGCTGAACATGGATTCCGGCTGATCCTGGCGTTCCGGGTAGAAGCCGGCAGTGATTCTGCCTGGGAGCGGCGGGCTAGACATTGAAACGCTTCAGGAAGAGTTGACGCAGGAGTCGGTACCACTGCAGGGCCAGCGGTTCATAGCCGTGCTGGAATCGGGTATAGACCCTGCCGCCCAGAAAGAGAGCAGGCCGGGGTTGGGCTATTTCGATATCGAATTGGAACATTTTTTCAAAGGTTTTCATGTTATTTTGTTCAGTGGGGTCAATGGCGATCTGGCCGCCGCCCGCCGTGCTGAGAGTCGGGGATGGAAGTTGTTCCATGCCGCCCGGCACCTCCCGTTTGACCGTGGCCGGGACGATGGTGTCAAAATGGTCGGCAAAACGGAGCAGCACGCCGGTGGTACGCTGGCGGATGAGATCGACCCTGGTCTGCGGCACCACAACCCGGATCACCGGTTTCTCCGCCTCAAGCACATAGCCGATCAATTCGCCCTTGCGGAGGAAGCGGCCGGCCAGATCAGCCTCCTTGGGCACCACAAAGAGACCGTCCCGCGGGCTGCGAACCGTGAGATCGGCAAGTTCTTCTTCGGCGCGACCCAGTGCTGTTCTGATATGTTCCCGCTCCTCCAGGATGATGTTCGCTTTCAGGGGATCGGTCGCCAGGGCGGCCCCATAGCGAAGCTCGAACTCATTCAGCCGGGCTCGGAGTATTTTTGTTTGAGCCTCCAGCTCCGGATCGCTGCTGTTGGCGAGAATCTGCCCTTTCTGCACCGGGCTGCCTCCCGGCACGGTCAGCTTTTGCAGAAAACCGCCGGCGCCGGCGCGGACCATGGCATCCTCCGGAGCCCAGACCACCCCTTCGGCATTGGTCCACAACGGAAAAGGCAGTACGCACAGCAGAAGCAGCACAAAGGCCAGGCTGCCACCGGTGACGGTGATGGCGTGCAGCCGGCGGCCGTGCAGGCTGCGGTTGGCCAAGATGAAGCGGACACCTTTAAAAAGGGGCAGGGCAAACATGTTGCCGGCGGCCCAGATGGCCAGCAGGATGCCGATAATGAAAAATTTGCCGGCGATGAACAGGATGATTCCCACGTAGATGAACAGCCGGTAGAAAAAGGCGGCAACGGCGTAAACCGCGAGCCACGGCCTCTCGCCCGGAGCGATGTAGGGTCGTTCGGTGTTGGGGATTTTTAGCAGATATTTTTTTACCGAATACTGCAGATAGTTGATGCTGCGCTGCGCCAGATTGGGGATATCGAGCAGGTCGGCCAGCATGTAGTAGCCGTCGTAGCGTAAGAGCGGGTTGGCATTGAACAGGAGGGTGGAAACGCTGCCGACCAGGATGACGTTGAAGGCAATCGAACGGGGCAGGCCCGGCGCCAGAGAAACCCAGAACAGCATGGCCAGGGAGGCCACGAATAACTCGGTCAGGATGCCGGCCCCTCCGACCAGGATCCGGCGCCATTTTTCGCGGAAGGCCGAGGCGGCCGAGGCATCCACATAGGGGAGCGGCATGAGGACGAGCAGCATGATGCCCATTTCGTGCACTTCACCGTCCCAGCGCTTCACGGCATAGCCATGGCCGAATTCATGGAGAATTTTGACGACCGGGTAGACAAACCAGAGAATCAGCAGATTGTCGGCGGCCAGGACGCGGTCGGCGATATTGTGGGTAAGTTCCGGCCAGTGCCGGCCAGCGAGCACTGTCGCCGTAATCGTCGCGGTCAGCCATAGAACCAGGCCGAACAGTCCGAAGAGCGGCTTGATGAAGGACAGGGTGCGGGCGAGAAAGATATCCGGATCGAACAGGGAAAAACGCAGGAAGAGTGGACTGCGCAGATTGGCCTTCCAGCGCGCCTGATCGGCGGTCTTGCTGCGTTTGAGCAGTTCCCGGGTG
>MGTE01000096.1:0-2079 GCA_001799275.1 Deltaproteobacteria bacterium RIFOXYD12_FULL_57_12
ATAGGAGAGACCGTTTCGCTGACCGGACCCGCCGTAATCAACCTGGACCTGACCCCGGCGGCCTTTGCCCGCCTGCAGACGGCTGGCGACAGGAAGAAATCCGGATCGAGCGAAAAAAAAGGGGGAACCTACCGGCTTGAAAAAAACGCCGCCATCACGGCAACGGTCCGCAGCCTGCGCCTGCCGCGCGCCGGTAAGGTGCCGGACGGCAGAACAAAATCGGGCGATCTGGCCCTGGAGATGGATATCTCGGCCCAAAACCTGTTCCTGGCTGATAGCGACCAGACCGCGGGTTTTACCAACCTCCGGGCCGAAATCTCTACAGATGCTCTGGCCCAGGGATTGGATCTCAAAATCAGCGGCGAGGTCAAGAAAACAACGGATATTCAGAAAGGCAGCCTGACAGCCGAAGGACGGTTGGGCAACCTGCTCGATTCCGCCGGCGCCCTTAGCACGGCTACCATGACCGCAGCACTCAGAACGGAAATGAATAGCGTGCCCATGGCGCTTCTGGATATTCTGGCCGGCACCAAGGGCAAACTGGCCGAAACCCTGGGCAAAACCATGACAGTGACAGGCGATACTGACCTGAATCTGACACGGAAGTCCGGACCCATCAACTTCAGCGAACAGACCCCATACAGCAAAGCCGAACTGGCAGCCCTGCTGGGCGACGGCCTGCTACAACTGGAAAGGCCCCTGAGCGCGGAACTGGAGATCACACCGGCCCTGGCCAGAATCGTTCTGGCCAAGGTGAACCCATTACTGGCCCGGGCCGTGAGTGCCGACCGGCCCATCACCCTCCGGGTGAACAAGGAAAATTTTCAAATTCAGGTTTCGCCCTATGACACGGCCAAAGTCCAGGTGGGACAGGCCCGGGCCGAGTTTGGCACCGTGACCTTGGAGAACGGCGGAATCCTCAGAGGCCTGCTCGCTCTGCTTAAGACCGGATCCGGCGACTACCTCACTGTCCAAATCACTCCAATCATCGCCCGAATAGAAAACGGGGTTGCCACCTACGAGCGGACCGACTTCATTCTTGACAACCGAATCAAGGTCGCCTCCTGGGGCCGGGTGGATCTGGTACGAGACCAAGTGGAGATGGTGCTGGGGCTACCGGCGGAAACCCTTGGTAAAATTTTCGGCATTTACGGCCTGGCCCCGGATTATATACTGCAGATCCCGGTTGATGGTCCCACCGCCGCCCCTAAGGTGAACTGGGCCGCCGCCGGCCGGGAAATCGCCGTGCTGACCGCCCGCAAAAAACTCGGCGCCAAACTCCCCGGCGGCAAGCTGTTGGAAGGTCTTCTCGGCAACGGCACCGCGCCGCCGCCCCCGACAAAGCAGGGCCCGGATCAGCAACAGCAGACATCACCCGAGCCGCAGGAACAGACCCCGGTACAGCAGTTGCTGCGCCGACTCATAAAATAGCGTGCGCTTCAAAAAGGGCAGTGATAAGGAAGGCAGGCAAGCGGCGGGGAAATCAGACAGGGGGCATGCACACTCGGGAACGGCCAGAAGACTTGGCCTGATAAAGGGCCTCGTCGGCCTGCTGGAGCCATGCGTCCCTGGACAGCCCGCTGTGCCATTGGCTGAGTCCGATACTGATGCCCAGCCTGTTGGCACCCGGCGTCCGGATGTCCAGAAGATCAACAGCCTGACACAAGCGGTCGGCCATGATGCGGGCGGCCTGCAATTCCGTGTCCGGCAGAACCAGCATGAACTCGTCACCGCCCATCCGCACCAGCAGATCGGTGTTCCGCACCATCTGCCGCATAATCTGGGCTACCTGCTGCAGAACCAGGTCACCGGCGGCATGCCCGAAGGTGTCATTTACCTGCTTGAAATTATCCAGGTCCATGCAGGCGACAGTAATCGGATGTTCGTAACGATGTGCGTTGTCAAGCAACGGCCCGACGCGTTCCTCAAACACCCGGCGGTTGGGCAGGCCGGTCAAGGTGTCGCGCCTGGCCTGCTCAAAAAGGTCTTCATAATCCACGGCCCGCTGGAGTGGCTCGGTCAGAATCTCTAGGCCCTTGATCACTGTTTCCCAATCCTGATTCGTAAAAGGCTGGTCCT
>MGTE01000096.1:2105-7171 GCA_001799275.1 Deltaproteobacteria bacterium RIFOXYD12_FULL_57_12
CACCGCCAGTCGGCGAAACCTCCTGCCCGAACAGCGTTTCGGCGGCCTGCATGATCGAGCGGCGGGCCGGGCCATGACAGGAGCAGAACATGTGCAGCCGATGACGGTCGATATTTTTATAGGCGATCAGGTCATGTCCGACGAACGGCATCAACCAGACGGAAAAGGCTTCGATCATGCCGGGAAGGTCAACGGCGCCAGCCAGACGGCTGTGCAGTTCATTAATCCGCGCCAGCCACTCCGATTGTCGACGATAATGGGTTAACTCCACAATCAAATTATCCAGCTCGCTGGGATTGATTGCGTTCCCCGTCATATTAGCTACCGTGTTTAATGATCCGTACATGGCGTTGCACCCGACATCCTTAATTCCCTAAAAGGTAACCCCGAACCAGCCAACCGTTATGTTAATTCTCGACAAAACAAGCCAAAATCTTTAGGCAAAACTCATCTTGCTATTTTCATGCCAGAAGGGCTAGAAGGGATAACGACTCTGCCCGCCGCGCAGCCCCAGGCGCTGATTCTGCCGCCGCACACGAAAACTCCGGCACCCTTTCTTTCTGACAGCATGACCGTAAACCACGCCCGGCAGTCAGCCTGTTACCCATATTGACGACCATTCTGTCAAAAAAACGACACGGACTACCTGCCGCTCACAAGAAAACCGTCAAGGATATGGCTGCCGAACAACACACCGAGTTAGATGGAACGCCGATCAGAACCTGAACGCCGGTCGTTTTTGCTCGACAGTGTCACAATTACCCCCACCCGCACTGATTGGCGGCGATCAGACGGATGTCGTCTCCTGTTGCGCCGCCCCGTTCCAAATCCAGAGGCGACAAATTCCTCTTTCTTCTTTCTCAGAAAAGAGGCAACTGTCTTGCTTACAAAAATACTCATCACCTTTCTCCTTTATGTTCACCTATGTTCGTCGATGAAATCTCTCGGTAACACCTTCTCTCAAAACACATCCGCCAAAATCCATTTGTCAATTTTATCGGCAGTCAACCGATTCTTCGTTAGTTTATTTTAATTACCTCTCTCTGTGATCGACAACCTAATGGTTGTTAAAGCACCGAAAAATACCCCGCACGCCGAGCCTGCCGGAGGCACCCTGCCCGACAGAACCCCCTACCCGCAAGCAACCAAAACGGCCGCCACCGGCCTCTTGCTGTCGAATCTGCTGGACACAAATCGATTGACTTCCTTTTGTTATATTGTATATATCTTTGTTTATTGTTTCGTTTAAATGAGTTACAGATTTTATCTTCTTACGTTAGCCAACCTTGCTGGCGTATTTTTCGCACGGACAGAGCATCTTGAGCATGTTTCCCCGGCGTTTGACTGTGCGAGACAAAATCTCATCCAAAAAAGAGGTAATGAATGACCAGTTTCATGAGAAATCTAGATGTCAAATGGCGCCTCGCGGGTTTTGTCGGCATCCTGCTGCTTCTTCTGGTCGGCAGCGGTCTGGCGGGTCTCAATGGCATGAGGCGCGCCAACAACTCTCTTGCCGATGTGTACAATAGCGAAGTCCTTCCCCTGAAAGAGTTGCGGGAAATGGAAACGCTCTTTCAATCCACGCTGGTCGGCTCTATCGACAAGGTTCTTTTCGAACAGGTTTCGTGGGAAGACGGCCTTAAAAAAGTCGAACAGACCAAGACGGAGCTTGAACAGAAATGGGCGGGTCTTCAGGCCACCGCAAAGTCCAACTCCAATGCGGCAGACAATTGGCTGACTCCGGCCACTTCACTTATCGCCAGCAGCGAAGGGGTATCAACCGAATTGATCGCCCTGCTGAAAAAGCATGATGAAAACGGACTTGACGCCATCACCGACGCGAAACTCTACCCCCTGGCCGATGAATACAAAAAAACCATAAACAATCTTGTAAAAAACCGCCTTGAGGCGGTCAAGCACGAATTCGACGAATCGCAACAACGTTACAACACCTTCAAGGAAACCTTTCTCCTGGTGATGGTGGTGGCACTCTGCATCTCTATGGGTGCCAGTTACTTGCTCATCAAAAGCATTGACCATCCGCTGTCATTGATCACCGCTGCCATGAAAAATGTCATGCAGGGCGAACTGAGCCATCGACTTGCCTATGGCCGCCACGATGAATTCGGGCTATTAATCAAAGGGTTTAATCAGATGTCCGACTATCTCGCCGATCTGGTGGCCCAGATCCAGCGCTCCGGCATCCAGGTAACGAGCTCAATCACCGAACTGGCCGCCACCAATAAGCAGCAGGAGGTGACCGCCAACGAGCACGCGGCGACCTCCAGCGAAATAGCCGCCTCCACCACGGAAATCGCCTTGACCGGAACCAATCTGCTGACCACGATGAAAAAAATCAACAGTTTGACCAAAAACGCCGCCTTTGCCGCATCCGAAGGACATGCCGGTCTGGAAGACATTGACAGAACCATGGTCAAAATGGAAGAGGCAACCGGCTCGATTGTCACCAAGCTGCAGATCCTCAATGAAAAGGCGGGCAATATCGCCGGGGTGGTGCAAACCATCAATAAGGTCGCCGACCAGACGAACCTCCTCTCGCTGAATGCTGCGATCGAAGCGGAAAAGGCCGGAGAATACGGAGCCGGCTTTGCCGTGGTCGCCACGGAAATCCGCCGGCTCGCCGATCAGACCGCGGTCGCTACCTTTGAAATCGAGCAGATGGTCCAGGAGGTACAGACCGCCATTTCCGCCGCGGTCATGGGAATCGACAAATTCGCGGTCGATGCCCACCACAGCGTGGAGGAGGTTCGTAAAACCGGTGATCAACTGCGCGGCGTGATCGAACAGGTGGAAATCCTGAATCCCCAGGTGGGAACCCTCACCGAGGGAATCGAGGCCCAGACGCTCGGTGCAAAGCAGATCAGTGAGGCAATCAATCAGTTGAACGAAGCGGCGCAACAGACCGCCGAATCCCTGACCCAGACCAGTTCCACCATATCACAGCTTCATCATGCCGCAGTAGGACTTCAGGAGGCAGCGGCGCGCTTCAAAGTACGTTCAGAGGGTAACCATGCTGCTTCTCCTGTTTGAAATCGGGGAAGGACGGTATGCCCTGACCGCTGATCAACTGGTGGAAGTAGTCCCCCTTGTTCAAGTAAAAAAAATTCCGCTGGCCCCGCCTTATGTTGTCGGGCTCCTGAATTACCGCGGGACTCCGACGCCGGTGCTGGATCTGGGGGAGCTGCTGATTGGTACGCCATGCGAACCTAAATTCAGCACCCGAACGATCATCGTCAACTATCCGTTTGACGGCAAAAACACCAAAAAACTGGGCCTCATCGCTACGCAGGTCACGGAAACCGTAAAGACTGCTCTCAAGGAAGTTCCCGCCTCTGGCGTGCTCATGGATGAGAGCCTTTACCGCCTCGGAACCGATGCTGACAACGAAAGAATGATCCAGTGGTTCGACCTTAAACGGATGTTGCCGGAACAGGACATTATCAAACTTTTCCAAGACTGATCCAGTTCGCTGGCAGAGCCCGACCGGATATACAACATGGCTGACGCAGAAATTGAAGCCCTGCTTCGAAGATCCATGGGTCTGAAGCTCACCTCAATCGGCCGGGCAACCCTGGAACGAGCCATTAAAAAACGCATGCAGATCCTCGCCGTGCCTGATGAAACGGCCTATTCACAAAAGCTCAAATCATCGGCCATTGAACTTAATGAACTCATTGAAGAAGTCGTTATTCCAGAAACATGGTTCTTCCGGGACAAACAGCCTTTTGAACTGCTGCGCCAGCATCTCGTCAAGTGGAAACAGGATAAACGCAAGGCGTTTCTAAGACTGTTAAGCGCACCGTGTTCCTCTGGCGAAGAGCCCTATTCCCTGGTGATGGCGCTTCAGGAAATCGGCTGGCCTCTCAAAATGTTTCAGGTTGTTGCCCTTGACATCAGTGCCCGTTCGCTTGCGCGTGCCCAGAAGGCCGAATACATGGAAAATTCATTCCGAAGCGACGACCTTGAATTCCGTTCCCGATATTTCGCAAAAGCGGACAACAAATACATCCTGAACAAGGAAACAAACAGCAAGGTGCATTTCCGCCAGGGCAATATCCTCAACCATGGTTTCATGGCCAGCCTGGGACAATTCGACGTCATCTTCTGCAAAAACGTGCTGATCTATCTCGACGATGAAGCAAGAAGGCATGCGATATTCAGCCTCCACAACATGCTGACCGACGACGGCCTGATCTTTGTGGGCCACGCCGAGACCACCCTCTTTGACCAGAGCAAATTCATCCCGCTGCAATACCCGCAGGCCTTTGCATTTCACAAAAAAATCGCCGCGGCCGCGGCCCCGCCACCCGCCTCCAAAATCGGCCAAGGGGCATCCACCACCAAGCCATCCGTCGAACATTCCGTTCCGAAAACAGACCCGGCGTCAAAGTCGACGCCGAACCTTGAAAAAGCCCGCCAGCTTGCCGATCAAGGCCTGCTTGACGAAGCAAGACTCCTGTGCGAAACGAGCTTGCATCAACAAGGTCCTTCTTCCCAGGCTTATTTTTTGCTCGGCTTGATTCATGACGCGACCGGAGACCCGGAACAGGCAGACAAGCTCCTGCGCAAGGCAATTTACCTTGAGCCGAATTACGAGGAAGCCTTGGTGCATCTTTCCCTGCTGGCAGAACGCACCGGCGACGCCAAAACCGCCGAAACCTTCAAACAACGGATAAGGCGACTTGCCAACACAAAGTAACCACAAACCTTTTGTGAATGGACGACACCATTGCGAGACGTAAAATCATCTGGACTGGACCAACTCCAAATTGACGACTGCTGGAGAAAAATCGGCGTGTGGGGCGACAGAACCAAACGCTGTCCCCTGATGGCCAAGTATATCCACTGTCGAAACTGCCCCGCCTACACCGCAGCCGGCCGGCGTCTCCTGGACCGGCCTCTGCCGCCAGGCTACCAAAAACAGTGGGCATCCCAACTTGCCGCCCAGAAAGCAACCGAACGGCGCAAAATCAGCACCGCCTTTATCTTCCGGGCCGGCGCCGAATGGCTTGCCATATCGGCCAGTCTCATCCAGGAATTGGTGA
>MGTE01000096.1:7208-27254 GCA_001799275.1 Deltaproteobacteria bacterium RIFOXYD12_FULL_57_12
TGCGCGGTATTGTCAACGTCCGGGGCCGGCTGGAAATCTGTGTCTCAATCGGCAACGTCCTTGGGATACAACGACTTATCAAACCGGAAACCCGCACCCGCTATGTGACCCCTGAACGACTTGTTGTTGCCCGCCACCAAGGCTATACCTTGACCTTTCCGGTAAGCGAGGTCTTGGGTCATACCAAATACCTGCCGGAGATGATCCGCGATCTACCGGTTACCGTTTCCGGCTCTAAGGCAGTCTATACCAGGGGCATCCTCTGCCTTGGCAATAAGGACATCGGCTTCCTGAAGGACGATATGCTGTTCAAGACCTTAACAAAGGATTTGTCATGACCAGCGGAAACGGTGCTGATCTGAGCGACATGTCCATGCTGGATTTATTCCGGATGGAGGCGGAGAATCATTGCGCCACGCTGACGGATGATCTTCTGGCCCTGGAACAGGAACCAACCGCCGCCGACCGGCTGGAGTCTTTAATGCGGGCCGCCCATTCGATAAAGGGTGCGGCGCGCATTGTCGGCCTGGATGGCGCCGTCCGGGTGGCGCATGCCATGGAGGATGTCTTTGTCGCGGCCCAGACCGGCAAGGTTCATTTAAACAAGGATGGCATTGATCTGCTGCTGAAGGGTGTTGATCTGCTCATTGGTATTGCCAAGCTGCCGGCCGACGAGGTGCCTGCGTGGCTTGCCGCTCAAGCCGGAGTAATTGATGGGCTGACCCACGACTTTACCGCCTTGGCCCGGCAGGAAAAACCAAAGACAAAGCCGACCGCACCGGCTCCGGCCAAGGAGGAAAAGCCAGCACCCCCTGAACCGGTGCCCATAGTTCAGCCTGTAACAGATTCGGCCCCGCCCTCACCCGCCGCAGCCCAGAAAAATCCTGGCCGACGCAGTGAAGACAAGGAGGGCAGCCGGGCCATCCGAATTTCGACAGAAAACATGAATCGTCTCATGGGGCTGGCAGGAGAGGTATTGATCGAATCCCGCTGGATGCCCTCCTTTTCCTCCGAGCTCATGCGCCTGAAAATGAAACAGGATGAGCTCCTTCGCGTCCTGGACAAAATGAATCTGGAGGTAGATGAACGTCTTGGTCTCACGCAAAACTACATCGCGGAACTGCACAAAAAAATCAACAATTGCCGATTCATGCTGGCTGAAAAACTTGGCGTTCTGGAAGACCATTCCCGCCATTCCACTGAAATCTCCCATCGTCTCTATCATGAACTCATTGCCAGTCGCATGCGGCCTTTTTCCGAAGGGATTGCCGGCTTTCCCCGTATGGTACGCGACCTGGCCCGGGAACTTGACAAGGAAATACGTCTGGAAATCGTTGGCGAGGATACGCGCGTAGATCGTGATATCATGGAAAAAATCGAGGCGCCGCTCAACCATCTGATCCGTAATGCCATTGACCACGGCATCGAATCACCGGACGAACGCGAAAAGGCCGGCAAACCTCGCGAAGCGGTTCTCCGGCTTGAGGCCAGACACCGGGCCGGCATGCTCAATGTGCTCGTTGCCGAGGACGGCCGCGGGATTGACGTGGAAAAAATCCGCGAGGCGGTTGTGTCGAAGAACATGATCACCAAGGAGGTTGCAGCCGACCTCAATGAAGCTGAACTCATGGAGTTTCTTTTCCTGCCAAATTTCAGCACCAAGAAAACGGTCAGCAAGGTGTCGGGCCGCGGCGTTGGCCTTGACGTGGTGCATAGCGTGGTCAGCGAAGTGCGTGGTGTAGTCCGAGCATCGTCCAAGCTGCACAAGGGCACCAGCTTCGAACTGCAACTGCCCATCACCCTCTCGGTCATGCGAGCGCTGCTGATCGAGATCCATAATGAGCCCTATGCCTTTCCCCTGGTCGCCATTGACCATGTGCTCAAAATACCAAAAGAAATGGTCAAAACGGTCGAGGGACGTCGGTATTTTACTTACAACGATAAACGAATCGGTCTGGTGCATGCCCAACAGGTACTCGGCAAGCCGGCCATCAACCTGCCCGATGATGAAGAAATGTCCGTGGCGGTCTTCAGCGACCGGTTGCATCAGTACGGTCTTATCGTCAACCGTTTCTGGGGGGTGCGTGATCTGGTCGTCCAACCCTTGAATCCCCATCTAGGAAAAACAAAAGATATCAGCGCGGCCGCCATTCTGGAGGACGGCACCCCCGTTCTTATCGTTGATGTTGAAGACATGGTTCGCTCCATGGATCTGCTTATCTCCGGTGATCGTCTGCGCCGCTTTACCAGTAGTCAATCCGAGAAGACAACCTCGGAAAAAACTGTCAAACGCATCCTGGTCGTTGATGACTCAATTACCGTGCGCGAGGTAGAGCGCAAGATGCTTACTGCCAAAGACTATGAAGTCGATGTGGCGGTCGACGGCATGGACGCCTGGAACACACTGCGGCGAGGGACATACGACCTGGTGATCACGGATGTCGACATGCCGCGGATGGACGGCATCGAACTCGTCACCCTGATCAAGCAGGACCAGAAACTGCAAAGCACGCCGGTGATCATTGTTTCTTACAAGGACAGAGAGGAAGACAAGAACCGGGGCCTTGAGGCCGGGGCTGACTACTATCTGACGAAAGGTAGCTTCCATGACCAGACCCTGGTGAAGGCAGTTCGGGATCTGATCGGCCAAGCAAACAACTAAAAAACACGAGGGTTCATCAGGTGAGAATAGGTATTGTCAACGATTTAACCATTGCGGTTGAAAGCCTGCGGCAGGCATTATCCAGCGCCCCTGAGCACAGAATCATCTGGGTGGCCCGCAACGGCGCCGAGGCGGTACAGCTCTGCAACGACGACACCCCGGATATTATCCTGATGGATCTAATCATGCCGGTCATGGACGGGGTGGAGGCGACCAGGCGCATCATGCAGTCCACTCCCTGTGCCATCCTCATTGTCACGGCCACGGTGGCCGGACATTCCGCCAAGGTTTTCGAGGCCATGGGGGCCGGGGCTCTGGATGCCGTGGCCACCCCTGGACTCGATAAGGACAGCAAAACGTCCGGTGCCGGGGAATTGCTGGAAAAAATAACCCGCATCGGCAGACTGACCGGCAACGCCTGGTCGTCACAGAAGGCGCCACAGATTGCACCATCAGCCCGACCCCACAAGAATAAAAATTGCCTCGTGGCCATTGGCTGTTCCACCGGCGGCCCCAAGATACTTGTCCAGATCCTGTCCGTTCTGCCCCAAAATTTTCCGGCTGCCGTCGTCATTGTGCAGCACATGGACGAAAAATTTACCCCGGGCCTGATTGAATGGCTTGACAAGCAGACCGCTTTGCCGGTACGTATTGCTGCCAAGGGAGATAGGCCGCAACGCGGCGTAGTGCATCTGGCCTGCACGGACAACCACTTGATCCTGACTTCTGCAAACACGTTCGCCTACTCACGGGAACCGGTTGAAAATTTCTACCACCCTTCCGTAGACGTATTCTTCAACAGTGTGGCGACAAACTGGCAGGGCGGCATCATCGGTGTACTCCTCACCGGCATGGGCAAAGATGGCGCCCAGGGATTGCTCACCCTTCGGCAGCAGGGATGGCACACCATTGCCCAGGACAAGAACACCTGCATTGTCTACGGCATGCCGAAGATAGCGGCTGAAATTGGCGCGGCAAAAGAAGTTCTGCCGGCGGACCGGATCGGATCAACCCTCATCAATCTGCTGATGCCGGGTAAAAACTTCCTGCATGGAATCTCTGCCAACAATGCCTGATAACCAAAAAAACGAAGGGATATCCCCCCTTCACGCATACCGGATTACGGTTCTTCTCATTGACGACCAGGCGATAATCGCCGAGGCAGTGAGACGGGCGCTGAGCAGCGAAAAAGATATCGATTTTCACTATTGCCAGAACCCGACCGAGGCCATACAAATGGCCACCCAGATCAAACCGACCGTTATCCTTCAGGACCTGGTGATGCCGGAGATCGACGGCCTGATGATGGTCCGTTTTTTTCGGGTGAAGCCGGAAACCGCGCAGGTGCCAATCATCGTCCTCTCCACCAAGGAAGAACCGGAGATCAAAAGCGAGGCCTTCTCGTTGGGTGCCAACGACTACCTGGTCAAACTGCCAGCCAAGGTTGAACTCATCGCCCGTATCCGCTATCACTCCCGCTCATATATCAACCTGAAAGAACGCGACGAGGCCTTTCAGGCCCTGCAGGAGAGCCAGAAGCGGCTGGCCGAGGCTAACCGCACCCTGCAGCGGCTCTCCTCCCTGGATGGCTTAACCGGTATTGCCAACCGCCGCAGTTTTGATGAAACACTCCACAAGGAGTGGCAGCGGGCAATGCGTCAGGGAACGCCCCTGTCACTGATCATGCTCGACATCGATTTCTTCAAGCTCTACAATGACCATTACGGTCATCAGGGCGGTGACGACTGTCTGAAATCGGTGGCTGCCGCGCTGGAAGGCTCCCTGCAGCGCGAAACTGACTTCCTGGCCCGCTACGGCGGTGAAGAATTTTCCGCCGTGCTGCCCGAAACCGATCAGGCTGGTGCCCTCAAAATCGCCGAAGGCATGCGGGCGGCGGTGCAGGAAAAAAAGCTGGCGCACGCCAAGTCCAAGGTCAGCGACCATGTCAGCATCAGCGTCGGGGTCGGAACCTGCATTCCGAAACGCGATGGCAAGCCGGAGGCATTGATCTCCAGCGCTGACCAGGCCCTGTACAAGGCCAAGGAAGAGGGCCGAAATAGGGTGAAGGGCTCCGACCCTGCTGCATAGCAACCGCCGGTCGAGCGGCCCCGACGTTTAGCCACGGTGTTTCCCAAAAAACATGCCAGGATTGACCGCCATCAACGGAAACCGCCTGGAACTGCTCGCTGAGCAGTTGGCGGAAATTCTCCACAATTACCCGGCCCCTCCTCTGTTTCCAGAAACCATTGTTATCCAGAATCCGGGAATGGCCCGCTGGCTGGCACAGACACTTGCCGACCGCCTCGGGATCTGGGCGAACAGTCGTTTCCCGCTGCCCAACGCCTTTTTCCGGGACGTAATGAAACAGCTCGTTTCCGGCCAGCCGGAGATCTCGTCCTACAGAAAGGAACTGCTGACCTGGCATCTCATGGACCTCCTGCCCACCCTGGCAGGAAAAAAGACCTTTGCGGCAGTCAACTCCTACCTGCGGGACGGACTTGAATGCAAACCCTACCAGTTGGCCGTCAGACTCGCGGAGATGTTTGATCGCTACCTCCTGTTCCGACCGGACATGATTAGCGCCTGGGAGAAAAATGGCCCTTCGAACAGCGATCATGAAAAATGGCAGAGCGAGCTCTGGCGGGAGCTGATTCGCCGCATCGACAAACACAAAAAAAACGATCTTCATCCGGCCCGGCTTCTTGAAAACTGTCTTGCCATTCTTCAGAACCGCAACTTTGCTGCCGGACTCCTGCCTCCGAGAATCACGGTATTCGGAGTCTCCTCCCTGCCTCCCTCGTACCTGCGGCTGCTGGCCGGCCTGGCCAACCACACGGATGTCTCTCTGTTTTTCATGAATCCCTGCCGGGAATTCTGGGATGACATTGCCTCAGACCTCGTCATCTCAAAAAAGGAACGCGCTGCCCGGACAAACAGCGAACTCCTTTACCTGGAGCGGGGCAACAGCCTGCTGGCCTCCCTGGGGCAGGTCGGCCAGGAATTCCTGACCATGCTCCACGAACTCGACGTCGACGAACAACCACTCTTTGCAAAGCCCGGAGGGTCACACCTGCTGGCCGCCATCCAGACGGACATTCTCTCGCTTGCCGACCGGGGGGCAACTCGACAAGAACCTGACAGTATCTCCGATACGAATTCGCAGACACCGTCGGCAATGCCGGTCGCCGTTGCCGACGATTCCATCACGGTGCACGTCTGTCACAGTCCATGGCGGGAAGTCGAGGTTCTGCACGATTATCTTCTCGGTGTATTTGACCGCAACCAGCAAATTGAACCACGGCACGTGCTGGTTCTGACGCCGGACATCGAGACCTATGCCCCGCTGATTCAGGCGGTCTTTGACAACCCGGCCCCAGGCTGCCCCAAAATACCGTACAGTATCGCAACGGGTTCAGCGCGCTTATCACACCGGCTCATTGACCCGTTTTTCGCATTGCTCAAACTGCCTGGTTCGCGGCTGACCGCTGCCCGGATCATGGAGCTCATAGAAGCGCCCGCTGTCCACCAGCGCTTTGCCCTGGCAGCGGACAATCTGGAGTTGATCCGCAACTGGATTGATGAAAGCCGCATCCGTTGGGGAGTCGACCAGGAAAGCCGGCGCCGCCTCGCCCTGCCCGCCTTTGCGCAGAACAGCTGGCGCGCGGGCATCGATCGCCTGCTCCTGGGCTATGCCATGGCCGCTGCGCCGGAGAGAATGTTCGCCGGCATTCTGCCTCATGGCGGCATAGAAGGCTCAGATGCCGTTCTTCTCGGCCGATTTCTCGACTTCTGCGAATGCCTTTTCCGGCATGTGCAACGCCTGGAAAAGCCACAAAGCCTGACCGCCTGGTCCGCCACGTTAACCACTCTCCTGGAGGAATGCTTCCAGGTTGACGAGGAAACCGCAACGGAAAGCCAGTTCCTCCGCGCCCTTTTCCAGGAACTGCCGGTCGGTCAGGAAATCACCGGGTTCGGACAACCGGTCGGGCTTGATGTAATCCGCACCCACCTGTTGCGCGCCGTCGAACAGAACAGCCCGGAAACCGCAACTGGCCCTACCGGCTTGCTGACCGGCGGCGTCACGTTCACGGCCATGCATACGCTCAGGAGTGTGCCGTTTGCCATCATCTGTTTACTCGGCATGAACGATAACGTTCTGCCGCGGCCGGACCAGAACCTGAGTTTTGATCTCATGGCGGCAAAACGGCAACGGGGCGATCGTTCCCAGCGGCTTGACGACCGCTATCTCTTTCTGGAAACCCTGCTGGCAGCCCGGCAGAAACTCTCTATCAGCTATGTGGGCCAATCAATCCGGGACGACACCCTGCTGCCACCCTCCGTGCTGGTCAGCGAGCTGCTGGATTACATTGACCAGGGATTTCAGGCAGCCGACGGCTCCATTCGGGAGCAGATCACCACGCACCACAAACTCCACCCCTTTCATCCGGACTACTTCAAAACCGAAGAGATTGCCTGCAGCAAGCTCTTCAGCTACGCCGACGACAACTGCCGGGCGGCCGACATTCTCCGTCAAAAAACCAAAATAACCGAAAAACCGCTTCTGACCTCGAGGCTGGTTGAACCGCCGGATGCATGCCGCCGATTGACGATTGACCGGCTCTGCCTTTTTTTCCAACAGCCGGCCCGCTTCTTCCTCACCCAGCAGTTGGCCATTCATCTCGCTCCGAGCCGGGATGCCCTTGATGAAACCGAACCGTTTACCACAACCGGCCTGGACCGTTACCGGCTGGCCGAGCAAATGCTGCAACGCAAGCTGGACGGTCAGGAGATCACACCATATCTGCTGGCAAAAAAGGCAGGGGGAGAGCTGCCATATGGCAGAAGCGCCGGGATTGTTTTCCAGGAAATCCTAACCGAAATCGACGGACTCACCGAAAAATTGAAAAAAATTGATCTGGGGGAACGAATAGCGCCTGAAGAACTAGCCCTCGAGATTGACGAGTTCCAGGTGTGCGGCTGGCTCGAGGAGATTCGCCAACAAGGATTGCTTTTCTACCGAGCCGGGATGCTCAGGCCGAAAGACAGGCTCAGGGCCTGGATCCGGCACCTGCTGCACAACGCCTTTCTGGAGCAGGATGCCAATCAGCCGCCAGCCGCGGTCACAATTCTGGCCGACAGGAAATCACTCTACCGTTATCGCCCGCCAACGCAGCCCCGGGAACTGCTGGCCACCCTGCTGCGGCTTTACTGGCAGGGTCAGTCCGCACCGCTCGCCTTTTTGCCGGCAAGTTCGTTTGCCTACGCGGAAAAAATGCAGAACCGGCTGGCCGAACCAGAGGCGATGCGGCAGGCCCGGCTCGCCTGGTATGGAGACGATCACCGGCCGGCCGAGCGGGACGACCCCTACTTCAGGTTATGTTATGGCGATACGGACCCCCTGCAGGATGCCGGGTTCCAGGAGCTGGCCCTTGCTGTTTACAACCCCCTGCTCACCCATCAGGAAAAAATCTCCTGACGGGCAACAGGATCGTAAATTCTTGCCAGATTGAGCAGGTCGGAACACCGTTGTGCAGACCGTCCCTTATTTTACCCCGATGATCCTGGTCACCGCCTCCAGATAACGGGAGCGGGTTTTTTCGATTATCTCAGCCGGCAATTTCGGCGGCGGCGGTTGCTGCGGCCAATCAAGCGACAGGAGATAGTCCCGCAGAAACTGCTTGTCAAAACTGGGCTGGCCGCCACCGAGCCGATACTGATCAAACGGCCAGAACCTGGATGAATCCGGAGTAAGCACCTCATCGATCAACAGAAGCTCGCCATGATACCAGCCCAGTTCAAACTTGGTATCCGCGATGATGATCCCCTGCTGCAGGGCATAATCGGCAGCCTTCTGATAGAGCCGCACACAGACATCGGCAATCCTGGCGGTTTCAGCCTTGCCGACTAGCTGCTCCATCTGCGCAACGGAGATGTTCTCATCGTGCATCCCCAGTTCGGCCTTGGTGGAAGGTGTAAAAAGCGGCGCCGGGAACTTTTCGGATTCCTGCATGCCAGCCGGCAACCGGATACCGCAGACCTCCTGATTTTTCTTGTAGGAACTCCAGGACGAGCCGGAGAGATAGCCGCGCACGATACATTCAACTGGCAGGGGTTTCGCCTTTTTGACCAACATGCTCCGCCCGCGCAGTGTCTCGCTGTATGGGGCGCATATTGCCGGGTAGGCTTCAACCTCCGCGGTAAGCAGATGATTCGGCACAATGTCCTGAAGAAAATCAAACCAGAAAAGAGATAATTTCGTCAGAACTGCACCTTTATCCGGAATGGGATCCGCCATTACCACATCAAAGGCCGAAATCCGGTCGGAGGCAACCATCAGCAGATGGTCTTCCACCTCGTACAGATCGCGAACCTTGCCGCGATGAATAAGGCGCAGGTCCTTGAAATCGGTCGTTACCACAGGTAATGCACTCATGGGTCATCCTTCTCGGTATTTGGAAACATACATACCTGCAACACCTCGCAAGGTTAATGCTGTTGCCTAAAAAAAATTTATATTTTGAACCGCAGAATATAGATCGCCGCTCCCGCCATCTCTGACTCATGCGGCATTAGCACATCCTTGAATATTAAAGAATGTCGAAGTTTATCCACTTCAAGATTCTGCGGTTCCTTGTTCGATATTCGCTGTTCGGCCGCTTAAACTTACCGACCAAGTTCGGCCTTAATGGCACTCACCACCGCGTCGCTGGAGGTGCCGACAGCGGTTTTCAGAAGCCCTTCCTTTTCATAAAAGCCGATCAGCGGGGCAGTCTTGCTGTTATACGTCGCCAGCCGATGGTTGATGGCCGTCTCGGTTTCGTCGTCGCGCTGGATCACCGGGCTGCCGCATTTATCACAGATGCCTTCTTTTTTGGGGGGGTTGCTCTTCACGTTGTAGATTGCCTGGCAGCCCGCATTGGCGCATGTCCGGCGGGTGCAGAGCCGATCGAGAATCACGTCCGTAGGCACGTCGATATTCACCACCATGTCCAGAACAATGCCAAGCTTAGCCAGCAAAGCCTTCAACTCCTCAGCCTGGGGAACGGTCCGCGGGAAGCCGTCGAGCAGAAAACCTTTCTGGCAATCCGGCGCCTGCAGCCTTTTTTCCATGATCCCCATGATCAGCGAGTCAGGGACCAGATCACCGCGTTTCATGTACCCTTCCGCCTCCCGACCGAGGTCACTGCCGGCCTGTACCTCACCGCGCAGAATATCACCGGTGGAAATCTGCACCGAGCCGTCCAGGGCCGTCAGCATCTTGGCGACCGTTCCTTTGCCGGCACCGGGGGCGCCCAACAGTATAATTTTCATTTTTCACATCCTCCTGATTGGCTATTATTGAAAAAATGTGCCTACTCAGACTGTTTAGTACCTGAGAAATAATATTCTGCACGTTTTTGGCAGAATATTATTTCGTGAAGGTACTTATCCCGTTTATCGGGGTTAGGCTGTTAGACTATAGTCTATTAGCAAGATTAAAATAAGGTGCGATGCGTACAATCTCTGGCATTTTTCAGTTGCTAATAGACTAAACATCTACAGACTATCCACCTGAGTAGTTACGAAAAAAGATTACGAGCAAAATTCCTGGGCGGGCAATATACATTATTTGGTGGACTGAAGATAGACCAAATGCAGACGGCTAACCATTTTCCAGCTCTCATCTTGACATCCATCCGATTATTCTTATTTTCTTAAACAAAGGAAATTAACAGTTAAAAATCATATAATTACAAAAACTACTCAGGAGGTACACCATGACGCTCATCAGATTCACTGACCGGCCCCTGCCCCGGAATCCCTGGGCCGAACTGGAAAAATTCAAAAGGGAAATGGATATGCTCTGGCCACGTTTCTTCGGCGGCGAAACAGCGGCAAAACATGTTTCCTCCGTATACCCGCCGCTCAACATCTCGGAAAACGCCGACAATATCTTCATTCGGGCGGAACTGCCAGGCATTCAGGCGAATGACCTGGAAATATTCATCGAAGGCGACACCCTCACCATCAAGGGCGAAAGAAGGTCGAAAAAAGCTAATGAAAAAACATCGTATCATCGCCAGGAACTCGAATATGGCCGCTTCAGTCGGGCTGTTGCCCTGCCGACCAAGGTCGATGCCGACAAGATAACCGCTTTGGTGGAAAACGGCATTCTGACCATCACCCTGCCAAAAGCCGAGGAGGCGAAACCCCGACAGATCACCGTGAAAGCCAGTTGAAATCAGGAAAAGATCCGCAGATCAGTGCAAGCGACGAAACGCCCTCTTTCCTGCCATCTGGCCAACCTTCTGAAATGGAGAACGTCATGAACACAGAGATCATGGGACAGGACAAAAAAGAAATCCAGCAGGCCGGTGAACCAACCAGACCTGGCAAACAGTTTATTCCGGCCGTCGACATCTTTGAAAATGAAAAAACCGTAACCGTGATTGCCGAAATGCCTGGCGTCGGCAAGGATGACCTGGTCATCAACCTGGAAGAAGGGGTACTGACCATCTCCGGGGAGGCGACCTGGAAAGGCACGGAGCAGGAAACCATCCTGGCACAGGAGTTCGAGGCCGGCCGCTATATCCGCAAATTCACCCTGGCGGAAACCATTGACCAGGAAAATGTCGAGGCGACAATAGCAGAAGGCATACTGGTCGTCACCCTTCCCAAGATTGAACCGGCCAAACCGAGAAAGATAACTGTGAAGACGGGCTAGTACGGCAACCTCTCATTCACCGGTACTCTTTTTGAGAAAAAACCATCCCCCGCCCGGGGATGGTTTTTTCTAGTGTACACCTTCTATCCCGCGCCTACGTAAACCCTATGTGAGGAGGATTCAACCCCATGAAAAAACCACCGTCATTCTATGACGAGGCCCATTTGTTCGTGGCCGCCATAAGAATCCTGGAACATCGGCAGAACACCCCGCCGTCCCTGGAAGATGTCTGCCAATTTCTCGATTGCTCCGTGGAATGGGGCGGCGCCATGAGCAGAAAACTTCACAATCTTAGAATAATCAATGTGCTTGAGGCCCAGTTCAATGCCAAGGTCTTTATCAAGGACCACCTGAAGCTGGAAGAGCTCCCCAAAGCCACGGAAAAAAACGGCCTGCATCAGGAAATCGAAGATTTCAAGAAAGGCAAGGTAGAACTGACCGGCAAGGTGGAGGCAATCCAGGCGGAGCTGGCCAGAAAGAAACAGGATCTTTTTGCCGAGCTGGACAAAAAACTGAAAAACCCGCAGGGCTGAGATCAGGCTGTAGGCTTTTAGGCTGTAGGTTGTTAGCCGTTGTGCGTTGATCGCGGGAGAGCGCCCATCGGAACGCTCTTGAATTTCGCATGGCCTTGTTTTGTTTGATCTTCCACCTACAGGCTAAAAACCTACTGCCTACAGCCTATATCTACCCCTGCCAAGTCTCCGCATGGACGTGCTCATGGTTGTAACGGGTCCGGGCCGGCAGCTGTTCCGCTGGCCAGCCGAGCGCAATGCCGCAGACCGGAATGATGGCGGACGGCAGGTTGAAAAGCTCCCGGATACCGACCATCCGCTCCTGACGAGGATGGATGCCGAGCCAGCAGGAACCGAGCTCCAGGGCCGTGGCGGCCAGAAGAATGTTCTCGACGGCGGCGCTCACATCCTGGAGCAGGTAGGACTCCTTCTGGTCGTGGGCCCGGTTGATGTCGCCGCAGACCACAAAGGCCGCCGTTGCCTGCTTGAGCATCTGGGCGTGCGGCATGACAGCGGTCATCCGGTTCAGGGTTTCGCGCTTGCGAACCACAATAAAATGCCACGGGTCCCTGGCCACGGCCGACGGCGCCGCCATGCCCGCCTCAAGCAGATCGGTCAATATCGCATCAGGCACCTCTTGGTTCTGATATTTGCGCACGCTGCGTCTGGAAAAAATGAACTGAAGTGCCGGATTCATGAAACACCTCCCCTGCCGGGTTCTGAATTATCTCAGCCAACCTGTTGTTGCCAATACCATAGCGCCACCTCTGGCCACAAGTGAAGCGTAACATAGTGGGCAGGCGGAAGAACCGCCGGCCCCGCCGGCGTGGTCTCAGCCGCCGTAACCCTCGAGTTGGTAAACGTTTAGCAGTGCCGCAGATGCGCGTGTCAATCGTCGGCAGTTTCGTATGCCGACAATGAGGCCTGCGAACTATAGCCCGCCTATGTAAGCAGGCCGATGATCCCCCGCAAGGGGGGATAAACTCCGCAGATGTGGTGCTGCTAAACGGTTACCAGCCGCCAACAAGCCGACCATGCGCCTGCCGGACATATTCGATGATCTCGTGTGGGTCGAGCGACGAGTTGCGGAAGACCCTGGTCAAATCGAAACGGTCCAGTTCCGCAGCGGTGTTGCCCGGCACCCAGGGAATGTCCTGCCCCATGCCTCGGTAGCGGCTCCAGGCATACTCCTGCATGCCCCAACCCCGGGCCAGATTGTCCAGCCAGATGGTAAACGGCAGGTTGATATAACCGGGCGTTGTTTCCCAGGCGGGCAGGAGATCCCAGAGGGCGTCCGGCCGCTCATGGCCGGTGGTGGCTTGCATCACCTGCCGCCATCGCCGATCAATGGGCTCGCTGATTTCGGCTGCCCGGTCGAGATGGGTCAGCATGGCGAGATGGGCGTCGAAATCGGCCGGGGTTGCGGCGCCGATGCTCATGGTGTCCACCTCCGACGACGCGAGGCAGAAGAGGCCGTTAAACTGCATGGGCGACAGCGGCCGGCTGAGTTCGACGAGCAGGGGCGGCGGCGCCTGCAGCATGCCACCCTTGTCGGTTGGGCTGATGATGAACACGCCCATGTCTCGGGCGTCTGCCTCGGCAATGGCCGACCAGTGGCGCTGGAAGATATAATACCAGTGGATGTTCAGATAATCAAAACCGCTGTCTCCCTCGTGGCGCACAGCCGCCAGGATGACCTCGGTGTCGCCGTGGCCGGAAAAGCCGATGTGGCCGATCCAGCCCTCGGCCTGCAGGCGGCGGGCCGCGGCCAGGCAGCCTTGCGGCCGGCAGGCATACCAGAGAGTGCGGTGGTCGTTGATGCCGTGGATGGCCAGCAAGTCGACCCGCTGCAGATTGAGCCGGGCCAGGGAGTCGAGGACATGGGCCGTGAAGACGGCCGGGTCGGCAACGGGCTGCACCTTGGTCTGGATCAGAAAGGAGTCCCGGGGCAATTCCGGCAAGAGGCGGCCGAGCTGGCGTTCGGAGGTGCCGTAGTCGCGGGCCGTTTCCAGGTGGGTGATGCCCAGAGCAAGCGCCCGGTGCACCACGGCCTCAAGGTTGGCCTGCCCGGCACGCGGGATATCGGCGAGCGGCAGATCCTGCCAGCCATGCATGCAGCGCATGAAGCCGGCACTCAATACCGGCATCCGCAGGTTGGTCCTGCCGAAGCGGCGGTAGCGCATGGGATGGTCGTTCGTCATTTTTTGAAAAGCGCCTCAAGCTGCTGGCGCGCATCGGACTGCGGCCGGGCAACGTGTCTGGTTGTCGACGCCTGCTGAAAAAACTCGCAGAGATTGGCCCTGGTTTTATCAAACACCGGCTCGGTGATCGATTCCCGGCACTGGTCATGGGTCTGGAGATCGTGAAATTCACAGTTTAAACAGATATGCAGATCGCCGCCGCAATGGGGGCACATCTCCCGAAAGCTGGCCCTGTCGATCGGGATCGCACGGTAACAGTGTACGCAGTCCATGTCTTGCCCTCCTCATTTTTTGCCAACTTGCAGGAAAACGGGGTCGGGTCGATACGGCCGGGTCATGTCCCAGCCGAACACTAATAAAATATCAAAGTATGGCGCGGGTCAAGTTCGAAGATGCCACAAACCTGGTTTTACAAAAAAATAATCCAACCGCCTGACCCGTTACCGGATCAGACATAGCCCTTTTCCTTGAGATGCCGCAAGATGTCTTCCGGCGCAAAACCGATCTTCGCGGCCACCCGGTTGGCATGGCTTTCCCGGGAGATGCCGGCGACCAGCCGGTGGGTGGGGAGATCATTGCGGAACTCCACCTGGATGAATTGCCCCAGCCGTTCGGCCTCGAATATTTCGGCAAGCTCATAGGCGTGCGTCACCAGCAGGTTGGTGTTGCATTTGGCAAACAGGCCGTGCAAGATGGCGGCCGACAGGGTCAGCCGTTCGTGGGAGGTGGTGCCTTCGGCGATCTCGTCAAGGACCACCAGGCTCTTGGGCGTGGTTCCATAGAAGATGTCGCGAGTCGTGCGCAGTTCGGTGCCGAAGCGGCCCTCGGGGTCGCTCAGGGAATCAAAGGCCGGCGCCTGGTAGAAAATGCGGTCGGCAATGTTCATGCGCGCCCGGCTCGCCACCACCGGCGCGCCGATCTGCCCCAGAATCTGGCTCTGGACCACGGTCTTGCAGAAGGTGGTCTTGCCACCGCTGTTCGGGCCTGTTATAAAAGTCACGCCCTGGCCGTTCAGGTTGGCGTTGCTGGCGACATACTCCTTGTTGTTCTTGGCCAGAATCGGATTCTTCATGTCGACCGCCTCGAAAAAATGGCGTTCGCCATCAAACATCTCGGGAAGCACCATGGCATGCGGGATGCTCCGCTGAAATTCCTGAAAGGAGAGCAGTTCATCCAGGCCAGCCACCGCCTCCACGGCCGAGGCGAACCGATTCGACTCAAGAAAGCGCCGGCGGATGGGCAGGATGGCGCTTTCGTTGTCCACAAACGGCTTCAGCAGAAACCCATAAAACATGCCGAGGAGGACACCTCCGCTGGTTAAAAGGACAAGGGATTCGGCAAGTGCCGGGTTGAGCAGGCCGGTGAGCCAGGCGCCGCCGGCCAGGAGACTGGGCAGGGCCAGACCGATGGTGCCGCCGGAAAGGCGGCCGGCCCGGAACCTGAGCGCCGGGGTCAGCAAGGATTTTTCGCGACCGGTCTTGATGCCGCCAAAGGTCCGGTAGGTCGGCCGGCGCACCAAGTCGCTGACCGGCGATTTGGCGAAATTGAGGATAAGCTGGATGAGCGAATCAAGGTAGATGGTCTCCGGCCGGGGAATGGCCGCCGCTGCCTTCACCATGGTGTCAACGGCCCGGACCGCGCCCCGCAGGGGCCGGTAGGGCATCCAGGGCTGGTAATGGGCGTTGAGCAATTGGAACAGCTCGACTTCGCCCCGGCTGAAGGCCCCCAGATATTCCTGCACCGCGCTCCGCAGCCGGTCGTTGGCATCGAGCTCCAGAAAGGCCTCCTGGCGGGCGTGGATCAGTTCCAGGGATTCCGAGGGGGTGGTCAGGGAGTGGAAGAGGCGGGCGGCCCCGACCATGGTAACGGTGTGGTTCAAGGCCTGGTAGAGTTCGTGGATTTCGACCATCTCCAGGGTCCGTTTATCCACCACGGTCTCTGAAAGCAGCCCGAACATCCGGCGGCTGTCAAATGCCCGCGGCCGGCCACGCCGTTCGTCGATGATTCGATCCCGGAAATTCAACTCGACGATCAGCTTGTCACTGGACAAAGCGCTCATAGTATCCAGCCGCAGCCGGCAATCCCGCACCCCTTACTCATGGAAGGAGAGCCGATTCCGCCCGCGGCCCGCTGATCAGGCCCGGCCGATCCGCTGATCGTTCTCGGTGTGAAGATATTCACTCTCCCGGGCAAAATCCTCGACAAGCTGCAGCAACTCATCAAGGCGCTGCTCCACATTGCCGGCCGGTTCACACTCTTCACACATCGGATCATCGCAGGGCTGGCGGGAAAAAAGCCAGTAATGCACCGCGCCGGCCAGCAGGCCGTCGGCAACATCCCAGAGATCGGCCTCGGGCTCGCGGTCGGCAATCTGGTTGGCAAGTTCCACGGCCTGCGTGGCAGCCTCGTCGTATACGTTCTTTTCATTATCCATGGGTAATTCTGCCTGCATGCAAGAAGAAATGTTCTGGCTCTAAAACGCGGGCTCAATATACCCGAGGATGGCCGGAAAGAAAACCGGGAAGACGATGTGCAACGCGCGGGCCGTCTTCGCTGAAGAAACAGCCCGGTCAGCACCACCCGGTCCCGGGGAAGCCGCATGAATTTCCGCAAGAACGCGCGGGTGAGACGCGCGTCGTTCTCGACCCGCAGATCAGTGTATCCGGTTTTATTTTTTAACGGCCCGAACTATCGAAATTAACTTTTCCCAGGCTTTCTGTGAACTCAAATACAATTTGCCTTACAGTTGCGTAAACGGGGATATTGTCAAATTCCACAATATCCCCGTTTACATTGAGATTGAGTACATTCTTCTGCTTATATGCAAAATATTTATAATCCACGCTATCGCCCACATGTGCAAAACCTTCTTGGTTCGTGACGTTGAGGATTATGTCTTTTCTCCGTAACGTAACACCTTTCCTGTTGTCATATATTTCACCGATCCACCAGCTTTCGAAGTCTATGAACGGATAACGATCAACGGTAAAGTTTGGTTGATAAAATAGGGGTTGAAATATCAACTTTGGTTTTTTTTCGAAACCAAATCCTGAGATTTTCTTTGAGAGAAGCCCAGCGTAAGGTAAGCCAGCACCGATGGTCATATTTTTGCAGTTTTCAAAGTGATAAAAAGCAAATGCATTCTTGTCGTTGATGGCAGTATCCAAATATTTTATTCTATCCTTCATATCCATCAGGGTTAGAAGCGATCGCGACGTAATTTGCTCTTTTTGAGCCTGCTCAATCTTGGAATAAACAGCCTGAACGAGCCCATTAACCGTACCAAATTCCGAAGAATCGACTTTCTTGTTTGTGATTAAGATTTCTTTTAGTTCACTAATTTTTGTTAATAGGCTGGAGTCATATTCTTTTTTTGAGATTGAATCATGTAAAAGAGTGCGTATGTGGCCGGCTAATCGAACAGCCTCTATTTCAATGCCTTTATCGTATTCATGAGAAGACTCCTTCAAAAAATACAGCTGCTCTTGCAGAAGGCGATACAATTCTGTTCGATCCCTGTCAATTTTCGTAATCATATATTAACTCCTGACATGTATTAGATTAAAAAATCCTGTCAGGATAGATTGTTTCAGCCGATTCCTTGCGGTTTCTTTGTTCGCTAACCTGTCTTTTTTTAACCACCCGGCCTGCCCGTTTTCTCCTCAGTTTTCCAGATACAGTTCACCGGCATTATCATCGTAGGGAAATTCCGGGGACATCTTACTTAATCCCCTTATCCTACGAAACTTCAGTAAGCAGTATTCGGCAGGCTATTTCCAGGGGCACCACTTTGTTTTGCACAATGTCCCAAATCATCGGCAGGGTAACGCCGAAATACTCATGGGTCAGGACATTTCTCAGCCCGACAATTTTTCGCCATTCAATATCAGGGGCGGCCGCTCGAACCTCCTCCGGCAGGTGCCCGGCCGCCTCGCCGATGATCTCAAAGCAGTTCTTTGGTTTTTGCGGATACGGTTTCGGCAATGGTTAGACAGCGGCGACAAAGCTCTTCATCCGGAAAAAAATCCGGCAACGCACTCCCCAGGGGGTACTTGGAAGGCAGATAAATCGTATCGAGCAGGTCACAATCCGCCGCCGACAGGCTCACTGACAGATCCATCCCATTCAGGATTGTCACCAGTTCATTGATGCTGTGAGTTTTACGCAGAATGGCCGCTTTCTCGACAAGCAACGCCTTCAAATTTTTCTCCACACTCTGCTGAATGTTCTGGAGGCATGGATTATACAGACTACTCTCAAGAAGAATGCGGGCCGAAGAAAGATTATCAGCGGCAAAGGTCAGCCACTTCCGGGTTTCATCTTTCATAAATTACCTCTCCAGCGGAGATCTCATGCAAAAACAGGCTGTCTTGCGCCCCCGGCCGAACCGGAAAGATATCCAGTGGGATTTTTCGGGCAACGGACCTTGTTTTCTGCCGGTATTTCAAGGCCAGCGGGAGGTATGGTTCCTCGCTTATCTGAAAGACGGCGATATCGAGATCGTTTGCCTCGCCACCTTGGGCAAAGGACCCGAAGATGACAATTTTCTCAATCTCAGGCTCTCCTGCCAGGCAGGCGACGATCTCGTTTTTCAGTTCTAATTTCTGCGTCTCCGTCAGCTTCATGCCTGCTCCCCCATTATGGTGTTACGGAACCCGGAACCATTGAAATCTGAATCCAAAAAACCTCTTCCCGCCCGGCTCGCTGCCGCGGGAATTCCGGACCCGACGCCGGAATTCCGGGGACACCTTACTCAATCCCCTTATCCTACGAAACTTCAGCAAGCAGTATTCGGCAGGCTATTTCCAGGGGCACTACTTTGTTTTGCACAATGTCCCAAATCATCGGCAGGGTAACGCCGAAATACTCATGGGCCAGGACATTTCTCAGCCCGACAATTTTTAGCCATTCAATATCAGGGGCGGCCGGTTGTATATTCCCGGATTTTGGCTGCCGCGTCCAAGATGTCATCAAGATACAAACGATGATCTCTAGGCATACAGCACCTCTTGCGCGATAATCGGCTTAAGTCGGGGTTTTACCGCGTCAGCCATGACCAGATCCACCGGACGCTCCAGAACCTCTTCCAACGGGAATTTGAGGTCCATGTAGTTGTCATAGGTCGGCTCGGCCAACTCAACAAGGATATCCACATCGCTATCGGGGTGCGCCTCGCCCCTGGCGAAAGACCCGAAGACGCCGATACGGGTCACGCTGAACCGTTCACTCAGTTCCCGGCGCATCCCAGCTATTCTCTGAACCATACCGCCAGCGGTTTCCGGTTTCATGCTTGTCATCCTTCAGGAGGCCAGCAAAAACAACTTGAACATCTTGCATCCAATCCTCAGGCCATCTTTGATCGCACCTCAATCACAAAATACTCGACGTAGCGCTGCTACACCTGCGGTTTTATTCAATCGGCGCGGCCAAATCTGACCTAAATCTTGGCGCAATTTTGTCCAACTTATTTTTACTAGCCTCCTTTAACTCGTGGTCCTTCTGTCTTTACTGTAAATTCTTGGGGTAACAGGTACGCTCTGCCCAACGAACCAGGAGTTTTACAGCGCGGCGCCGCCACCAAAAATCCTGTTGAACTAAACCGCTGGATGGGGCGGTTTGTTTGGAGTTTTATCCCCATTTTTTTATGGATATGTATCGATAATAGAAGAGGGGAGCAGGGAGGTCAAGCAACAAATAACCGGATATCAGATAAATAGCAGGCGGAAAATCGAATTTCCCGGCCTGCCCGTTTTCTCCTCAATTTTCCAGGTACAGTTCGCCGGCATTATCATCGTAGGCGAAAAGTTCCGCATGGCGGCCCCAACTGATGGCGATGTCAAGCTGCTTTTCAGCGCGGTCTCCGAAATCCACCTCGAATTTCTCAAGAAAATAGTCCCAGGGGACGCGCTGCTTGTCGTCGCGCTGCAGGGTTTCATAGATCCAGTTGATCACCGGCAGCCGGAGGAT
>MGTE01000097.1:0-758 GCA_001799275.1 Deltaproteobacteria bacterium RIFOXYD12_FULL_57_12
CGCCATTGTCATCTCCTTTCTCTGTATGTATTTTTTAGGCATCTCCTCCAATATCATGAGCATGAGCGGCATTGCCATCGCGATCGGTGCCATGGTCGACGCCACCATCATCATGGTGGAAAACGCCCACAAGAAACTGGAGGAGTGGGAGGCGGCCGGCCGGCCGGGCAGCCGTACCGAGGTGATCGTCGCCGCGGCCCGCGAGGTGGGGCCGGCGCTCTTTTTCTCGCTTCTGGTCATCACCGTCGGCTTTCTGCCGGTCTTTTCCCTGCAGGCCCAGGCTGGCCGTCTTTTCAAGCCCCTGGCCTTTACTAAGACCTTTGCCATGCTTTTTTCCTCCTTTCTCGCCGTCACCCTGACGCCGGTGCTGATGACCATCTTCATCCGCGGCCATATCCGGCCGGAGGCCAGAAACCCGGTGAGCATCGTCCTCTTCTGGCTCTATGCGCCCTTTGCCAGGCTGGCGCTCCGCTTTCAGAAAAGCGTCATCGTCCTTGCCCTGCTGATCATGGCCGGCACGATTTACCCTTTCATGCGGCTCGGCAGCGAGTTCATGCCACCGCTTAACGAGGGGACCTTGTTCTACATGCCGGTGACCGTGCCGGGCGCCGGCATCTCCGAGGTCGCCAAACTGCTCACCATGCAGGACAAACTGCTGAAAGGCGTGCCCGAGGTGGCCCAGGTCTTTGGCAAGGCCGGCCGGGCCGAAACCGCCACCGACCCGGCGCCGCTCGAGATGTTCGAGACAGTGATCAACC
>MGTE01000097.1:1022-2177 GCA_001799275.1 Deltaproteobacteria bacterium RIFOXYD12_FULL_57_12
TGAACCTCACCGTCACCGTCGAGGGTCGGGAGCGTTATCCGGTGAACGTGCGCTACGCCAGGGAACTGCGCAACGATCTGGAAAAGATCAGGCGGATCCGGGTGCCGGTGAGCATTATCGGCGCCGTGGCCATGGGTGCGGCCGGCGGCCCGGGGCCGAATGGAGGCTCTGCTCAGGTGCCGCTGGGGGCGCTGGCCGAGATCAGCGTGGTCAAGGGGCCGACCCAGATCAAGAGCGAGGAGGGGCTGCCGGTCAACTATGTGTTTGTCGATTTCTCCGGCCGGGATGTGGGCGGTTACGTGGCCGAGGCCAAGCAGCGGGTCGAGGAGGTGGTGAAGCTGCCGGCCGGTTACCGGCTGCAGTGGAGCGGCGAATACGAGTACCTGCTGAAGACCCACGAGCGCCTGAAACTCGTCATCCCCCTGACCCTGCTGGTCATCTTCGTGCTCATCTACATCAACACCGGTTCGGTGCCCAAGACGATGATCGTCCTGCTGGCCGTGCCCTTTTCCCTGGTGGGTTCCTTCTGGCTTTTGTATCTGCTTAACTACAACATGAGCATCGCGGTATGGGTGGGGATTATCGCCTTGGCCGGGCTTGATGCGGAAACCGGCGTGGTCATGCTCCTCTATCTCGATCTGGCCTATGCGCAATGGCAGAAGCGGGGCCTGCTGCGCAGCCGGGTGGATCTGAAGGAGGCGGTTCTGCACGGCGCCGTGCAGCGGATCCGGCCGAAGATCATGACGGTGAGCGTCATCCTGGCCGGTCTGGTGCCGATCATGTACAGCCACGGCACCGGCGCCGACGTCATGAAGCGGATCGCCGCCCCCATGGTTGGCGGCGTCGTCACCTCCACCATCCTGGAACTGCTCATCTATCCGGCCATCTACATGCTGTGGAAGGGCCACCGCCTGCCGGAGCAGAGGCCAGCAGGGGAGCCCGCCAGCCTGCCGGGTCTGGCGCCCTGAAGGTCGGGAAAACAGAAGGGGTATTGAAAAAATGAATATCGAATATCGAACGCCGCTTCCGCCATTCCTGGCTCCCGCGGCATTAGCCCTTCCTTGGGCGTCAAGGAATAATGAATGTCGAAGGGAAGCAGGGAGTTCGATATTGAGGAATGGTTGATTGATTTTGCCGTTCGTATAGTTCGAACCG
>MGTE01000097.1:2248-3222 GCA_001799275.1 Deltaproteobacteria bacterium RIFOXYD12_FULL_57_12
GGAGGCTTGCACCAGGAAGTCGACAGACTGTTCACAACTCGGACCAATGAATGTTTTCTACATGGGACGGCATGGGCAGCTTGTCGACGCAGTTGGTGATCAGGCGGCCCTTTACCTCGGCGCCCTGGCCGCTCAGCTTGAGCCAGGCTTCAAGGTTTTTGTAAAAGGCCGGCTTGATCGTGGCGGCCAGCTTGATCTCGTAAGGGAGATAATGCGGACCTTGCTGCTCAATCAGGTCGATTTCGATGCCGCTCTGGGAGCGCCAGAAAAACAGGGCTGGCCGGATCCCCTCGGCCAGGCGGATTTTCATGATCTCGGAGATCACCGCGGTTTCGAAGATGGCCCCGGCCATGGGGCCGTTCACCAATAGATTGAAATCCCGGATTCCCACCAGATGGTTCACCAGGCCGATGTCATAAAAATAAACCTTCGGCGATTTGACGAGCCTCTTGCCGAAATTCCTGAAGAATGGCGGCAGCAGGAACACGATATAACTCGCCTCCAGGACCGACAGCCAGCGTTTGACCGTGGGGACGCTGATGCCCAACTCGCCGGCCAGATGGGACATCTTGAGTTCCTGCCCGGTGCGGGCGGCGAGCAGCCGGATAAACTGTTCGAAATCGCGCAGGTCGGTAACCTGCAGCAGTTGGCGGACATCGCGTTCCACATAGGTCTGCAGGTAACTGGCATACCAGATTTCACGGTCAACCAGAAGATTGGTGGCTGGTTCGGGATAGGAGCTGTGCAACAGAAAATCGGCAATCTCTGCCACATCGCGCCGTTCCCGGATGCAAAAAGGCGGCAGGCTGAAGACCGCGGCCCGGCCGGCCAGGGATTCCGATACATTCTTCATCACGGAAAACTGCTGAGAGCCGGTGATGAAAAATTGCCCCGGGCTCCGGTCGCGGTCAATGAGAAGCTTGATATAGGTGGTCAGTTCCGGGGCATACTGGATTTCGTCAAGCACGACCGGC
>MGTE01000097.1:3232-5141 GCA_001799275.1 Deltaproteobacteria bacterium RIFOXYD12_FULL_57_12
CCGCCAGGAAGTGCATGGGATCCGCAAGCGCCAGGCGCCTCAGTTCAGGGTTGTCCAGACTGACAAAGCTGCGGGCCGTGGTCTTGACATAGTTGGCCAGCAAGGTGCTCTTGCCCGATTGCCTGGGCCCGCAAACCACCAAGGCCGGGAATGTCTTCTTTGCCCTGTCCAGGGCCTTTTCCAGCAGTCGACTCAGATACATTGTACGATTTTAACATCGAATATTAAATCGGTCAATTGTCGTCTCTTGCACAATTTTCGATATTCTCTTCTGTCTGTATCCTCTCTTCACTTCAACACCGCCACCATCTCGCTGCGTGAGGCGACCTTCATCTTCGCCATGATTTTCTTGATGTGATCCTTGACGGTATATTCCGAGATAAAGAGCTTCTCGGCGATTGCCCGGTTGGTCAAGCCCTGACAGACGAGTCTGACCACGTCCATCTCCCGGTCGGAAAGGCAGAACTCCTTTTTCAGGTTGTCAAAATTGTAGTCGTGTTTTTCCGCCACCTTTTCCACCAGCACCATGGTGTGGGACGCGTCGCTGTTTCTGCCGTGGCCGCCGATCAGAAAGGCCCGCAAGGAGAAGTACTGCTTCTCGCCGCCGATCATGAGGGAGCAGTCGGTCTCGATTTTTCCGGGGTTGACAGACCCGTCGGTGTCGGTCGAGGTCTGTCTCATCTGTTCGCAGAGGCGGAGGATTTCCGCCGGGATCACGGGCCGTTTCTTTTTGCTCTGCGTCTCGGCCGGCTGGAGGCAGGGGAGCAGGGTCAGTGCCTCCCGGTTGGAATAGAGGAGCCGGTTGCTGAAATCAATGATCAGAATACCCGGCGGCAGCCGTTTTCTGATGATGTCGTAGAGATGTTCCATGGATTCCTTAGACTTCAATTTCCTGACAATGATTAGTGCGCAATATATCGCGGACGCGTAGTAAAGCAAACAAAAATTGTATGCCCAGGCGGCCGTCCGGCTTTTTTATAACATCATAATATCCCCCTGCTTTTGAGGGGGGTGGCCTTCAGAAAAAACCATCCTTTCGAGGGATTTACAAGCAATAGCAGTTAAAGATACCATGGCCACCCAGGAGAAATATCATGTCCGGATTGGAAAAAAGACGCAGCGAACGATCTGAATTCAGACAGACGCTGGATTTTGAGTTGAGCGCCGTGCGCGAAACGGACGGGCTGTCGGTCAGGCGTGCCTTTGGCATGGATATAAGTTCTGGCGGCATGGCCGTGGAAACGGATGTGGCTCTGGCAGAAGGGGAAATAGTACGGCTGTTTGATCCGAAGAACAGCGCCGGTTTTGATATGCCGGTCTTTGCCGAGGTACGCTGGGCCATGCCGGCCAACGGGCACTGGCGGGCCGGGTTACGGTTTTTGATGTAAGAGGGAAAAGGTGCGTTCCGCGTGGGGCGCGGAACTGGGTGAAAGTGAACAAAGGAGTAGCAGTGGAGGGGAACATGGTAAATTTACGACTGAACGGAACGAAATTTCCTGAAAGCGGATGGTCGTGCAGGTGGCTGCCGGCATTATTCCTGCTGGTAGCGGTCTTCCTGGCCGGCTTTGTCGCGACTGCGGCCATGGCCGAAGAGAGCCAGCCGGTGGCGACTGCCTCGCTGGTGGTCAAGATGGTTGGCGGTCTCAGCGCGGAGCAGCAGGCAGCAGTCATCACCCGCTGCGGCGGGGTCGAGGTATCGGCTACTCCGGCGCTGCGCATCCATGTCGTCGAGGTGGCCCCGGCAGACCAGGACGCAACCCTGGCCCGCTATCAGGCCGATGCGGAGGTTGAAAGCGCCGCCCTCAACATGAAGCGGCAGGTGGAGAGTGTCTCCTTTGATCCCTACAACTCCGAGGCGGACCAGTGGGCATTGTTCAAGATCGGCTGGGGCCAGGTACACGGCGCGGCC
>MGTE01000098.1 GCA_001799275.1 Deltaproteobacteria bacterium RIFOXYD12_FULL_57_12
GCCGCCGTTGATGCGACGCGTGATCGTGCGGATATCGTTCTTGTCGGCATAGACGTTCAAGTTGTTTGCGGTCCACTCATGCAGGGCCGGTTTTAAGGCGTGTTCGGGCGCGATCACCAGATCCGGGTTGATCTCGAAATCAATCCCGCAGGCGGCTCCCATACGCTGGTGATTGCCGCGGCCGGTGGTCTGCAGCACGCCGTTGCCGCGGAAGCGGAACCCGTCGTCCGGCTGGGTGTTGCCGAGTTCGCGTGACTTACGCTGGTTGCCGAGGCCATAGACCCGCTCGGCAATGGCCTCCGGCCGGTGCGCAAGCAACTCCGCCTCGGCCGCGGTCACGGCGGCGGAATGACGGTTGACCCCGAAAATCTCCATGAGCCGCGCCGCCGAGTAGTTCATGCTCTCGCGCAGTATCGTGAAGCCCCCTGTCTCGTGGAGGGCCTGCGCCAGAAAATGCGCCATACGCAGGGGGGTGATGAGCCCGTGTTCCTCAAATAGAGAACCCCCATTACGGATGGCCTCAAGGTAGTTGCCGCGCGCCTGCCGCGCGATCCGGTTGACCGCGTCGATCGTGTTGATCGTCATAATAACCCTCCATTTTTCCCGTAGGGACCGATTCACGCTGCTTCTTGGCCGTCTTCAGCAAGCGCGTTCAACTGATGTCAAGTCATGACCACCGCAGAGCCTGTGGTGGGACCATCCCGTTACGAATATGCAATGACAAAAATCCGTTTGAACGGAAAGAGCACCCGACCATCGCTTCTCGTCACGTATGCCGCAGTAACGCGTTCCGTGAGAAACGCCACGAAACGCTGCTTCTCCTTAGCAGAATCAAGCGCGGCAAGAAATGGCCGCAGCCCGGTACTCGAAATCCACTCGACAATAGAGGCCGGGGATTCCATTACATGAAAATACTCCGTCTCCCAGATGTCGACCGAGGTTGCCAGCGGCGCCAGGGCGTCGTAGTAAACGTTCGGCTCCTCCATGGTAAGTGCCGCGCGCGGCCCGTCCATCCGAGAGCCCCATGCCTTGTCCTGGGCGATGTCGTGGATAAACGAGCGTAGCGCTGAATAGGCGCCGCTCGGAATCTGGAAGGCCAGAGCCCCACCGGGGGCCACCTGGTTAAACAAATGTCTGGCCAAGATGATGTGATTATCGACCCACTGCAGGGCTGCATTGGAAAACAGCACATCATGGGGCACGTCCGGGGCCCAGCCCACGATGTTGGCCAGCAGCCATTCCTGGTCGGGATAGGCCTGTTGGGCAGCAATGATCATCTCCGGCGAGCTGTCCAGCCCACAAACGCGAGCATTCGGCCATCTCTGGCGCAGTACCTGCGTGCTGTTTCCCGGCCCACAGCCCAGGTCGATGACTGACCTCGGCGCCACAAGCGCAATGCGTGAGGCGAGTTCACAGGCGGGTCGCGTCCGCTCATCGCCGAATCGCAGGTACCTGGCCGGGTCCCAGGAAGTCATGTTGCTCCGTCTGCTATCGGTCATGTTGAAATGATCATTTTTTTATCTGTGAGGGCGCAGGGTTTACAGAGATACAGAGATAACTCATTAAAATAAAAAATCCTCTGCTTATCAGTGTCTCAGCGCAAGTATGAGGTTTTTGCGAATGCATCAGTTTGTAGTTGTTATTACCTGTCCGCGCGAAGTAAATGAAATGCCTTGCTGACCCTCTGCGCCAATCATTACTGATTCAATAAGTGGAGGATTGACAGATTTTTCAGACTTCCACACAACTAAAAAGTTAGCACCTGATCCGCCAGATTTGTCTTTCTGCGCAATAACAAAACGTTTTGATTCAAAAGGACTAAGAACAACAGCCCGATCTAAATATTTCCTGATACGTTCTCCTTTTGTTCCATGATAGTCTACAGTTGTAATTGTAATTGAGTGTTTTAAGTCTACATTTCTGATGCTAAGAGTAACTGTCAGCAATATTTCCATTTCACGATTGCCAGCGTAAATATGGGAATAGGCTGGGACGTAAAGCGATTGACCTTTCGACAAAGTTACTGTCTCGTCAGCATAAGCAGAGGACGAAAAGTTGCCCACTATGACAAATAGTGACAGAAGCATAAAACAAGATATCTTTCTCATGAAATTTCCCTCCCCACCAAAGGATTCAGCAAACACCAGCCAGTCTTTTGAATTCATTCCGCTCTTGTTGATTGCCGACAACCGCCACCATATCCCCTTCTTGAAAAGAATAATTCGCTTTAGGATTGGAATGAAATACTTTTTCATGGATAATCCCGACAATTGACGCTCCGGTTTTGGTACGAACGGCTGCATCTTTAATACTTTTATTGATAAGATGGCTTTCAGGCAAGAGAGTAACCCATGAAATTTCTAGCATATTTTTTATGTTATCAAGCTTGGCCAGAAGTTGGTGATCACTTTTTGATTGATAAATCGGTGCATAAAGCTGTTGTCGTACAGCGTCAGTATATTGCTGAATAACAGCCACAGGAATTTCCAGATGGAGGAGTGCCTGCCTCGCAATTTCCAGTCCTGCCTCCATCTCTGGCAGAACCGCCATATAAACCCCACTTTCATATAACGCCCGAGTTTGATCAACTCCATCGGCCCGAACAATTATATGCAATTCCGGCCTAAGTCGATGTGCTTGTTTTACAATGGATTGAGATGTGGTAACTGAAGGAGTAGTAATAAGCAAAAGCCTGGATGTCAGTACTTTCGCAAGATCAAGTACTGTTGGCTGACTCATATCACCATAGATTACAGGAAATTTTGCTGCTTTGCATTCAAGCATTCGCTGATGATTTAATTCAATAACGACAAAAGGGAGCTTGAGTTGGGTCAAAATCTGCGCGATATGCTGTCCAACCCGCCCACCTCCAGCAATGACGACATGATTCTTAAGTCCAGAATATGGTATGTTTTCAGTTTGCAACGGCTCATATTTAACGAGCCGATTTTTCAATTTATAGAGGGGTGCGGCCAGAGCTGAAGCAAACGGGGTAATCACCATGCTCAAAACCGACATGGCGAGAACGAGCGAATACATATTTTGGGAGATGGCTTGCGTTTCAAGACCTACCCGTGCAAGAACAAAGGCAAATTCACCCACCTGAAACAGACCGAGGCCAACTGCTATTGGAACAATATTGATATATCCGAATAGCATTGCCAACATGTAAAATATTGAACCTTTGAAGATTGCTATGACCAAAACCAAGGAAAGAATTATTTTCCAGTTTTCGAGCAAAAAGGCCGGGTCGATAAGCATGCCAACCGATGTAAAAAACAAAAGGCCGAAAATATCTCTTAAAGGAACAATATCGCTCAATGCTTGATGGCCATAATCCGACTCATTGAGAACCATTCCAGCGATAAAAGCGCCGAAAGCAAACGAGAGCCCGAATAGATATGTGGCATACCCAATGCCAAGACCTATTGCGGTGATGGATAAAATGAAAAGCTCTCTGGAGTTCCACTGGGCCACGTGCGACAGCAACCATGGGAGGAGCTTTCTGCCCAAATAAAACATTAACAGTAAGAAGATTAGAGATTTGATTACAGCAATGGCTAAGAGAGGCAAGCCTATCTTTGGGTTGCTCAGTTGAGGGAGGATAATCATCATCGGTATGACAGCCAGATCTTGAACAATGAGCATGCCAATCATTACCCGACTGGAAAGAGTCCCCAAAAGCCCCCTGCTCATAAGGGTCTTCAGCGTCACCATGGTACTGGAAAGAGATATTAAGGCTCCTAACCATAATGCGCTCACGAAAGACCAGCCCAAATATCTGCCAAGGCAAAAACCAAAGCCGATGGTAAGAAGAATTTGTACAGGAGTGCCAAACAGGGCGATATTTCGTACCGATTTTAATTCGCTAACAGAAAATTCCAACCCCAGCGCAAAGAGAAGAAGGGCCACTCCGATTTCCGCCAAAAGTTCGATTTCATGAATATCACCAACAGTAATCCCTCCAGTGTATGGCCCTACAACGATCCCGGCAAGTATGTACCCTAAGATCAACGGTTGCTTGATCCTTTGCGCAATGAGCGCACCAATCAAGGCAGCAATCACGATAATGACAATATCTGCGGCTACCCCCATCTGGAGAACCTCACTTCAGAAAATTGCATTCTTTTTCGTGCCAAAAATTTCAAGCTACCGCTGGATCTCATTATTTTTTCAAACGACTTAATAAGCGCCCGGCCCTTCGTGTCTGCTGAATTTGCAGGGGCGCCCGGCACAGTCTTGTTATTGTGGGCTGAAAGCCCTGTATGTGAAACCTGGCACTGTTGAGATGACAGGACCATAAATATTAGCCGAAGGCAAGGGCATCCTCGCGAGAGGGTGTCTGGAAAAGGCCCCCCCCTGGGGCACCGCTTGGGCACCCGCCCGGGACACTAAGGGCCTGTAAAGAAATAACTGCTACAAGAAGGCGCTCAGATTGGGGTCAGATTTGGTTGCGCCGATTGAGCACCCCAAGGGTATTTGCTGCGCGGCACAAAACCGCAGGAGTAGCAGCGCTACTTTGAAGATTTTGCGATTGAGGCAAGACCAAAGATGGCCCGAAGATGAGATACATGATGGAACAATTATTTCTTTACAGGTCCTAAAGGCACATTACGATATCCGCACGGTTCAGGGATTGACGGGACATGTCGACGTTTCACCACAATGATGTACAAGACCTTCCAGCCCCAACTCCCGCCAGCGAAAACAATCCACCGTGTGGTCATTCACCATGCCGACTGCCTGCATATGGGCATAGCAGATAGTGCTGCCGACGAAACGGAACCCCCGCCGCTTCAGGTCGCGGCTCATGGCATCGGAAACCGGGGTGCTGGCCGGGATTTCCTTATGGTTTTGCCAGGCGTTTTGCAGCGGTCTGCCATCCACGAAGCGCCACTGGTAGGCAGCGAAGGAACCAAATTCCCCCTGAATCGCCAGGAAGGCGCGGGCGTTGCTAATCGCCGATTCCACCTTGAGGCGATTACGGACTATGCCGGGATTCGCAAGGAGTTCCGTAACCTTGACATGATCGAAATGCGCCACTGCCTCGGGGTCAAAGCCGGCAAAGGCGACGCGGTAGTTCGGACGTTTACGCAGGATGGTAATCCAGGAAAGCCCGGCCTGGGCACTTTCCAGGATCAGAAACTCGAACAGGAGCCGGTCGTCGTGGACTGGCACGCCCCATTCCCGGTCGTGATAGTCCAGATAAAGCGGCTCGCTGCCGACCCAGGCGCAACGGATAGGAGTCACGTCGTTAGCCATTGCAAAAAAAGAGGTGAGAAAATGATATTAAGACGGAACAGGGATCCTCGCACGCCCCGCAAACAAGAAATTCTACAGGTTACCGACGTTCTATCCTGTTGATCCACACTCATCATCTGCGCTGAACGTGGCAGACACTGCAACGGTAGCCCAGCTCATGATGACGGTTGCTGCCGTGCTGCATCCGCGGCGGGCCGGACACTGTTTCAACCGGATGACAGACCAGGCAGTCCCTGAACAGTGAAAGCGTGTAATCGGAAATCACAGTATCCAAGGGATGACAGAAGAGACATTCGTATATTTCACCGGGCTCCGCTCCGGGCGGAATCGTGGACAGGATAATCGGCGAGCCTATCAGCAGATGGTGTTTGTTGACATTAGTTTCGTTTAGAAAAGGAAACCCAATGAGATCGTCATGACAGCTGCGGCAATCCGCTTCTGTAGGCAGGCCGTCGCCTCCGGTCATCCCTCCGTATGATCCTCCGCCGCTGTATGCCAAACTTGTCGCACAGGGAAAGAGAAAGAGCGCCGCCAGAAGACATCCGCCGGCAAGAAACTGTCTGTTCTGATGTAAAAACCTGGTCATTGAGAAATCTGTCGGCGTTGGAACATACCTGCTGTTTTTCATTTCATTCACCGAAGAAAATAATCCGGGAGCTTTTCCGCACCGTCCCCCCCTTAACAAAACTTCCTACGATCTTTCCATATCACCGTAAGAAGGTTTCTATCTTGGCCTTTCCGCGCAACTCCTGGATGTGCGCGGCCAGCTTCTGCCGCTTAAGGTTGCCCTGAAGAAATTTCTTAATGAATTCCTTTACGTTCTCATCATAAGACACAACGCCTTCCGGCTTCCGCTCAATCACTTCCAGGACGTGATAACCGAACTTCGTTTGAACTATTTCGCTGAGTTTTCCAGATTCCAGAGAAAAGGCCACCTTATCAAACTCCGGCGGCATGAATTCTTTTTCAACGTATCCCAGATCGCCTCCAGCCGCTGCGGAATCGCAATCCGAATACTCCTTTGCGACCACGGCAAACTCCTTGCCTCCCAAAATCATCTGCCGCGCCTTGTCGATCTTCTCGCGTGCCTTTTCCTTCTCCTCCGGCTTGGCCTCCTCGCCAGCCTTCACCAGGATGTGCCGTACCTTGACACTCTCCTTCGCCGTAAAACTCGCCTGGTTCTTATCATAGTATGCCTTTATGTCCTCTTCAGGGACGACTGGATTTGCGATACCGTTTTTCTCCAGGTATTCGTCTAAGAAGATTTGACTCCTGATCGAATCGCGAAGTTCCGCATCGCTCCTGCCCGTAAGTCTTGATGCCTGCGGACCCTTTCTTATCTCACCGAGCCTCTTGTCGATTCTCTCGTCCATATCAGGGACATTAAGTGCCTGACTCGCCTGATAGACGAGCGCATTATCAATGAGCTGGCTGAGTACCTGCTCGCGTTTCTGCCTCAAAAGCTCGGGAGCAGGCTCACGCTTCCCGTACTTCTTGAACTTACTGAGCGTGGCCTCCACCTGTTGATTCAATTGATCTTCGTAGATGGGCTTGCCATTGACCTTTGCAACCACCACCCGCCCATCCTCTTTGACGGCCGGCGTGTCCTCGGCCGCGGCCATCGGCACCTGACAGTATGACCAGATGAATGCAGCCATCAACAAGCCCAGAAGCAAAACCGGCACCTGTTTTTCCCATTTTATCATATTCGTCATCTCCTGGGTGCGCCGTACGTTACATCAAGACCCCTAACGATGGAGACTTGCGCTGTGCCCCCAACCTCTCCCCTCGGCACAAAGACGACCTCAAGGGCTATATTTCCCGCACCGAGATTCCAGACCACCTCTTGAGGTTTGTGGCCTCCGAAAATGAACGTCCGGGAAAGACGCCTGGAAAGGACGCCGTCTTTATAGACCCTGCACTCTACGGTGCGGAGGTTATCGTTTGTGATGGTGATCTTGTATTCTCCGATCGGCAGATCAACGGTCTTGGCGTTAGCCGCGGGTCGTGTTCCAAGCTTCGTGAGCCTAAAGCTCATCTCGTCTATCGCCGCCACCCCGGCGGCGTTCACCAACCCGTATCCGAAGAGCACATCAAGACCCGAATCACCCAGATCTCTTGCCATATTCTGCAGCATGAGCCGCACGTCTTTGTTATCCGTATCCCCGTCTTCGTCAACGTCATCAACGCCCGCCGACATGATAAGTGCCGCCACCCCTGCCACGTGGGGGGCGGCCTGAGAGGTGCCGCTCAGCACATCATAGGAGTTGCCTTGTGAGGTCGAAAATATCGATACGCCAGGGGCGGCCAATTCCACCTCCGGACCAATGGAAGACAAGTACCAGAGTTGATTCGCCCGATTAGTGGCGGTCACCGCGATTACGGAACTGTACGCCGCGGGCTTCGTAACCGGCCCATTTTCAATGTTCCCTGCAGCCGCGACCAAGAGGAGACCCGCCGCCTCGGCGGCGTTGCACGCCTCCTCGAAGGCTTGAGAGTCCTCTTCAATTGAAAGACTCATGTTGATAATACGCATGTTGTTTGCCACTGCCCACTCGATGCCGGCAATAACCCAACTCGCTTTCCCACGTCCGCCTCCATCCAATACCTTGACCGCATGGACTTCGGCCTCAGGAGCCACCCCTACGACGCCCGTACCATTCTGTTCAGCAGCGATAATCCCGGCCACGTTGGTTCCGTGGCTATTCCAACTGTCGTCAGACGAGTTAGCAGGATCAGTAACACCTCCAAAATATTCGACAAAGTTTGCCCCGGACCTGCAGTTATTGCTCAGGTCTTCATGGGTGCAATCAATCCCTGTATCAAGGACTGCTATTTTGACCCCTGCGCCCTTTATGTTACGAGCGTGTACGGCTTCGCCGCCAATGTGCGCCACACCCCAGGAATTGACGTATTCATCCCCTGGCAAAGGCTCTACCGCCGTAACGATGCTGTCGTTCTCGACATAGGCGACGCGAGGATTTTTTGCAATGTTGGCTATCTCCTGTTCCGGAAGGGTTGCGGCCATGGCCGGAATCACGTGATAGGTATGTCTAATCTTACCCCTGGCGCCATGGACGAGGGCCTCCTCGGAAGGGCCGGGCCTTTGGTGATATCTTATAATAACGGCCCGTTCTCCACCCATGGCCGAACCCAGAAGGGCAAAATAGATGATCGCAAACAAGAGTACATGCGCTCCATAAGGCCTGCACTTCATATCGAAAATCCTTCCATGTGGCATCTGTTCGTTACTTCATATAGAGCAGAAGGGGATTTGCTTATCGCAAATCCCCTTCTGCCTAAGTCCGCTTGTTCATAAATTTGGTGACGTATTTATGAACGAGTCCACTAATTCTCTTAACGGAATTTTATGACGACGGTATCTGTGCTCGTCACGCCTTTGTCATCAGTTACCGTGAGGGTTGCAGTAACGGAACGTTGTCTGGAGGCATAGGTATGAGAGACGACTTTGCCAGACCCACGCGTCCTATCGCCGAAGTCCCATTCATAGCTCGTAATGCTCCCATCAAGATCTTTTGACAAACTGCCGTTAAGAGTCACCGTCGCCGTTCTCCTTACACGCTGATCACGGCCGGCATTCGCAACTGGCGGCTTGTTAGGATCAAGAGCCGAGCCGAAAACGCTGCTTACTTCGACTGTGCCGTTGCATGTGCCGCAGTTCGCCTCGATGTTGGTATTGTTCCAAGAGGTAACAGAGCAGGGACCGGCGCCCTTTATCTGGACACCTGTTCCGGAACCAGTTTCACCTATATGCTGGCTGAAGCCTCTTCCCGAGATCGACACGATTCCGTTGCTACAGGTCGCGGAGTCGACCGCCACCGCGGGATTCACTGCCAGGACGATGGGGCCGCTGGCCGCTGGGCCCTTCACCGCCCGCAACTCATAGTTGCCGGCAGCAAGTGAGGCCGGGATGATCACGACCATTGAGGACTCGGTTATCGTGCTCGGGGTCAGGGTCACCGTGGTACCATCTCCGGCCGTGAGAACGACTTGCGAGGTCGCCTCGAGCGGACCGTCAGGCCCTTGAACGGTGTTGGTCAATGCGGAGCCGAGTACCGTAAGCTCGGTATCAACCCCGGCAGTAACGGTGTAGGTGCTGAGACCGCCCACATCCGGAATGACCGGGCCGGAATAAGGGGCTGTGGCAGAGGCAGCCGAATTCAAGTGGCAGCCGTTGCAGTCAGCGTTGGCCCCGATGTGACCCCAGTAGGCATCCTCTGCTCCTGGCACGATGCTTCCTCTGTTGGCGACTTTCGGCGAATCCACCTGGATGTTGTGCAGGGTTTTCACCGAGTGGCACTGCTCGCAGCCGCGGATATTGACGTACGGGTCGTCGTAGATGTTGTGGCACATGAGACAGCTCGGCCTGGTCTCCGCGGGTGTCAACGGATTAAATGGGCCAGTTGTAACACCGGCCGAATGATGGGTTGATGCATTGTCGTACACGAGTATGCCGGTTGCCCCATCCGTGAGCGGGGGATTATTCATCAGTGGCCCGTGGCAGAAGGCACAGCCTCCCCGACCTGCATGGCCGGTAGGGGTAACGGGATCATCCTTCCCAGTCCCCAAGGCCTTGTCCGGGGTGACCAAGCTTGCTGCATAGGTAGGAATGTAGTGTTTGGGCTTGCCATTTGCCACCTCCCAAACCCAGGGGTTGTCGATGGGCGCGTGGCACTTCTTGCAGTTCGACGTCTGGGCCGGCTGCGTCAGGTGGTGCACGGATGCCTGGCCAGATTGCTGCGCGTGACAGTAGAGGCAATCCCTGAAGGTCGCAAAGTCGTAGCTGAAGGTTGCAGCATTCCATACCAGCTTGTGGCAGTCATAACACTCGTACATCTTGTTGTTGGCTGTCGGACAGTCGGCAAATTTGGCTGCTGTATAAGCGCAATTGATACGCTTGGCCGTGTTTTCGACGAGCAGGTGGTGCCTGTTTGGAATATTTGCGCCGTTAAAGGCAACATTTGGGTCCTCGTGACAAAGCCGGCAATCCAATTCCTTAAGGGTGTTAAAAACACCATCAGGGATGAAAGCTTGCTGATTAGCAGGCCATGGCGGCGCATTAGCAGAGCCTGCCGCCGCCATGCCCAAGACCATCGCAAAAGCGCTAGCCAGGACAAACAAAGTCGTGTTTCTCATTTCTTTCACCTCTTTCATTTTTTTTAGTTATCTAAATTGGTTGGTAGAAGAAAGCCTTCTCTGGCAATTTCCGTTACCCAACACTCGATACGCTTTGCCCGGTCACTTCACCTCCTTAATCAACGACCACCGCATGGCGATGAGCTTAGCGATGGCGGGCTTGGCCGTGTGTCCGGCGCCTGGGAACTGAGAGGTAGAATGCGTGGCCAAATCCTTTCCGGATTTATGGCAGCGATTTATTCCATTTCGACTGACCAGGCCGAATGATTCGCAGCCAGCACCTTGGGACCTGGAAAAAAACAACCTGGAATACGTGGCTCTTAAGGATTCTCTGGAAATTTACTTTTTCCCCGACGCGGGGGATACTTCAGGAGGAGCGACATCCTGACCCCAATCAGGCGTAACCGCGAAGAGGACGGGGTTTCCACGAAAATGAATTTAAATTCATTTATCATATAAACTTGGGCAATTTGTCAAGCATAATATTGTCTCAATTTCTCGGCTTGAGAAGAGCGACTCTAACATCTTTAAATTATGCGCTTTTAGCGTGCAAATCCTTCGTCCCTATCGTGCTGGGATTTACGATTTTCCAAATAAAATCAACAAAGAAGGACTACCTGGCCGTTTACCGCAATAACAGTCTGATCACCCTGCAGACCGAGAGAATAGCCGGAGAGCCCGTCGAGCCGCTCATGGTGCTGAGGCAGAACCGATCCCCCCTTTTTGCACCTTTTCAAGGACCGCTTTTAAATCAGCCAAGGAATAAGGTTTGCGAATAACTGCCTGGGGCCGCTCCGGATAATCGCCTTGCATCACCTGCGCTTCATCGTAACCGCTGGCAATGATCACCCGGATGTCAGGTCGCAGTGCTCGCAGACGCGCCAAGGTTTCCCAGCCATTCATTCCCGGCATGCTGAGGTCAAGCAGCACAAGGCTGATCTCATCTTTGCGAACACGGAAGATCTCCACCGCCTCATAGCCATCACGGGCCGCCAACACCTGATACCCGAACTTCCGCTTCAGCATCGCCTGGGCCATATCGCGAACCATGGGCTCATCATCCACCACGAGGGCCAAGCCTCCCTTCTCAAGGACGCTCGAAACAGACTGATCTTCTTTCAAGGATGGCAGTGTTTGGGTATGCAAAGGGAAGAAGACTTGAATGGTGGCGCCGTGATCGAGTTGGTTCTCAACGGTAATTGCGCCGTCATGCGCCCGGACCAGACCCAGGACCACGGGCAGCCCCAGACCTCGCCCCACGAACTTGGTCGAAAAAAACGGATCAAAGATTTTCTCCAGGGTTGTTTCATCCATCCCACAGCCTGTATCAGATACCGAAAGGCAGACATAATTCTCAGCCTTCGGCTCCCAATGCAACGGGATAAAACGCAACCCCTGCGTCTCTGCCTTGCTGACAGTGCGAAGCGACACGGCGATTTCCCCTTTTCCTTCACCGATCGCTTCCGAGGCGTTGGTAATCAGGTTGCCCAGGATCTGCTTTATGTACGCACTGTCCCCCAGGATGAACGGTCCCTGTGGAGGGATCTCGGTCTTCAGAGATACATCAACCGACATTGAGGCGTGAAAAAGAGGGAGTGCTTCCCGGATGGCTTCCCCAAGATCGAGCGGTTTTTTCAGCCCCGTGGTTTGACCGAGATAGGCGAGCATCAGCCGACTGGTTTCAGCCGCCTTGCGAGAGGCCTGCATCGATGCGATAAGACTCGGCCGAAAGTCTGACTCTTGCGGCAAATCGTCCAGAACAAGCTCCAGGTTCCCTATCACCACGGCGAGCTGGTTGTTGAAGAGGTGGGCAATGGCCCCGGCCATGCGGCCCAGACTTTCGGCCTTCCGGGCCTGCTCGAGCCGGCGTTCCAGCTTTATCCGCTCTTCCTCCGCCTGCTTGCGCTCGGTGATGTCGCTGTGGACCGCGACCAGGACCTTCCCATGTTGGGAATGACTGAAAACACTCACGCTGGCATAAGACCAGAAAGGTGTACCGTCCTTCCTGATGTTTTGTATCTCACCCTGCCATACGCCCTCTTTGTCCAGGATATCCAGAATTTCCCTTGCCGTTTCTTCAGGGTCTTTCTCTGTTGGGTAATTGACCATCGAGGCGTGCCTGCCGATCAATTCTTCGGAATCATAACCGAACATCTCCTTAAATTTCAGGTTGGCATAAACAATGATGCCATCCATGCGGATAAGATAAACACCCTCGGTCATATTGTTGAGTATAGCACTTTGAAGGCGCAATTCCTCCTCCGCCCGCCTGCGTTCGGTGACGTCTTCTCCCGAAAACAAAACGCCAACGATGCTGCCTTGCTGATCATAAAGCAAGGTATTATAAAAGGCGATCTGCCGCTCGTCCCCCGCCTTGGTCAATACGGGGTTTTCGTAATACTCGACAAGGGCGAACTCCCCTTGCATGAGTTTCCGAAACACCCCCATAACTTCCTCGAATCTTGTCTTGGACAGACCGACATCAAACCAATTCCGCCCGAGGAGTTCCTGCTCATCGTAGCCCAGGATAGCGCAGCCCTTCTTGTTGATCAGGGTGATACGCCCTTGCGTGTCCAGCGCCACCAGCATGACGCCGGCGGTATCCAGATACTGCCGGGCCTGTTCACGCTCTTTGCGGATGGTTGCTTCCGCCTGTTTCCGTTCGGTGATGTCCCGGGCAATGCCGGTGGTGCCGACGATCGCGCCGGCCTGGTCACGGATGGGAGTTTTGATGGTTTCTATCCAGCGAGTCTGCCCGTCCTTTTCCGACAGGGGCTCCTCCACCTGTTTGCGCCGGCCCAGGGCCATGACATCAAAATCGTCCTGCCGGTAACGTTCGGCCAATTCCCGGGGCCAGACATCCAGGTCGGTTTTGCCCACCAAATCCACGGGCCTGCGGCCACAGGCCTGGCCAAAGGCCTCATTGACCGCGAGGAAGCGGCTCTCTTGGTCTTTGAGCCAAACCAAGTCCGGGATATTGTCCAGCATGGCCTGAAGTTTGATCCCGCTCTCCCGTAGCGCCAGGTGCGTTTCCCGGTTTCTCAATTCGTTCAACCCCTGAAAAGCCAGAGACTTTGCAAGGTCGGCGACAAAAGAGAGATATTGGTCGAGTTTCTTTTGGGTAATGACAGGCACCTTTGCGAGTGCGGCAAGATAGTCCTGTTCGTCGAAGCCAAATGTCCTGGCCTGTTGCCGGAAGAACTCCCAGTCAGGCTCTACAAGGAAAATTTGTCCGGAAAAAATGTTGGCGAGATGGTTTCCGTCTATGATGAGCGGGGTGGCAATAACAATAAGACCTCGCGGACAGGTGATCTGCGCCTGTCCGGAAGAGATGGATGCACCGCTTACAATGTTTTTATTGCTTTCGATGCAATCCCGTTGGGTCTCTGGATTGACCCGATGGAATTTCGTGCAGATGTCCTGCCATCCTGACCTGGTAAAAATAGTTCCTTCAAGATCGATGATGGCAAAGGGTATGCCGGAGACAAGAGAGAGGCTGTCCAGCAGACCTTGAAGCTTTGGGATATCGATGAGATCCTGAATTCGGTAGTTCATGCTCGTGGCGAAGTCCTCAAAGAAGATTTCCAGAAAGGTTGTGCAGTAAAAAAAAGCGAGTGGAGCAAAAAGAGGAACGCCATGCTAATCGACATCACACCCGCACTGCTCTTCTGTTGCCCAAGCGCATGGCGGTTATGAAATCCCCACCTGCTGCTGACCGACTCGAAGATCCTGGCCGCTTACAGCAAGAACAGTCTGCCCACTCTGCTTTTTGGCATGGCCCGGAAAGGCATAGGCATGTTTCCTGAAGAGAGCGACGCAGGCATCCACAACATCGGCGTCATAGGTTATGCCCCGCATGCCGATGATCTCCGCCAGGGCCTGGTCAAGCCCGAAGGCGGGCCGGTAAGGCCGATGGGAAGACAGTGCCTCCACCACGTCGGCCACGGCCAGGATACGCGCCGTGCCAAGAATCGCATCGCCCTTCAGACCGAGGGGATAGCCGGAGCCGTCGAGTCGCTCATGATGCTGGTGCACAACCGCGGCAACCGGCCAGGGAAATTCAATCCCCTTCAGGATGTTGTTGCCGGTTTCCGGATGCGGCCTGACAAGTCCGAGTTCGATCTCGTTCAGCCGGCCCGGCCGGCAGATAATACTGGTGGGCACACAGACCATGCCGATATCATGAATGAGCCCGGCCATGTAGATGCCTTCGATCTTATCGGCGGGAAGCCCCAACTGCCGGGCAATAGCCGCGGCCAGATCGGCGACCCGGCGCTGATGGCCTGAGGTGTAAGGGTCCCGCATCTCGACCATCAGGGCCATGGCCTCAATGGTGCCGTTCATCGCCCTGGACAACTCCCGGGTGCGTAGCTCTACCCGATGTTCCAGTTCATCATGCGCCTTTCTAAGCGCCTCTTCAGCCTGCTTCCGCTCGGTGATGTCACTCAGCATTAAAAAAAAACCAGCAAGTTCCCCTTGCCGGTCAACCATGCCGGAGGCCGTGGCGTTCAGAAACCGTTTCGCGCCGTTGTGCTGCCGCTCGATGATAAAGCAAGGCCGCTCGCCCTGCCGGATGGCGTCCATGGCCTTGTTGACCCTGGCCAGCAGCGTATCGCAGTGCTGGTGGATGGCCCGCAAGTCCCGGCCAAGCACCGCCGCCGCTCCCACCCCGAGGAGCTGCTCAGCGCCGGGATTAAAAAACACGACCCGCTGGTTGAGATCAACAGCCAGCATGCCGTAATCAACAGAGGACCGGAGGATGTTGTCCAGATAAACCGTCTTCTCAGCGAGATCCCGGGAAGTGGTCTGAATAACATCATCTTTTTCCCTGATCAACTCGTTAAGGGCCTGGATGTATTTGCCCTCAAGCCCCCTGACGATGTCCGACTGGGTGGTCAACCCCTCGATGTTGCCTTGCCGGTCGACCACCACCAGCCGCCGTAGCCGCCGGCGTTTCATGATATCGACCGCCTCGGCTAACGAGGCATCACCATACACGGTCTGCAAATCAGAGGTCATCACCTCGGCCACGGTCAGACGGTCAAGGTCGAGGGAATCGATAAGCAGCCGCGAGGCGTCACGTTCGGTGATAATGCCGACCGGTTTTCTGCCATCCGCCACCACGATGCAACTCAGCGAATTATCGGCCATGGCCACCAGGGCCTGCCGGACGCTGGTCTGCCGGGAAACAGTGGAGATGACTCTGGTCATGACCTGCGATACCCGCTTCAGTTCGACAAACGACTCATAGGAGAGATGCTCGACAATGTTGGATAGCGTGACAACACCGACCAAATTGAGCGCCTCGTCCACCACTGCCAGATGACGCACACCCCGAGTGGATAGCAGGTTGTAGGCCTCGAAGATGTCCATGCCCCTGGGCGCGGTGATGACCGGCGAACTCATGATTTCCCGGATCGGCCGATTGGCGAATTCCCTGGGCTGCCGGGCAATGGCTTTGACAATATTCCGCTCGGTGACGATGCCGACCGGATTTGCCTCCTGCAGCACGATAATACAGCTGATGCTCTTGACCCGCATCAGCTGCAAGGCTTCGTCAATCATGGTCTCCGGCGAGACGCTGATCACCAGCGGCGTCAGTATCTCCTCAAGTTTCTGTATATGCATGATGGTGTCTCACTGTTCAGGTTGGTTAGTCTGTCAGACTATCAACCTGAGTAGTTATCTTTTTTTTAGAATTTCCAGGAGATCCTTGGTGCTGACCAGACCATTGCCTTCTTCCTTCTTTACCAGTTCAAAAAAATCGCAGTGCAGGCAGTTGCCAATTTTTTTGGCAAAGGTCCCCTGCACGGAGCCGAAGCACATGGTGCCGCTCATCGCCCAGCAGGCCCGGCCACCATTCTTCCCATTGTTGATGCCATGCAGTCTTATTTCCACCGCCGCCGGACAGACCCCGAGTTCATCCGCCTTGGCGCCGCTCGGTTCGCGGCCGCATTGCTTCACTTCCCAGCAGTTCTTTTTTCCCATAATGTTTCCCAATAGGTGACAACGGACAACGGTTAATTCAGGTATACCAGCCCAGCCCGATGAAATCCAGTTCTTTGATAATCGATGGCATTGCCTTTTGCCGCAAGTCCCACCGCTATGTCACTCCGGTCCGGCGGCGCCGTGTCCCACCACGTAAACCCCGCCGGCGTATGCAACCCGGTCACCGGCCCGGAGCTTGCGGCCACGCCGGGTTTCCACCTCGCCGTTCACCTGCACCAACCCCTCCTGAATACGGATCTTCGCTTCCACGCCGTCCTGCACCGCATCGGCCAGCTTCAGGAGCTGCGAGAGACGAATGGTTTCGGAGTTGATGGGAATGGTGACAGCCGGACGCTGCTTAACCGTTCGGAAAGCCTGCTTGGCCATTTTTTCTCCTTTGGGGTCTGACCGTGGTAATTGCTCAGGCGAAAATCGTCGCAAGTTCTGAGTGACCGAACCGGTACGGCGTGTTGCAGTTGTGGCAGCGGATTTCCAGCGGAAAAGGGCCGTTCGCGACAATGTCGCGCCGTTCTTCCTCTGGCAGGGCCAGGAGTATTTCACGAATTCTCCCCTCATTGCAGCGGCACAAAAACTCAATCCGGTAGTCAGCCAGAAACTCCGGGGAAAAATCGGCAAAATGATCGGCAACCAATTGTCGGGCATCGCTGTTCTTGGCAAAGGTGATTCCCAGGGAAGGCAGCTCGGCGACCCGTTTGTCCAGAACGGCCATTTCCTCCTGGCTGGCGCCGGGCATGGCCTGGAGCAGAAGGCCGCCAGCGCCAATCACCTCGCCGTCCCGGTCGAACTGGATGCTCAGGTTGATTGCGGTGGGCAACTGCTCGGAGATCAGAAAATAATGGGCCAGATCCAGGGCGATGTTGCCGTACTGCAGGGCGACATTGCCGGCAAAGGGTTGCTTGGCATCCTCGAGATAACGGGTGACGGTCAGAAAACCCGCCCCGAGAAATGGCGACAGATCAAAGGACTCCAGGGGTTTTTCCACCGGGATCGGCACCCGCTTCAGATAGCCGCGCACCTCGCCGAAGGCATTGGCCTCGACCACCAGACCCTTGAGCGGACCGGAGCAGTCGATTTTCAGGCCGATCACATCGTTGCCCTTGAGCGAGGAGGCCAGCAGGGCGGCGGCCAGATAGGCATGACCAAGAGCAAAAGTTTCAAGGATGCCCAGTTCGTGGTTGGCCCGCATCTCGTTCACCATGCGCACGCCGTTGACCACGGCGCCGCGCACGGTCTGGCCTGCCAGGACAAAGGAATAGAGCCGGTCCTGGGCATTGGCGATCAGCTGTTCCTTCAGGGTGTTGCCAAAGGGTTTTTTCTTGATCATGGGCCTGCCGCATGAAAATATCGTTCACGTGCCATAAACCAACGACGCTCAACACCGTTCTATAGTATACTACTGCCGGCCCGGACTCAACCATTGCTTGATCCGTAAAAAATCCGTCAACCGTTTGCCGATTCAACCTTTCCTCGTTATCCGATCATGCCCGACAAGCCAGAACTACTTGCCCCGGCCGGCAGCATCGAGGCCTTTATCGCCGCGCTCGACGCTGGCGCCGACGCTGTCTATTGCGGCCTTACCGAATTCTCGGCCCGGGCCAAGGCCAAAAATTTCACACTGACCGAAATCGCGCAAATGACCGTCTATGCGCACCAGAAGGGCCGCCGGCTCTATCTGGCCTGCAACACGTTGATTAAGGAAGCCGAACTGCCGAGAGTCCTCGACATCCTGGCGGGCCTCGCGGATATCGGCGTCGATGCACTGATCATTCAGGATGCCGGCCTCGGGCGATTGGTCCGCCGCTTTTTCCCCAGCCTGCCCCTGCATGCCTCCACCCAGATGACCATCCACAACAGCGCCGGCGTCAACCAGTTGCAGAAGATGGGCTTTTCCCGGGCCGTGCTCGCCCGCGAACTCACTCTGGACGAAATCGCCGCCATCCGCGCTCGATCCACCCTCGAACTCGAACATTTCGTACACGGCGCCCTCTGCTTTTCCATTTCCGGCCAGTGCCTGTTTTCCTCGTATCTGAGCGGCGCGAGCGGCAACCGCGGCCGTTGCGCCCAGCCCTGCCGACGGCTTTATACCCTGCACGACCGGCCAGGCTATTTTTTCTCAACGAGCGACCTCTGCGCCATCGACCTCCTGCCGCAGCTGGCCGCCGCCGGGGTGATGAGCTTCAAGATCGAAGGCCGGATGAAGAACGCCGAGTACGTAGCCAGGGTGGTGGCCGCCTATCGCCTGATGCTCGACGCCAATGCGGCCGACCGGAAAAAAGCCCTGACCGCGGCCCGGGAAGAATTACAGGAATCCTTTGGCCGGGTCGCCACCCACGGTTTTCTCACCGGCT
>MGTE01000099.1:0-778 GCA_001799275.1 Deltaproteobacteria bacterium RIFOXYD12_FULL_57_12
CACTTTGCTGATGCCGAGCGGCGGTGCCACCGAGGAGGCTATGGCCAAGCTGGTGGACATTGCGGTGGGGGAATGCGAGCGTTTTTATCCGGCTTTCCACTTCGTTGGGTGGGGCGGCAAGACGGCCAAAGAGGCTATCGCGGCGGCCCTGATCGACACTGTTGGCGAGGCGTAAGGCCCTATGCCGACGATTCTTCTAGTTGGGGGTGGAAAAATGGGCGGGGCCTTGCTGGGCGGCTGGCTGGACCGTGGCATGGCTCCCGGCGAAGTGTGCGTGGTCGAACCCAACATTCAGGCGTGCCAGGATTTCGCCCGCCTAGGGGTTCACGCGGCCTCCGACCCCGACAGCCTTCCCTCCGGGTCTATTCCCGAGGTGGTGATCCTTGCGGTTAAGCCTCAGGTCATGGACACGGTCTTGCCGCCTTACCGCTCCTTGGTTGGACCGGCGACCGTGTTTCTATCCATCGCAGCGGGCAAGACCCTCGCCTATTTCCAGAACATCTTGGGCAGCGAAGCGGCCATCGTCCGAGCCATGCCCAACACCCCGGCGGCGGCGCGTCGGGGGGTGAGCGTGCTGTGCGCCAACTCCCGGGTGGACGAACGCCGCAAGGCCATATGCGCTGATCTACTCTCGGCGGTGGGCGAGGTCTCCTGGATTTCCGACGAAACCTTGATGGACGCAGTGACCGCTGTGTCGGGCAGCGGCCCGGCCTATGTGTTCCTGCTCGCTGAGACCTTGGCTCAAGCCGGGATCGAGGCGGGCTTGCCCGAAGCCTTG
>MGTE01000099.1:809-3052 GCA_001799275.1 Deltaproteobacteria bacterium RIFOXYD12_FULL_57_12
GGGTGGCCAGGTCGCCGCGCGGGTCGTATTTCTGCATGAAGGGGTTGCCGCGCTCGTCGATCAGCCGGCCGCCTTCGCCGCGCACTGCCTCGGAGATCAGAAAATTTTTGGCCTTCGGATGATAGAGGCAGGTGGGGTGGAACTGCATGAACTCCAGGTTGGCGACCCGGGCACCGGCCCGGAAGGCCATGGCCAGCCCGTCGCCGGTGGCGATGTCCGGGTTGGTGGTGTAGAGGTAGACCTTGCCGCAGCCGCCGGAGCAGAGCATGGTGACCTTGGCCTGATAGCGGTGCACGGAATTATCCTGACGGTCAAGGACATAGGCGCCCAGGCAGCGGTCGCTAAAAGGGGCCGGCGTTTTGATCCCGGCCCGGGAGGCAATCAACAAGTCAACGGCCAGGTGGTTTTCAAGAACGGTGATGGCCGGGGTCCGGGCTACTTTGTCTAAAAGGGCTCGCTCAATTTCGCGTCCGGTAAGGTCAAGGGCATGGGCGATGCGCCGGGCCGAATGGCCGCCTTCCCGGCCCAGGTCAAGATGGCCGGGGTCCTGTTCGGCGGTCTTGAAATGGACGCCCAGCTCCAGGAGTTCCCGGATGCGGGCCGGGCCGTTCTCCACCACCATCCGCACCACCTCTTCCTTGCAGAGTCCGGCCCCGGAGCGCAGGGTATCCTGCACATGCAACTCAAAGGAATCCTCGGCGGAGAGCACCGCGGCAATCCCGCCCTGGGCCAGGTTGGTGGCCGAGTCCACCCTGGCCTTCTTGGTGATGATGGTGACGGTGCCCAGGCTGGCGGCCTTCAGGGCAAAGGACAGCCCTGATATGCCGCTGCCGATGACCAGAAAGTCGGAGGTGTGTGCCATGTTGCTTAAGGTCTCAAGAGAAAAAGGTTTCCAGTTCGCAGGTGGTAATTACTACCATTTAGTAGCAACAAAAGCAAAAAGATCTGTGGTGAACCTGGCGCAGGTATACCACGCCTGCTCTTGTTGCGGCTTGCAATTTTCTGCGGGAATTATCATGATGGGGCAAACAGCCGGAAAACCAACCCGGCATAAAAGACTTTTGAGGCGTTCTATGGCTTTGATGCAGTTGACCGTTATCCCGCTGGGCACGGGTTCTTCCGGACTGAGTGATGTTGTCGCCGAGATCCAGAGCGAGTTGGCTCGGCAGGGATTTTTTTATGTGCTGAATGACATGGGCACGACGATCGAAGGCGAAAGCGAGGCGTTGCTGGCCCTGGCCGGCCGGTTGGCCGAGATCCCGTTCAAGCGGGGTGCCATGCGGGTGGTGACCCAGATCACCATTGACGATCGTCGCGACAAACAGGTGCGGCTCGGCGACAAAACCGCCTCGGTTTTGGCCAGGCAGCGGAATATCGACGGGTGCGGTCGTATAGCTACTGATGAGGTGTGACAGTGCGGCATAACGGCAAAGAGGCCGGAGAGGTGCAGGGCCGTGCGGATCAGCGGCCCGCACCGGTCAGGAAGGCACCTTTTCTGGTGCTGCTCTTTTTTGTGATTCTGTTTGCGCTCGGGGTTGCGGCGGGCGAACCCCGGCGGGTCCTTGAGCAGGCGGTCAGCATCTGCCTCAGTTGCATCGGGATTGGGTAAAGGCCTGGGAATAACCATGGAAGTCGTCAGAAAATGGGTCCAGGCGTTGCTCGTCCTGCTGGTGAATGGTTATTGGTCCTTTCCCTTTACCCGCAACATCTATCAAGGGCCGCTCAAGGTCATCTGCTCGCCGGGCCTGAACTGTTATTCGTGTCCCGCCTCGACCACCTTCTGCCCGATTGGTTCCCTGCAGCAGTTGATGGCCGGCCTGCGGCCGACCCTGGCGGCCGGCCAGTACTATGTCGGTTTCTACGTGTTCGGCGCGCTCGGTGTATTCGGCGCGCTCTTCGGTCGCCTTATCTGCGGCTGGGCCTGTCCGTTCGGCTTGTTCCAGGAGTTGCTGCACAAGATTCCTTCAAGAAAATTCGCGGTGCCGCGCGGGTTGCGTTTTGTTAAATACGGCTTTCTCCTCTTCTTTGTCATCCTGCTGCCGGCCGTGGCCGTGAACCAGTTCGGCTTCGGTACCCTGTGGTTCTGCAAATTCGTCTGCCCGGCCGGCACGCTGGAGGCTGGTTTTCCCCTGCTGCTCCTGCAGCCTGAGCTGCGCCGCACCGTTGGCCTGCTTTTTCTCAACAAGGCGATCATCCTGGTTTTTTTCATGGTCTGGAGCATTCTGGCCAGCCGGCCGTTCTGC
>MGTE01000099.1:3062-5000 GCA_001799275.1 Deltaproteobacteria bacterium RIFOXYD12_FULL_57_12
ACCCTCCGGTTCCACCCGAAAAACTGCACGAACTGCCAGGCCTGTCACCAGGTCTGCCCCATGGGGGTAAAGTTCAACGAAAACCCCGAGGACGCGGAATGCATCACCTGTCTGGCCTGCATGGACAAGGCCTGCCGGTTCGATGCCATCTCGGTCGAGATCGGCGGGCTGCCGGTTGGGAGAAGATGCCCTTCCCGGCCCGCCCGCACCGCATAGAATGACACTTCACTTTTTACATTGCGCCGCGGCCAAGGTCCGCGCCACGATAAGGACGAATATGTTGAACAGGATATTGATCAGAGCAATCTTTGCGGTGGTCCTGGTGGTTCTCTCGGCCGTCTCCGGCGTTGCCGCCGGCCCCAAAATCAAGACCAGCGACATGGTAAGCATTGCCCAGGACAAGACAACCATGCATGCCGGGCCTGGTGAAAAACGCCCGGTTCTCTGGGAATTGGGTCGCGGCGTACCGCTCAGGATCATCGACACTCAGGGCACCTGGCTCAAGCTAACCGATTTTGAACATGATGTGGGTTGGGTCGCCAAGAAGCAGGTTTCCAGGGAGCCCTATTTCATTGTCAAGGCAAACGGCAACCGGCAGGCGCGGATCAGTCTTCGAAAAGGGCCGGGTCCGAAGCAGGAGGTGGTGGGAGAAGCGGCCTATGGCGTGGTGCTAAAGAATATTGCCAGGAAGAAGGAGTGGGTCAAGGTCAGGCATGAATCTGGGCTGACCGGCTGGGTGCGGCGCGATCAGCTCTGGGGCTGGTGAATACGCGCGGCGGCTGGAGTTGCTTGTTACGCGCCGCTCATAGCAAACCTGCCAGCGATCGCCTTGCCGATCCCGCCGGACCATCGGTGACCGGAACGACCTTGCCCTGCGGATCAAACACAGTGCCAACCTCGTTGTTGTTTGGAAAACGCCAGGCCGGCCGGTTCGGTCGCATCACCGCAGCGACCCGCTGTTTTTCGTTTTGCGCAAATTTGCCGAAACAGCCTCGTTGGTTCAACCTGGAAAATCGAGTAACATGCCGATACAAAAGATATTTCAGGAAAACTGGAAAAGCGCTTTCTGGGAAATATCATGCAAAAATGGAGTATCCGGGAGATTTCGCTTTTTTTACCAGCGCCGACAGCAATGACAGCATAACGCCTTGATTTTGTTATTTTTTAAAAACTCCTGCAAAAAAAATTCACCTCCAAAAACACCCAGACCTAGTACTGCCCTGACATATTCATTTCCGCTCCCAGCAAGGCTTTCCGGTCGATAGTACTAGGTCGGCCCTAGTACTGGTACTATTAGTTTTTGTTGTTGCATTTCCGTTGTTTTCTTGTTCAACAAACAGAGGCTGCATGCCAGGAGATGCCCTCTCGGCACGTGGCTTTGATGGAGCAGATCGCAATCCTGCTTTTCGTAACCCTCAACCTCTTGAGAACAGGTATCCCATGAAGAAAACCGTTGCGTTCTTTCTGATTGTCATCCTGAGTCTGGTTCTGTGCGGCGCGGCCGATGCCGCCGCCTTGTTCGGTCCCAAAAAATACCTCCGGGTTGAAAACGGGACCACGGTGTTCAACGACACGCTGACCGCCACTGCCGGCCCGGCCCGACTCTTTATCCAGAACGGCGAGGTGGTAGGCGAGAATCGGGTGGACAACGTGGTGAGCAACGCCCGAGTCCTCCTCAACGGGGTGGAGGTCTTCAGTCCGAGCGATTTCAACAAGCAGGTTTATACTCTGGAGGCCCTTGTCAACTTAACGGCCGGCGAGAACGCCCTTACGGTGGAGATCAACGGTAAGCCCGGCACCTTTCTCACCCTGCGACTGACCAGGCCCGAGGTGTCGTTGCAGGCGAATCCGGAAAAAATCATGGCCGGCGCAACAAGTGTGCTTTCCTGGATCGCCACGGACGCGGTTTCCTGCCAGATTGAGCCAGCCATCGGTGCG
>MGTE01000099.1:5051-5145 GCA_001799275.1 Deltaproteobacteria bacterium RIFOXYD12_FULL_57_12
ACAGTGACAGCCACGGATTCCCAGGGGCAAACCGCGTCAGCCAGCCGGCAGGTGGTGGTGAATCTTAATCAGCCGCCCGTGGCAACGGCCCAGG
>MGTE01000100.1:0-765 GCA_001799275.1 Deltaproteobacteria bacterium RIFOXYD12_FULL_57_12
TTTAAGCCAGACTTTGGGGGGAACTTCAGAAACAATATCTGTCTTTAGTATTTGTTTTTTTCCATCGAAAGATTCAACATAGAAATCAAGTCCTTTCGTCGATTCGCTCCAAATACCGGAAAAAATGCTTTCCTGGCTGTCGAGACAAAACCCGGCAGAAATATTCAGAATTTCCCGCAAAAACTTTCCCTTGCTGTCAAAAATGGAAACAACCTCTCGACCTTTGTCCCAGGCATATAATTGCCCGGATTTTCCGACTTCAATTCTGGAAATATCCATGAACTGTCCGGGTTTTTGCCCAAGTCCTCCGATAACAAATTCCTGCTTTCCATCAGAGAAAAGTTTAATAATCTCCTGGGTAAGAGTGTTGGTAATCCACATGGGCGATGCCTCAGCGGATTCCATCTCAATGGCAATATCTCCAAAACATTGCGGTGAGGAGGCGGCGGTGAGGGTAAAAGATTTTTCCAGGCTTCCGGAGTTGTTGAACAGGGCCAGGCGGCCCCCAAGCGAGTCCAAAACAAAGGTTTTTCCTTGAACTACTCGAAATGACAATGGACCCACGGGGAGTGGAGTTCCAATGACTTCTTTTACGTTATTCTCATTCAAAAATAGAACATGGCCGACTTCCGAGCCAAACGGAACCTTAACCTCAGCATTCATAATGTTTGCCAAACCAAAAAATAAAATTAAAATAACCAGCGAAATTTTTTTCATTCTAACCCCCTATAGCATAAAAGCCATGAAACAAGGTCAAGCTTTCAG
>MGTE01000100.1:811-8728 GCA_001799275.1 Deltaproteobacteria bacterium RIFOXYD12_FULL_57_12
TCTGCAGCCGGCCGGCGAGCCGGTCGAATCTGGCCTGCAGTTCCGAAAGTTCCACAGGCCAGGCCGGGGTGGCGGCCAGAAAATCCTGCAGGGGGAAGCGGCCCCTTTCCCGGGGAAAAAGGGCGGCGAAACGGTCGGTCTGTTCGGCCAGGGCCCAGGCCGCCTGCCTGAGGCTTTCCTGCTCCTTGGCCGGCAGGCGCGCTTCCGCCAGCCGGGTCAGATCGTTCGCCAGGTCGAGTACCTGGTAATGGCTGAACGAGGCGCCGAAATGCTGGGTGGCGACATTTTCCAGATGATGGGCCTCGTCGAAAATCACCGATTCGTAGCGGGGCAGCACCTCGCCAAAGCCTGAGCGGCGCAGGGCCAGATCGGCGAAGAAGAGATGATGGTTGACGATCAGCAGACGGCTGGCCGCAGCCTGGCGGCGCAGCTGGCTGATGAAACAGGCGGTCTCCTCCGGGCAGTGGCTGCCGAGGCACTGGCTGGCCGTGGCGCTGATTTCCTGCCAGATAGGGGCGCCGTCCGGCAGCCAGGGCAGTTCGGCCCGATCGCCGGTCCTGGTATCTTCGAGCCAGGCGGCGATCGCCGTGACTGTGGCGTCGGCCGTGAACAGGCGCTGCTGCTGGCCGGCCTGCAGTTGGTGCCAGCGGTGCAGGCAGAGATAGTTCTGGCGGCCCTTGACGCACAGGGCCGAGAGCTCAGGGTCAAGATGGCGGCGGATAAAGGGAATCTCCTGACGCAGGATCTGTTCCTGCAGATTCAGGGTGTTGGTGGAGATGACCACCCGCTGGCCACTCAGCACCGCCGGCACCAGGTAGGCCAGGGTCTTGCCGATACCGGTTTCGGCCTCCACCGCCAGGGTGCGGCCCGCTTCCTCTCGCAGGGCGGCAGCCACGGCGGCGGCCATTCGGATCTGGTCGGGCCGCTGTTCGTAATGCGGCAGCCGGTGGGCCAGCTTACCCGTCGGCCCGAAAATTTTTTCCAGTACCTGGACGGTGTCAGCCATGGATGTTCCGATGGCAATGCATGGGTGGCGCACAAAAAATCATGGCTGCCAGTGTATAGGGTTTGGCGGTTTTTGACAAGACCGCCGCAGTCGCCGGCCTCATCGTCAAGACGCTTGACAGTCGCGCCGCCACAGGTTTATGTTGGATTTTACGAAGAATCGCCGGCCTTGCCAAGTCGGCCCATAAGCCGGATGCACGTACCGCGGAATTCAGAATCCAGGATTCAGGCAGAATAAATTGAACCATCCGGGTAAGGGAATGTTTTTTCTCCTGAATTCTGACTCCTGACTTCTGGGTTCTTCTGAAATGTGACGTAAAATTAATAGGCTAAACGGTTATCAAAGAAGTAGCCGCAATGCAGAGAAACATACCCGCCATACACCAGCAGGCCTCCTTGGCCGTCGATAAGCTCTTGCGGCCCGGCGAGGTCCTGGTGATTGTCGACGATGATCCGGCCATCCGCCAGCCCCTGAAGATCTATCTTGAGCATCAGGGGTTGACGATCCTTGAGGCCGGCAGCGCGGCGGAGCTTTACCGCCTGCTTGCCGGCGGCAGTGTCGCCCTGGTGCTGCTGGACATCGGCCTGCCGGATGCCGACGGCATCGCCATGCTGCCCGACCTGGTGAGCCGCCACCCTGATCTGGGCGTGGTCATGCTCACCGGCGTAGCGGATGTACATGTGGCCATGGAGTGCATCCGCAAGGGTGCGGCCGATTATCTGTCCAAACCGGTGCAGTTCGACGAAATCCTCTTTGTCGTGCGCCGGGTGCTGGAGCGGCGGCGGCTCATCTTTGAGAATTATCAGTACCAGACCGACCTGGAAAAGGCCCATTTCCGGATCCAGATCTTTCATCAGCTTTCCCTGAAGATGAATACGGCCTACCTGAGTACGGTGGCCCTGGACGAGATCCTGCAAGCGGTTCTGGTCGGCATCACCGCCGAAGAGGGGTTGCGTTTCAACCGGGCCTTTCTGGTCCTGTTCAACGAAGACGGCACGGTTCTGGAAGGGCGGATGGCCATCGGCTCCGACTGCCGGGAGCGGGCCGGTCAGGTGTGGCATGAACTCCAGGAGAAGAAGCTCGACTTCATGGATATTGTCCACAATCTGAAGGTCAGCTGCCTGAACGGCGATCTCCGGGTAAACGAGATGGTCCGCCAGCTCCGGGTGCCGATTGAAGACTGCGAGCATCTGCTGATCAAAGCGGCCCTGGACCGGCGGAGCATTCTGGTGACTGACGGCCGGGCTGAGGTTCCCGTGCCGCCGCAACTCTTTGCGCTGCTGGACGAAGATTCTTTCGTGGTGGTGCCGCTTTATTCGCCCGGCCGTTCGCTGGGTGTGATCATTGCCGACCATTTCGTGACCAGGCGGCCCATTACCCGGGACCATGTCAACTCCCTGGAATTGTTTGCCAGCCAGGCCAGCCTGGCCATTGAGCACAGCCACCTTTACATGGGGATGCAGAAGAAAATCGGCGAACTCGAGGCCATGACCCAGGAGGTTGAAAAGAGCAAGGACCTGCTGGTCGAGGCGGAACGGTATTCGGCCCTGGGTCAGATGGCGGCCCAGCTTGTCCATGCCCTAAGAAATCCGATCACCTCCATCGGCGGGGTGGCGCGGTTGCTCGCCAGGCGGGTCAAGGACGAGGAATGGCTGAGATTTCTCAATATGATGATTCGAGAAACCGTCCGGGTGGAGACCACCCTGGAGGATCTGTTTGATTTTGTCGGCGAAGGGGTGTCGCAAAAGGAGATCACCTCGCTGTATCCCTTGATCAGAAAGACCATCATGCTGGTGCAGACCAGTCTGGAGCGGCAGCATATCGTCTACCACCTCGATCTGCCGGAGCCGGACCCGATTCTGGAGGCGGATATCAAGCAGATCCGTCAGGCCCTTCTGCATCTGGTGAAAAACGCCATGGAGGCAATGCCCGACGGCGGCAACCTGACCATTGCCGCCCGGCAGGCCGACGGCTGGGTGCAGGTGTCGATCAGCGACACCGGGCAGGGCATCCAGACGCCCCACATCGAACGGGCCACGGATCCCTTCTTCACCACCAAGACCTACGGCACCGGCCTGGGGCTCACCCTGGTGGAGCGGATCGCCAAGGTCCACGGCGGGCTTTTCTCGCTGAAGAGCCATGAGGGCGAAGGCACTGAAGTCATCCTCCAACTGCCGCTTGTTCCCTTCGGGTAAACCCCGCGCATTTTCCAAGCTTTTAGCTTTCCGGATCGGGATTGTCATCCTGCCGGGTCGGGCCCCGTTGCCAGGAGGCGAAGACGCCGCAGAGGCCGATTGCGGCCGTGCTCAGGAAAGAGGCCCTGAGGGCCGTCAGAAAGGGCTGAATATGATCCGGGGTGAAGTCCTTCAGGTCCAGGCCGCCGGTGTGTCGGGCGTAAAAATAGGCGAAGACAAAGCCGGCCTGGGCCACCCCGAGCAGCATGCCCAGATTGCGGGCCGTGGCCAAAAGGCCAGCCGAGATACCGGCCTGGTGGTTGCCGACCCGTTTGAGCACCGAGGCGCTGTTCGGCGATAGAAACATGGCCTGGCCGCAGCCCAGAAAGGCGAGGCGCAGGGCGACCGACAGCGGCGGGGTTTCGGCGGTGAGCCCGGTCAGAAACAGCAGGCCGGCGGTGCTGATCAGAAAACCAAGGGTGGTGAGGAGACGGGCGCCGATATAATCCGACAGCCAGCCGGCCGGCGGGCCGACCATGAGCGCGGCCAGCGGGATGGCCAGCATGATCATGCCGATGCGGGTGGCGGTCAACCCCTGGACACGGTCCAGGAAAAAGGGAATGAGAATGATCACCGCGTAGAGCACGGCAAAGGAGAGCATGGAGCTGAGCACGGCGGTGCTGAAGAACCGTTTTCTGAACAGAGCGACCGGCAGAATCGGCTGTGCGGTCCGGGCCTCATGCCGAAGAAAGAGGATGATGGAAAAAAGGCCCAGGCCGAGCAGCAGGAGAGCGCCTGTTGCTCTGAGTGAAAGGGCCAGGGTGACGCAGGCGATGCCGACGGCCCAGGTGCTGCTGCCGGCCAGATCGAATTTCCGCAGGGAGGCGGCTGGTGTTTTAGGTAGAACGAGCGTGGCCAGCACGGCATAGAGCAGGCCCAGGGGGGCGGTGACGAAAAAGAGCGAGCGCCAGGAAAAGTATTCCACCAGAAAGCCGCCCAGGGAGGGGCCGGCCATGAGCCCGGCGGAGACCGCCACGCCGATCAACCCCAGGCTGCGGCCCAGCCGGCCGGGTGGAAAGATCTCCTTGATAAGGGCCGGGCCGGTGGCCATCATCATGGCGGCACCCAGGCCCTGGCCGAAACGCCAGATGATCAGCCAATAAATTTGGGTGGCGAGGCTGCAGACCAGGGAGCAGACGCCGAAGAGCAGCATGCCGGCCGGATAGATGCGGTTGCGACCCAGGCGGTCGCCGAGATGACCCCAGAAAAGCAGGGACACGGTAATGGTCAGCAGATAGATCTGCACCACCCATTGGGTGACGGCTAGCGAGCTGTGGAACTCCTTCATGATGGCGGGCAGCGCGATATTGATCATGCTGCTGTCCAGGGTCGACATGAAAACGCCCATGGCCACCACCGAGAAGACCTGCCATTTTTTGGAGGGGAGAAACGCCACAGTCTTTCCTTGTTTTTAGTTTTTCCTTCTCGTTGTTCTGACTGTTTGGCAGAGCTGGGTTGCTGGGGATTGTGCAGCGCAGCATGCCATAGTCGCAGGGAGAGTTCAACCGTGGAGTTGGTCGCCAAGACCGTCGGCTTAAACGAATTCTGTATTTTTGAACCGCAGAATATCGAACAAGGAATGTCGAAGTGTAGCCACTTCATGATTCTGCGGTTCCTTGTTCGATATTCGCTGTTAGATCGCAATTGATTGTTTCCTTAAGTCAACGGCTTTGAGTTGGTTGCCGGTCGGCTGCGCAGGTCCCTTGATTTAATAGGCAAGGAGGATTATGGTGTCCGCTTGCAAAGAGAGGATTATGGTGTCCGCTTGCAAAGAATTGCCGGTGTCAGGCGTTTGGTGTCGCCGTTGCTGTTTGCAGCGCGGCTGTCCGGCTGGTACGTTTCAAGGGTTGAGAAAAAATGAGAAATTATGCTGTAATCCTGTTTGCCCTGCTGCTCGTTCTGTCGGTGAGCGCCTGCGAACGGGACAAGTCCGGGGGCGGCGGCCAGGGTGCGGCCGGTCCCGCGCGGAATCTGCCCGAGCAGGGCGTTTTCATGGCGCCGCATTTCGTGCTGCCGGCAGTGGCGGGCGAGGCGGTTGACAGCGATGCCTATCGGGGCCGGGTGCTGCTGGTCTCCTTTTTTGCCACCTGGTGTCCGCCCTGCATGGAGGAGGTGCCGGCCTTCATCGAGTTGCAGAAGGAATTCGCCGCCCGGGGATTTTCCGTGCTCGGCCTTTCCGTGGATGAAGGCGGCATCGATCTGGTGCGCCGGCTGGTGGAAAAATACGGGATCAACTACCCGGTGGCCATGGCTGATCAGCAGGTGACCAGGGGATTCGGTGGGGTAAGCGGCATACCGGTTTCCTTCCTGGTTAACCGGGAGGGACAGGTTGTCCAGAAATATCTCGGATACACGGATCACGATGTGCTGAAACAGGACATCCAGGCGCAGTTCGCCATGGCGGCGGCCCGTTGATCTGCCCCGGCAAGTTCCCGTGATGCGTATTACCGATGCGATCATTCTCGGCCTGTTGCAGGGTGCCACGGAATTTCTGCCCGTTTCCAGCTCAGGACATCTGGCACTTGCCGAACACTACCTGCGGCTGACCGGCATCGGCTTGCCGTTTGATGTGGCCCTCCATATGGGCACCCTGACCGCGGTCCTGGTCTATTTCCGGCAGGATTTTCTGCGGATGGCCGGCTATCTGATCAACTACCGGGAGGGCGGCCATGCCGGCGACTTATACCGGCGGCTGGCGTTTTATATTGTCCTGGGTACGCTGCCGGCCGTTTTGTTCACCGTCCTGTGGGGAAAGACGATCGAGGCGGCCACCCGGGCTCCCTGGGCGATTGCCGCGGCCCTGGCCGCCGGCGGCGTGCTGTTGCTGGCCGCCGAGCGCTGGGGCGGACGGTTACGGGCCATGGAGTCTCTCTCCCTGCCGGATGCGCTGCTGGTCGGCCTCGCCCAGGCCGTGGCCATTGTGCCGGGCGTGTCGCGCAGCGGCATCACCATCACGGCCGGGCTTTTCCTGGGGCTAAACCGGCAGGCCGCGGCACGCTTCTCCTTTCTGCTGTCGGCGCCGGTCATCCTCGGGGCCGGGGTCTACCATCTGCCCGCCATGGTGCGGCAGTGGGAAATGGCCGGCCAACTCGGCCACTATCTGGCCGGTTTCGCGGCGGCAGCAGTGGCCGGCTACCTCTGTATCGCCTTCTTGATTCGATTTGTGCAGAGCAGCACCCTGGCGGTGTTCGCCTATTACCGATTTCTGGTGGCGGCCCTGGTGCTTTTTATTTTGGGGGGGTAGGGAGAAGCATGTCCTATTATCCGGTCTCTTTGAATCTGGACGGCAGGCAGTGCGTGGTGATCGGCGGCGGCCGGGTGGCGGAGCGCAAGGTGCAGGGGCTGCTCGCCTGCGGCGGCCGGGTGACGGTGATCAGCCCGGAACTGACCGCCGGGCTGCTCGCCCTTTATCAGGACCGGCTGCTGGCCTGGGAGGCGCGTTTATACCGGGAGGGCGATCTGGCTGAGGTTTTTCTCGCCATCGCCGCCACCGACGATGGCGATGTCCAGCGCCGGATTCATGCCGAGGCCGAAGGCCGACAGGTTCTGCTTAATGTCGCCGACGTGCCGCAGTACTGCAGCTTCATCCTGCCGGCCACGGTCCGGCGGGGAGAACTGACCATTGCCGTGTCCACGGGCGGCAGGAGTCCGGCCCTGGCCCGTAACCTGCGGCTGGAACTTGAAAAAAAATTCGGGTCGGAATATAAGATTTTGGTGGACATCCTCGGGGTCCTGCGACAGGCGGTGCTGGCCGACGGCCGGCCGCAGGCGGAAAACGAGGCTTTGTTCAACGGCCTTGATCACCAGACGATGCTGGCGTTCATCCGCCAGGGGAACTGGGACGGGCTGGCGGCCCATGTCCGGGCCGTGTTGGGTGACGGGATCGGGGCCGGAGTCTGGCCAACCATTCGTGATATCTTTGCATCTTCTGCAAGCGGCGCCGGGAGACCTGCTGAATGAGCTATCTACTTTTTCAAGTAACTCTGTTTGTCTACATTCTGGCCACGGCCACCTATGCGGTCTATTTTATCTCTCAGCGCAAGGAGGTGCGGACCATCGGCCGCTGGCTTCTGGTCGGCGCCGGGGTGCTGCATACCGTCTATCTGGTGGCCCGTTATCTGGAGGCCGGTCATACGCCGCTCACCAATCACCATGAGACCGTTTCTTTTTTCGCCTGGTCCATGACCTGGGGATTTCTCTCCTTTCACTGGCGCTATAATGTCCGGAATTTCGGGTCGTTTGTCAGCCCGCTCATCACCGTGCTGATGGTTATCGCCACCTTTTCCTCGCGGACCATCCAGCCGTTGCCGCCGGCCCTGCAGAGCGCCTGGCTGCCGCTCCATGCCAGCATCGCCATTATGGCTAACGGTTTTCTGGCGCTTGCCTTCTGCGGCGGCCTCATGTATCTCCTGCAGGAGCGCGAACTCAAGAAAAAGCGGTTCGGTATGTTCTACAGCCGGCTGCCGTCCCTGGATGCCCTGGACAGCCTGAACCAGCACTGCCTGGCGGTCGGCTTCCCGCTGCTGACCCTGGGCATCATCACCGGCTCCATCTGGGCGAAGCAGGCCTGGGGCACTTATTGGCAGTGGGACCCCAAGGAGACCTGGTCGCTGATCACCTGGTTTCTCTATGCCGCGCTTTTGCACCAGCGTTTCACCGTGGGCTGGCGGGGCCGGC
>MGTE01000100.1:8743-30388 GCA_001799275.1 Deltaproteobacteria bacterium RIFOXYD12_FULL_57_12
CCCTGTGGGGGGTAACCTATCTGCTGGGGGGAGTGCACGCGTATGTCGGTTGACAAGATTTTCGTGCTGGGCGTCAACCATAAAACCGCCCCGGTCGAGATTCGCGAACGCCTGGCCTTTTCCAGCGACCCGGGTACCCCTTTCCGGGAGATCAGGGTGATCCCCGGCTGCGAGGAGTTCTGCTTTCTTTCCACCTGCAACCGGGTGGAGGTCATCTTTGTTTCTTCCCTGGGCGAGGAAACTGAGCGGCGCATCCGGAACTTTCTGTTCGCCGGCCGGATGTCCTATGAAGAGGCCGGTCGCTATGTTTATCTGCATCGGGGTGAGGCCGCTCTCAGTCACCTGTTTCGGGTGGGGGCCGGTCTGGATTCGATGATCGTCGGCGAGCCCCAGATCCTGGGCCAGCTCAAGCAAGCCTACCGGAACGCCACCGACCAGCAATGCACCGGCCTTATCCTGAACCGGCTTCTGCACAAGGCCTTTTCCGTGGCCAAACGCATCCGCACCGAAACCGGCATCGGCTCCAGCGCCGTCTCGATCAGTTACGCGGCGGTGGAACTGGCGAAAAAAATCTTCGGCAGCCTCAGCCACAAGAAGGTGCTGCTGGTCGGCGCCGGCGAGATGGCGGAGCTGGCGGCCCAGCACCTGGCCAATCAGGGGATTGACGAGGTGATCGTTGCCAACCGCACCTTTGAGCGGGCCGTGAAGATGGCCCGCTGCTTCAACGGCAAGGCCGTGGCCTTTGAGGAGATGGTAGAGCAACTGGCCGTGGTCGACATCATGATCAGCTCCACCGGCGCGCCGGGCCTCATCCTGCTCAAGGACCAGGTCAAGCCGATCATGCGCCAGCGCCGTAACCGGCCGCTCTTTCTCATCGACATTGCCGTGCCCCGCGATCTCGACCCCGGGCTCAACGATTTGGAGAACATCTATCTTTACGGCATCGATGATCTGCAGAACGTGGTGGAGATCAACCGCGCCGAGCGGGATAAAGAGGCGGTGCGGGCCGAGCGCATCGTCACCGAAGAGACCCTGAAATTCATGCTCTGGCTGGGCAGCATCGAGGTCAGCCCCACCATCGTTGCCCTGCGGCAGAAGGCCGACGCCGTGCGCGCCGCCGAACTGGCCAGGACGTTTTCGCAGCTACCGCACCTGTCGGACAAGGAGCGCAAGGCGCTCGACATGCTGACCTCCTCCATCGTTAACAAGCTTCTGCACAACCCGATCATCTTCCTGAAAAAAGAGGGGAAGGACGAGACGGCGGAGGACAAAAGGGCGCGGATCGATGTCTTTCACAGGCTTTTTGGCCTGGATTCCAACGGGAACGGGCCGGACCAGGAGGATTAAAGCGGCCGGCTTGCGGGGATGGACAATGCGGGAAAAGCAGTCAGAGCCGGAGAAGATCGCAGTACTTGAGGAAGAGGCGCTGATCATCCGCCATGCCGGCGAGATTCCCGAGGTGGCCTTTCACGGTTCCCTCTACTATCTGAGCGAGGATCCGGCCGGCCCCGGTCTCCGGCTGACTGCCGCCGATCTGGAGCCTCTGCAGGCGGCGGTCCTGGCCCGCTATCGCGAGATCATGCGGCGGGATCTTGACCCGGCCAACCGTGACCGCCGCCTCTATCGGGGCCTGGCCCGCTGCATTGCCAACTGGCGCCGGCTCGACACCTTCCGGCAGCGGCAGAATCTCTCTCCCGACCCTGAGCTGCGGACGGAGATCGGCGCACTTCTCAAGGATTTCCTGACGCGGGAACATGCCGACGTGACCTGCGGCCAACGGCGCTCCTGCATCAACTGCACGGCGGACGAACTCGGCCGGTTTTTCCAGGAACTTGGCATGACAAACGACGAGCTACCGGCCGGCTGGCCAACGCTCTGCCGGCAGGACAACGGGTAGAAACTCAACAGCAGCGCTCTGCGCGGTGGCAAGGCTTGTGCGCCGGCGCTGAAAAAGTCAGGCGGAACCAAGAAAGATGTATGATTTGACCCTGAAGCACGGCCGTCCCGGCCTGCCCGTCGTGGTGCTGATCCACGGCCTGGGCATGAACCGGCATTTCTGGCGGGATGCGGCCCGTTGTCCGGCCATGGGCGGGCTGGGGCCTTTAACCATCTTTCTGGATGGAAAGCCGCCAGCCAACAACGGCTCGCTGTTTTCCACCGGGGTGCCGAATCAGGCGTTGACCGGGCTTGCGGATTACCTCGTGGAACAGGGCTATGCCATTGCCGCCTGGAGCCAGACCCAGCCCCTGGGTCCGGCCGCGGTCGCGGTCGGGGAACTGGCGCGGGTCATGGCCCGGGTCAGGGAGACCTGGCCGGGAACACCGGTCTATCTGGTGGGGCACAGCCGCGGCGGGATCATTGCCCGCCATTATCTGCTCGATACCGGCGGCCGGGAGGTCGCCGGCCTGATCAGCATCGGCAGCCCCCATGCCGGCACTCGTCTGGCCGGCTATGCCGAGTACCTGCGGCCGGTCGGCATGATTCTCGAGCGTCTGATCCCGGACGAGGTCCGCGGCGGGCTGCCGATCGCCCTGAAGCGGCTTGCCGATTTTCTGCGGAGTCCGGCCATCCGCGAACTGCAGCCGGACGCCTCCTATCTGCGGGATCTTGCCTCCCCCTTGCCCGGTCATCTGCGGCTTATGTCCTTCGGCGGCACCGATCCGGCCCTGTTCCGGCTCTATGTGCGGAGCCGGCCGGAAAATCCCTGGAAGGTTCTGAGCCTGCCGGATTTGTTTCTGAAGGTGCTGCCGCCGGGACGGTTGCCGGCCGAACTGCAGCCGGGCGCCGGCGATGGCCTGGTGGCGGCCGGTTCTGCCGTGCTGGCCGGCGGCCGCCATCTGGACATGGCCCGCAACCATGTGGGGCTGGCGTTTACCCCGGCGCTGCAGCAGCAATTGGCCGAGTTTCTTGAGGGCGGCGCGGCCGGGCGCGAATGATGCCGTTGCTGGGCGCGCACATGTCGGTGGCCGGCGGCCTTCATCTTGCCCTGGAGCGATTGCAGCGGGTGAACGGCGAGGCGCTGCAGATCTTTACCCGCAATCAGCGGCAGTGGCGGGCCGTGCCGGTGACAGCCGAGGAAGCGGTGCTTTTTCGGGAGGCTTGGCAGGCGGCCGGAAAGCCGCCAATCGCCGCCCACGACTCCTACCTGATTAATCTTGCCTCGCCCAGAAAGGAGATTGCCGAGCGGTCAACAGCGGCCCTGGCCGATGAACTTGGCCGTTGCGCCGCTTTAGCCATTCCCTTTTTGGTCATGCACCCGGGCGCCCATCTGGGGGATGGGGTGGAAGAGGGGATTAGTCGTTTTGCCGGCAATCTCGACCAGGCGCTGGAAAGCGCGGCCGGGGCCGGCGAGGTCATGGTGCTGCTTGAAAATACAGCCGGCCAGGGGACGAGTCTCGGGGCCCGCTTCGAGGAGTTGGCCGCGATTATCGACCAAAGCCGTTATCCGGCGCGGCTGGGGGTCTGCCTCGACACCTGTCATACCTTTGCCGCCGGCTACGATCTCCGCACCACCGAGACCTACGAGGCGACCTTTGCCGAGTTTGCGCGGCTGCTTGGGCTTGACCGGCTCAAGTTTTTTCATCTCAACGATTCCAGCAAGGGACTCGGCAGCCGGGTGGACCGCCACGCCCATATCGGTCAGGGCGTCATCGGTCTGGCCGGTTTTCGGCTGCTCATGAACGACGGTCGGTTCAGCCACCATCCCATGACGCTTGAAACCCCCAAGGGCGAGGAGATGCTGGAGGATATTGAAAACTTGGCGGTGCTGCGGTCTTTGTATCGTTAAGCGGCGAGGGCTGCTTCAACTTTGACGGGCTCGTAAAAAAATCTTATTTTCGCGCTGAGACGCAAAGGCGCAGAGCTTTTTTACTTTAATGAGTTACCCCTGCGAGCCCTGCGTCTCTGCAGGAGACAATAAATTTCTGCGAGATTGCCAGAGATCATCAACTGAAAAACGCCGTCAGCCAGATGATCAGCAGGTTGAGCAGGCCGAGCAGGACTGCGGCGCTTCCCATGTCCTTGGCCCGTTTGGCAAGCTCATGGTATTCCGGGGAGACCTTGTCAACAATTGCCTCAATGCCCGAGTTTAACAGCTCGACAATCAGCACCAGGAGGATGGCGCCGATCATCAGCACCTTCCAGATGGCGGGCAGGCGGACCAGCAGGGCCACCGGAATCAGGATGGCGGCCATCAGCAGTTCCTGCTTGAACGCGGCCTCGTGGGCAACGGCCGCCTTGAGCCCGTCCCACGAATAGAGCAGGGACGAGGTAAGTCGTTTGACATTCAAGACACCCGTGCCGGTGGCCGGTTTTCCCTGCTTGTTGCATTCTTTCATAAATCCACCATGATGCTGTCGGTTGCGGTCGGCCTGTTCCGGCGTCAGTTCACCCCTGTTCCGCAACAATTTTTACGACGTTAGCAATTTTGATGAGTTTGTTCAAGGACGTACTATAGTTGAGCATGACTCTCCGGCTCTGTTGGCTGGGAGAGAAGAGTGGGAAGGAAGAAGGCGGGAGAAAGCCGATGCGTCTGCTGCTGGCCGACATGATTCTTGTCATGCACGCGCTGTTCGTGGCCTTCGTGGTCGTCGGTTTCGTCCTGATAGTCGCGGGTGGCGTACGCCAGTGGGCATGGACCAGGAATTTCCTGTTCCGGGTGCTGCATTTTCTGGCCATCGGCTCTGTGGCGGCAGAGGCCTGGCTCGGTCGGCTCTGTCCGCTCACCGAGTGGGAGAGCACCCTGCGGCAGTCAGCCGGCGCGGCCGGCTATCCCGGAACCTTTGTCCAGTACTGGCTGCAGCGGCTCATTTTCTATGATTTTGCGCCGTGGGTGTTTACCGCGGCATACATCGCCTTTGCCGTGTTGGTCCTGGTTGCCTGGAGGTGGTGGCCGCCGGCGTTGCCCTGGCGAAAAGGCGGGGTCGATGCCGGCGGTTGAGGCACTCAGACCACCAGGTCAAGCTGCTGCATCGAGCCCACCGTGCCCTCTTCTCGCAGATAGATACCCGAACTCCGGACCGCGCCCAGCAGTTCATTTGCCGAATCGCGCAAATTAAACGGCGTGTTGATGTGGCCCAGAAAGAGGGCGCCGATGCCGCGCTGTCCCAGCAGGAACAATTGGTCCTTCCCCTCGCCGTCCTTGGTCCAGATGCGGAGCCGGTCGTAGATGGCGTCGTTTTCGTCAATCCAGGAGTTTTTGTCGTCGTCGTAGCGGGCCAGTTCGCTAAAGCCGTCGCCCGTGGTCGGGCCGAACAACTCGCTGCCGTCGTTGATCCGGCCGTCATCGTTGCGGTCCAGCGCCAGAAAACCGCTGCCCACGCCCAACTGGGCTATCTGGTCCGCCTGGCCGTCCAGGTCGATATCAAAGCTGAAGGAGGTCTCGGTCAGTTCGGCGGCGGTGCCGTTGAAATTGATGACCAAAGGATCCTTGAGGGCGTCGCCGGCCCGGATGTTCAGGCTCTGCTCGCTCATGAACTCATGGCTCATGTTGAGACTGACGTTGAACTCGACCTCCCGGCCGTCCACCGTCTTGATTGTGCCGGACGCCGTAAACTGCACAGACTCGGACTGGTAATGGGATTCGTAGTAGTCGTAGATCAGGCCCCAACCCTCTTTTTCCGCCGCTGCCGGCTGCTGGGGCGGCGCGGTTTGCTGCGCACTTTTTTCCGTCTGCCTCAGATCACCCGGGTTGATCAGCTTGATCTTTCTGCCGGTCAGGCGCTCCACCAGCAGTTTGAGGATAAAGAGCTTGGCATCACCCGCTATCTCCGAATCCTGTCCCACCTCCTGGATGCCGGCGGTCTGCAGCGCCATGGCCTCGGCCGAAATGGAGACGGTCACCGCCTGCTGGCTGATGGTCAGGGACAACGCCTGGAGGCCGGGTGTCGTCGCGTTGTTTTCAGGGGATTGGGCGGCAGTTGGGTTGTCTTGCCAGACGTTCAGGGATTCACGTTTTTTGTAGATTTCCACCGCGGTCCGCTGGCTCGCCATCTGAATGCTCGAGTCGGTGATGATCATGGTGTCTGCCCTCCTTGGCGGCTGAAGTATCGTAACCCGTCCGCCGGGCGCCGATCCTTCGGCAGCGGCGGACAGTACTCGGGATAGACCCGTGCTTATCGTTATCTATCGGCGAAAGGAATACTAGAATTTAGAAAAAAATGATCGGTGCCTGGGAAAAGGCGGATACGCAAGCGCAGGAGTGCGAAGATTGCGTTCCTGATATTTTTTGGTTATACATGGAAAATATTTGGAGAATCCACATGAAACAGAGGAGCGTCGCCCAGATGGCCATTCCTGATTACCAGACCGTCATGAGTGAGACCGAAATTGAACGGTTGTGGCTTGATGAGGCCATGCATCCCGACGACGATCTCGATAGAGGCTTAGCAAAAGCGTATCCTGCTCAAGAGGTGCTTGACCGTGCACGGTCTCGTCTGAAATGAGTCAGGCACTTTCAATCGTAGCTGCGAGGTTCATGCGATTCCGGCCGAGGCGATCGAACAATTGAGGATCCGCGGAGGAGACGATGAGATACACTGACGAACAACTCGAAGCCCTTCTTGCCGATATCGAATCGGACCTTGCCGAACGTAAGGAGTCCTGGAAAGGTGACGCGCCGGAAACCGGACGACAGGCAGTCTGCGCTTTTGCAAACGATTTGCCCGACCACCGAAAACCGGGCGTTCTCTTTGTAGGAGTGCGGGACGATGGCACTCCAGCCAATTTGTCCATTACTGATGAACTACTCCGGACGCTTTCCGACATCAGGACCGATGGCAACATTGGGCCACTGCCTTCAACCCTTGTCGAAAAACGCACACTCAAAGGCGCCGAAATGGCGGTCGTTACCGTGCAGCCCTCCGACGCGCCGCCGGTTCGGTACAAAGGGAGAATCTGGGTCCGCCGGGCCGCGCAGGGCTGTGGCAACTCCACAAGACGAGAGGATTCTGAACGAAAAGCGCCGCTATCGAGACATTCCATTCGACGTCCAGCCGCTGCCTTCGTGCAATTTGTCGGTTCTCAGTCGAGTATTGTTTGAGCAGGAATATTTGCCCAATGCTTTTGCTCCAGATGTCGTCGCGGCCAACGAGCGTTCGTACGAACAAAGGCTGGCCTCTTGCCGGATGGTCGCCGCCGTGGATGACCCAACGCCCACGATTCTCGGCGTCTTGGTCCTCGGAGTGTCTCCGCGAGATTGGATTCCCGGTGCATATGTGCAGCTTCTACGATTCGCCGGAACGCAACTGAACGATCCGATACAGGATGAGGCTTTTATCGAAGGCGCCCTGGGACAGGTTCTGCGCCGGATCGACGATAAAATCGATTCTCATAACCGCAGTGAAGTTGACATTGGATCATCAAACCGAGAAATCAGAATGGCCCCATATCCGCGCGTGGCTCTTCAACAGTTGATTCGCAATGCTGTTATGCACCGCACCTACGAAAACACGAACGCGCCGGTCCGCGTCTATTGGTTCGACGACCGGATCGAAATCATCAATCCGGGCGGGCCGTTCGGTGTCGTCACGCGGGAGAATTTCGGTCAACCCGGGATCACGGATTACCGCAACCCGAGTCTGGCTGACGCCATGAAAGTCATGGGATTCGTGCAAAGATTCGGTATCGGCATCCAGACAGCGAGGGCGGAATTGAAGAGAAACGGTAACCCGGATCTCGAATTCCAAGTCGAACCGACGAATGTGCTCGCCACGGTCAGGAGGCACCCATGAGTGTTCCGGTATTAACCTTTTTCAATAACAAAGACGGTGTCGGAAAAACCTCTCTGGTTTATCACTTGTCGTGGATGTTCTCCGAACTCGGTCTTAAGGTGGTCGCGGTAGATCTCGATGCGCAGGCTAACCTGACGGCAGCCTTTCTCGACGAAGACAAACTTGAAGAGCTGTGGGAGCAACAGGCCGATCCCGCGACGATTTACCGGGCGATAGAACCGCTCACTCGAGTAGGAGATTTAGAGAAACCGAGTCTTGTCGAAGTGACGCCACAACTCCATCTCGTCCCCGGAGATGTGGCCTTGGCATCATTCGAGGATACCCTGTCCGAAGCGTGGCCGGCCAGCATGGCAGACAACAATCTCTACCGGCCTTTCCGTATTCTTTCCTCTTTTTGGCAGATCGCGCAGATGGCGGCCCAACAGGTCGAAGCCGATATCATTCTGGTGGATGTCGGGCCAAACCTCGGCGCCCTAAACCGCTCGGCCCTGATTGCCTCCGATTATGTCGCAATTCCTCTCGGCGCCGATCTTTTTTCTCTGCAGGGCTTGAAGAACCTGGGCCCAACGCTTCGTTCGTGGCGTAGCCTCTGGGAAAAACGGCTGGACAACTGGAAGTCTCCTGATTTTAAGCTTCCTCAGGGCAGGATGAACCCCCTCGGGTACATCCTGCAGCAGCATAGCGTACGGCTTAGCCGCCCGGTCAAAGCATACGACAAGTGGGTCAACCGCATGCCGGCTGTTTACCACGACTCCGTGCTTCAAGATTCCACCACCGCCGCTACACCGAAGGAAGATGTCGAATGCCTCGCAACGTTGAAACACTATCGCAGCCTGATACCGTTGGGGCAGGAAGCGCGGAAACCCATCTTCAAGCTTACACCCGCCGACGGCGCCATCGGAAGCCATGCACAGGCGGTTGTGGATGCCCGCAAAGACTTCAAGCAGCTTGCAGAGAAACTTCTTGAAAGAATGAAAACAACAAAATCCTCTCTGGATATACCATGAACTGCTTCTCCACCTGCTCCGCGATCACCGAAGCATGGCACCAGCTGACATCTGGAAGGCACTGGGCGTGTCCCGGCAGGGCGCGATGGATTTATTGCGACCGCTGCTTGACGCGGGGCTGGTCGAGAAGGTTGGCGGAAAAAAGACAGGGCATTACGTTTTGCGAAATCCATGAATGAAGCCGAAATTCGAGTCGAATATATCGATCCCGCCTTCACACCGCGAGTCGGGGTGCAGTCGAAGTCGTATTAGCAACTTTTTATTTGGAGACTGATCATGCAGAAGAAGACCATGCAGATGAACCGCATCGTGGTTCTTGTCATTACCGGGGCACTTGCCTTCACAAGTCCTGCCCTGATGGAAAAGTCGGCATGGGCCGGCGGCAAGGGGAAAGGCGGGAAACACGAGCAGAAGGAGAGGCACGAGAGTGGTGAGAACCGTGATGATGGGGATTCGCGCGGCCGCCACGGGGATGATGGGAACGTAACCGTCTATTTCGGCGATCAGCACCGGAGTGTCATCCGTAGTTATTATACGGAGCAGTACCACTCCGGCCACTGCCCGCCGGGCCTGGCCAAGAAGCACAACGGCTGCATGCCCCCCGGTCAGGCCAAAAAGTGGCAGGTAGGCCGGCCGCTGCCCCGGGAGGTTATCTTCTATGATCTGCCGCCGGAGGTTATTGTGCAACTCGGGCCGCCGCCCGCCGGTCATCGTTTCGTCCGCGTGGCGTCCGATATCCTGCTGATGGCGGTAGGGACCGGGCTGATCGTCGATGCAATTCAGGATTTGAGCGGGAATTAGCTGGCGCGGTAGAGGTTTTGAGAACTTGCTGAATTGGTGCAGGATGTTATACGCATTCGGTAGCGGGCCTTGTCGTCCCCATGCCGCCGCCTTTGGAACAGAAGCGGACTGCCGATTCCTTGATTGGGTTACAGGCTGAAACCCAACGCCTCGAATCCATCCACCAGCAAAAACTCGCGGCCTTCGGGCGCTGAAAAAATCTCTGCTGCATCAAACCTTCAGCGGCCAGTTGTAAGGAACGCCAACCATGCAAAAAAAAACCCGCTCTTTTTGAAACCCACGCCATGCGCCGGGTCTATGACGAGGAGAACGAAACCTGGTGGTTTTCGGTCGTCGATATCATTCGGGTGCTGATCCAGCAACCCGATTACCAGACTGCGCGCAAGTACTGGAACAAGCTGAAAGAGCGATTGGGCAAGGAAGGAAGCCAACTGGTGACAAATCGTCACCAGTTGAAAATGATGTGGCATGGCCCGGCTGCACAATAAATTTGTCCCGGTTTTGTTGTGCGGTTTTGTTGCCTGAGATCGGCTACGCCGGCGTGTAAACCGGGATGTTTGTGCTGAGGGGAGAACGGTGACGAATGTTGTGAAAAAAGATGCTGAACTGAGTATTTACGTAGAACGGATGATTCGTCTCATCCAGCTCTTACGTATCTACGAAATGGTCTTGGCAATACCCGAAAGAGATGATTCCGGCGAACCTCACATCACCATGCGCGGCACGATGATGTCTGTCGTCTACAGCTTCTTTTACAGCCTCATCGAGTCAGACCCCAAGGGAATCGACTTCTTCCGGATCTGGCGTTCTCGTGTGCCTGAGATGGCCTCCGAGATAGACGCGCTCGAAGGCCGCGTCGCTCCTATGCGCGAGGGCCTTCGATTGTTCCGCAATCGATTCGGCTTCCATGGAAGCACGAGCCGGGAACACGAGGCGACCGCGTTCGACGTCCTGGCTACGTATGATGGAGCGGAGATTTACCAGGCGATTCTTGACACCCGTAGTCTCTCGACGAAGCTTCTCCAAATGAAGCAAGATAATAAGGGGTAATATCTTCAGGGGGTAACGGAGTCAGTTTAGTCCCCATTTTGTCCATCAGGCGAGGCAGCCGCTGTGCTAAATATACCACCGACAACCATTGTATTGTACAGATATTGAGCGTACTTATCGGATTGCTCGTATTGACTGTGGTAACAGGCGGCCGCTTCCTGCAACGAGGCTTGGGCGAACGTGAGATGCGGATGATAGTTCTGGTTGGCTCCGCCCTTTTGGTGACGGCCTATATTGCTCTGGCCATTTAACAACATGCGCCACAATTAATTTGGGCTGTGCGCAATTGCCACCGCGCATGCCGGCATCACCTGACGGAATACAGGGAATGCAATGATTCCTCTAAGGCTCCTGCCAATCCTAATATTTCTGCCCTCGGCGCTCTTGGCGGCACAGGCCGAATACTGTACTCCTGACCGCAGCCTTTGCGCGGTTGTGATACCCGTGCACCGTTCGGTTCACGCTACGGAAGAGAGCATTGTGGAGATTCGTGACAGCTCGGGGAATCGCCTCTCCCGGCAGGACTATTCCTCGGAAGATGGCGAACATGGCTTTGGGGTGGAACAGGCCAGGTGGACACCGGATTCGCGGTTTTTTGTCTACTGCATGTCGAGTTCCGGCGGACATCAGGCGTGGCATTTCCCTACTTACTTTTACGGCCGCGACAACGACCGGACCCAGCTTCTTGACGATCATCTCGGGCCGATCACCGACGGCGAGTTCAAGGTCGAAGCACCCGATATTGTAATCACTGCCGGACGAAGGAAGCAGGACTTGGAGGAGGCGACCTTTCGCGTAAATCTTGGTCAGTTGTCCTCTGAGAATGAGGAGCAATAGACATCATTTCAGGATGCCGCGCGTCTTCGCGCAAGCAAAACTACGGGAGTGCACTGTCTTCAATCGATATGGAGGGAACCTATGGCGGAATGGCTGGCGAAGTGTATCGTGTTGCTCGGAGCGGGTATCGGCATTGTGTTCTGGTATCTGGCGTTCAGGCTGTACAGCAGGATGCAGACGCTTCCCGGCAAGCTGTCCGGCAGCGCTGTCATGGCCGGCCGCGATATCACCGCCGGCATGAAGGAACTCGTGAGTTTCGTCGCCACGCATGGCCGCGCCCACATCGTCGGCAAGACACCGACCGCTCTGGAGTTGAAACTGGGGGGCGCGGATTTTTCCTATTTTTTTGTTAAGATCGCGGCGTGTTTCGAGTCCCGGGCCGGAGCGGCTGTTTTCCACACGGAAGCTGATTTTCAGAAAGTCGATAAACCGTTCAAGATAGTCATGGCCGTCCTGGTTTTTTTTGTCATGCCGCTCGCCATTCTGGGCATTCCGCTCGCAGTATGGCTGCTCGCCGTGCCTGCCAGTGCGCCGGCAGTGCGCTGGCAGGTGGTGCAGGTCGTCCAGATCGTCAATTTTATCTGGGAGCCGTTCGTCTTGTATGCCATCCATCGGCGCTACAGAATGATGGGGCAGGCCTTCCTCGACAATGTCACGGCGGTGGTCACTGCCTGACTTAACGGCCTGACTCAGGGGGAATAATGGCGACCTCCTGCTATGTAACGTTCTGCAATTATGCCGCCCCGCAAGGCTACAGACTAAATAGCCTGAGTAGTTACCCTGCCTTTTCGGCCAGGCTGGCCCTGGCGACGATCTGCCGGGCCAGGTCGGCAAAGACCAAGCTGTGAAAGGGGCTGACCAGATACCAGTACACCCGGCCCCAGAGACCCCGGGGGCTGAAATGGGCGGTCTGCACCAGTTGGTCGGCCTGGATATCGAATTCCAGCCAGGCCTTGCCAGGCAGCTTCATCTGGGCCGTGAGCAGCAGTCTTTTGCCCGGCCTGATATCCGCCACCTTCCAGAAATCCAGGGCATCGCCGATCCGCAGTTCCGGGGCCGCCCGCCGGCCCCGGCTCAGACCATAGCCGCCGACCAGCTTATCGAAGAACCCGCGCAACCGCCACAGGAAATGGTAGGTGTACCAGCCCTGCTCACCGCCGATGTCGCAGGCGGCGCGAAAAACGGCATGAGGGTCAATGCCTCGCAGGGGCACGATCCGGCGGTCCTGGAGGATGGCATCGCCGGGATCGTCCAAGGCAAGCACGTCGCAGTAGCGGTCAGCGCTGCTGTCGCACCAGCGGCTGATGACCTGCTGGTGTTCCATCTCGCTCAGGGCTTCCCGCACCGCTATCGGATAGGCGCGCGGCAATATCTCCGGAAAATAGCGCAAGGCGTTTTTGTTTAAGGCCACGGTTTCCGATTTCAGCCCCTCGACCAGGGCGGCGGCGATCCGGTACGGCACCTGAGTGAAAAGGATCAGCCAGTAGGATGAAAGCCTGGGGCTCAAGACCGGCACCGGGATGAGGAGGCGCCGCAGGCCCATTTCTTGGGCGGCACCCAGCATCATGCCCCTGAAATCCATGGCCGCGGCTCCGATGTCGACCACCAGATTTTCCCGCAACTCAAGATCGATGGCAGCGGTCAGATAGGCCAGCACATCGTTGACGGCAATCGGCTGGGTCCGGGTCTTGACCCAGATGGGGGTGACCATGACCGGCAGTTTTTCGACCAGGTTGCGGATAATTTCGAAGCTGGCGCTGCCGGAGCCGATGATCACCCCGGCCCGGAACCAGATGGTCCGGATCTCCGGACGTTCGCTCAACACCTCGCCGGTCTCGATCCGGCTCAACAGGTGGCGGCTGGCCGTCTCTTTGCTGCCCAGGCCGCCCAGGTAAATGATTTTCTTTACCCCGGCCCGGATGCAGGCATCGCGGAAATTCTCAGCGCTCTGCCGGTCGAGCTCCTGGTAATTGCCCGCCCCCATGGAATGGATCAGATAAAAGGCGGTGTCGATCCCGGCCACGGCCCGCGCCAGGGGCTCCGGGCTGAAGGTGTCTCCCTCAATAACCTCAAGCCGCCCGGCATCCCCGGCCCCAAGTTTCCGCCGGTTGCGGACCAGAAGGCGCAGGGCCAGATCCTGCCGGGAGAGCAGTTTCTCGCACAGTCGGCGGCCGATATAGCCGGTGGCCCCGGTGATCAGAATTTTTTTCATTGTTCGTCCGCTAATCGGCTGTTGACGCCTCGCCCGCTTTTCCAGTAATAAAACGCAGGGCCGGAAAACCACGACTACAGCGCCAGGGTACTCTTTCTCATGCCAGCGGTCGGGGCAACTTTACCGGCGGCATCATATCAACAAAGGAACCATAACGAAATGCGCACCATCTTATTGTCGGCCGGCATGTTGTTCTGCAGCAATGTCTTCATGACCTTTGCCTGGTATGGCCATCTGAAGAACCTTTCCAGCAAGCCATGGATTATTGCCGCCTTGATCAGCTGGGCAATCGCCCTTTTTGAGTATTTAATCCAGGTGCCGGCCAACCGGGTCGGCTTTCAGGTCATGAATCTCGGTCAGCTCAAGATTCTCCAGGAAGTGATCACCTTGGCCGTTTTTGTGCCCTTTTCCATTTTCTTCATGAAGGAGGAGTTCCGTCTGGATTTTCTGTGGGCCGGTCTCTGCATCCTGGGGGCGGTGTTTTTTATCTTCCGGCAGAGGATTCTGGGCGCATAACGCCGTTGCCCGCGGAGTGCGGCCCGTTGATGCGGCGTCGATCCCGGCCACGACCCGCGCCAAGGGTCCCGGGCTGAAGGTATCCCCCTCGACCACCTCCAGCCGCCCGGCATCTCGGGCTTCGAGTTTTCGCCGGTTGCGGACCAGAAGGCGCAGGGCCAGATCCTGCCGGGCGAGCAGTTTCTCGCACAGTCGGCGGCCGATATAGCCGGTGGCGCCGGTGATTAGAATTTTTTTCATGGCCCGCTCATATTTGTCGTTACAATATCATCACCGCCCGCCCGGCGCAGGCACTGTACGCATCACATGGTATATGCGGAGATGAAATTATACCACACAGGAAGATGAAAGCGGTTCATGATTCGCTTGGCCTGGGTTGCTTGTTCAGGAATAAAACATGCCCTATGCTCTTTTGGTTGACATGGACGGCCTTTTGATTAATAATAATTCCTAAATTTAATTGGTTCTCTGAACACTCCAACCATCGGTTTGCAAGAGCCGCAGGATTATCAGCATAGCGGGGCCATTTTTTGATTCATCATATCATGTTCCTTGAGTCTCCATCGTGTCATGCCGCATAAATTCCGATTCTTCAGGCACTGCATCATTACCCTCGTCCTTGCCGCGCTTTCACTCGGGGTCGGAGGTAAGGCGAACCTCTGTCTCATGCCGGGCGGGAACGTGCACATGGAACGGAACTATTCCTCTTGCGGATTTTCCGGCGAGTGTTCGGCCACTACAGGCGTATTCGTCCTGAATACCGATCGGGGCGAGGACCAAGGGCAATGTTTGGACATCACCTTTGGGGGATACCAATCAGATCACCGCGCTAGGAATATCAACCAACTTCCAAGCCCTGCCATGGTCCCTCTGGGGCCACCGATCATCTTCACCCTGATCGATCAAAAGCTTTTACCCAACACCCGCGCCGTTGTTACTCCACCCCAACTTGTCTCCCTGCAAAGCGTCATCCTCCTGATTTGATTTTTTTCTTGCGTTTCGCAAACGGACCGCGCCATTTAGTCCGGTCGCCGGCGGCACGCCTTCTCTTGCCCCTCCCCAAAAAAAAGATACCCGTGGTCGGTCCGCATTGGCTGGCTGCGGGGCCATGCTTTCCCTCTGTCTGGAGGATTATTCATGCGTATCCAACGATTCGCTTTGTTTGCGATTATTTTTTCCGCCGGCCTGTGGTTTACGATTTCACCGTCCACTCAGGCTGCGGATATGCTCATTCCCGTGGACCCTGGTGGTCTGACCATTGGAGAGGCCCTCGCGCAGGCCTCTCGAAATCGGCAGGAACTTGCCACCCTTCGTCTCGACCTTGATGCCGCCGTGCTCAAACTGAAGCATGCCGGCCTTCCTCCGAACCCTGAACTTGAGGTCGAGTGGGATAATCTGGGTGGCGATCTGCCTGCTGACGATGTGCGGGAGACCACGGTTTCCCTGAGTCAGACCCTTGAGATCGGCGGGAAACCAGCGGCCCGGAAAAGCAAGGGCTTGGCTGAAATCAACCAACTGCAGCGCGAACAGGACGCGGTCTGGCTCGATATCGCGGCGGAGATCAGGATGGCCTTCCTGGAGGTGCTCGGCGCCCGCGAAAGGTTGATTCTGCAACAGGAGGCGGAACAAATCGCCTCGGAATTGGCCGGCATTGCCCACGAGCGGGTCGTGGCCGGCGAACTGGCCGCCACCGAGGAGACTAGGGCAGCGGCCCGAAAAGCAGAAATCTCGGCGGAGACCCAGCGGTTCAAGCGCCTGCTGGCCGAGGCGGAACTTGATTTCGCCACGGCCCTTGGTGATCCTGCCAGCGCCGCCATGACCCCAGCCGTCAGCCTTTCCCATGAGGTCGCCATTCCGGATCGACAACTGCTGTTGGCCGGGGTTGATAATTCCCCCCTGCTTGCCCTGCGTCGCAGCGAAACGCAGTCGGCCGCAACCGGCCTCGCCTTGGAGCAGGCCAATGCCTGGTCTGACCCTGCTTTCTCCCTAGCCCTGCGGGATATCCCGGGCAAGGACGGGCGCGCCGTCTCCGTCGGTCTTTCCATTCCCCTGCCGTTCTTTTATCGTAATCAGGCGGCCTTGGCCGAAGCCAGCGCGGCTGCGCAAAAGGCCACGACAAATGAGGCGGCAGCGGCGCGCCGTCTGCACACGGAACTGATCAAGGTCCACACCGTGCTGGTCGCGGCCGACCAGGAAGCCCGCACCTTGCGGGACGAGGTTCTGAGCCGGGCCGCTGAAGCCGCCGAGGCGGTCCGGGAAGGATTTCGGTTCGGCAAGTTCCGTTACAGCGACGTGCTGGAGGCCTCCCAGTCCCTGGTGACGGTGAAGGCCCGCCACCTGGATGCCATCCTTGACCTCAACCGCGCCGCCATCATGCTCGACCGCCTCCTTGGCCGGCCTTCTCTTGCGGAAATTTCACGGAATTCTTCATCAGTCTCTTTTGACAGGAGCAACCCATGAGCCATAGAAAAACGACTTCTCTAATTATCCTCATTGTAGCGCTTACCTCCCTGGCCGGGGCTGGAGGTTTTTTTGCCGCCCGCCGCCTGCCTCAGACCCCGGCGCCGTTACCCCTTGCCCAGACTGCGCCACCCGCAGCGGCCCCCGAGGCCGCGCCTGAGGAGGCAAATCATGACGCCGGACCGGCCAAAGAGGGCGGCACGCAAGCCGACGATCATGGGCACGGGGCCGAGGCTTCCGATCTGGACCGGCCGGTGGATGAGATGTGGGCCGCCCGCTGCGAACACGAGATTCCGCAATACCAGTGCGACGAGTGTCGTTACGAAATCGGCACGGTCAAGCTCGACGCGACTCTTCTGGGTGACAACGGTCTGGTGCGCACCGGCTTTCCGGAAAAGCGGCAAGGACGCCACGAGGAGCGAAGCCTGTCCGGTGAGGTGCAGCTCGATGAGACCCGCACCGTGCATGTGGCGAGTCCCCTGACCGGCCTGATCACCCGCGGCTTTGCCGCTCCGGGGGCGAGAGTCGAGGCCGGCGCGCCGCTCTTTGAGGTCGACAGCCCGGAGGTGGCGGAGGCCAAGGGCAGTTACCTCAAGGCCTTGGCCGGACTTTATTTCGCGCGCAAGGCCGCGGCCCGCGAGGCGCTGTTGTTCGCGCGGAAGGTGGCGGCCGAGGTCGAGGTCCAGGAGGCAGAGGCCAAACGAACCGAGGCCGAGACCGAAATCGCCGCCGCTCGGGGCCGGCTCCTGCGCCTGGGGCTGGCCACGGGTGAAATCGAGGCCATCTCGGCCAAGAATGGAACTGCCGCCTTGAACGGACTGGTGGTGATCCGCGCCGCCAGGGCGGGAACCGTCATTGAGGGTCACGCCGCCCCAGGTGAGCACGCCGAAACCGGTAAAGAGATTCTCACTATTTCCGGTCTTGACAAGGTGTGGATCATGGCTGATTTGAAAGAGGCCGATCTCGCCGTTGTCTCCAATGCTGTCGGTAGAGCGGCTAAGGTCGACGCTGTGGGCCGCAGTTTTAGCGGCAGACTGGATACGATCGCCGGCCGCATGAGTGAAGAGACCAGGACAGCCAAGGCACGATTCAGCATCGATAATGCTGATGGTTTGCTCAAACCGGGCATGTTCGTCTCGGTGCGGCTGTTTTTGCCAGCCAAAGGCGAGAGCCTTATGGTGCCCAAGGTGGCGGTGCTGGCCGATGAAGGCCGCACCTTTGTCTTCACCCATAAGGAGGGGGAGTACTGGATGCGGCGGCCGGTCAAACTTGGGGCGCGTTTCGATGGCATGGTGGAGATTACCTCAGGACTCACGGCTGAACAACGGATCATCACCGACGGCTCCTTCCTGCTGAAAAGCGACGTCCTGCGCTCCAAAATGGGCGCCGGTTGCGCGGACTAAGGGAGGAGACCACTATGCATACATTCATTACCTTCCTCATGCGGCAACGCTGGTTCGTCATCGGAGCCGCCCTGCTGTTTTGCATTGCTGGCGGTGTCGCCTGGACGCGGTTGCCGATCGACGCTTTTCCCGACGTCACCAACGTTCAGGTCATGGTTTTGACCGAGGCAGCCGGACTCTCTGCAGCTGACATCGAGCAGCAGGTCACTTACCCAATCGAGCAGCAGATGGGCGGCGTACCCCGAGTGACCCAGGTCCGTTCACTCTCCAAGGCCGGCCTTTCACAGGTAATCGTGGTATTTGATGATGACACCGATATCTACTTCGCCCGCCAGCAGGTTTTTGAACGTCTCCAGGGGGCAAAGGAGCAGCTGCCGGCCGGGGTGGAGCCGGAGTTGGGGCCGATCAGCACCGGGCTTGGTGAGATTTTCCAGTACACCCTGGAGAGCGACAAGCTCTCGCCGATGGAACTGCGGGGGATCCAGGATTTTCTGGTGGCGCCGCAGCTTCGCCCGATTCCCGGGGTGACCGAGGTCAACAGCTTTGGCGGTTTTGTCAAGCAGTATCACGTGCTGGTGCAACCTGACGCTTTGCTAAAGTATAACCTCGGCTTGCGGGACATTGTCGAGTCACTGGAAAAGAACAATGCCAATGCCGCCGGCGGCTTCATCGTACGCGGCTGGGAGCAGACCTATATCCGCGGCCTTGGACAGATTGCCGGGATCGATGACCTTCGCGAAGTCGTCCTTAAGGTCGCCGATGGAACGCCGGTGCACGTCCATGATGTCGCCGAGGTCGTTGTCGGCCCGCAGTCGCGCCAGGGCGCGGTTTCCCGCGATGGGAAAGGCGAAGCGGTGGCCGGCATGGTGATCATGCTGCGGGGGGCAAATTCCAAGGACGTGGTAACCAGCGTCAAAGACACCGTGCCCAGGATCCAGAAAAGTCTGCCGGCCGGGGTCTCCCTCAATGTTTTCTATGACCGCACCTCCCTGATCGAAGCCTGCATCTCAACCGTGGTCAATGCCCTGCTCGAAGGTGGCGTCTTCGTCATCATCATCCTTTTTATCTTCATCGCCGAGATGCGTACCGGGCTTATCGTCGTCGCCGCCCTGCCGATCACCTTCCTGGTTACATTTTTGATCATGGGGCAGGCAGGGATCTCATCGAACCTGATGAGTCTGGGCGGGCTGGCCTTCTCGGTCGGGATCGTGGTGGATGCCTCGGTCGTCATCGTTGAGAACATGCGTCGTCATTTCGGCGAACGGCGCGCCTCTGGTATGCGGCGGCACATCGCCATCGAAGCCGTATGCGAAGTGGCGCGTCCCGTGGCCTTCTCGGTGTTGATTATCGTTATCGTGATGACCCCCCTCTTCTCTCTCCAGGGAATCGAGGGGAAGATGTTCGCCCCGTTGGCCCAGACGATGATCATCGCTATCCTTATCTCGCTCATTACGGCGCTGACATTCGTGCCGGTGACCGCTGAATGGCTCTTGAAGCAGGCACCGGAAAAGGAGTTTCGCATCGTCAAGGCCATCCATCACGGCTACCTTGCCCTGCTCGATGGCGCTCGTAAACTTCGCTGGCTGACGCTCACCCTTTCAGTCGCCATCCTCGTCGTCGCCGGGTTTGCCGCCACCCGGATCGGGACCGAATTCATCCCGAACCTGGATGAAGGGGCGATAGCGATCAACGTGGTGCGGTTACCTAACGCCTCGCTTGATGGGTCGGTCAGCGTCAGCAGCTTTATGGAACGCCGGTTGCGCGAGACCTTCCCCGAGGTAACTGCGGTCGTCAGCAAGACCGGGCGGGCCGAGATCTCCGAGGACCCGATGGGGCCGGAGCAAACCGACCTGCTGATTATGCTTAAAGTTCGCAAGGAGTGGACTACGGCGAAAACCAAACCTGAACTCGTCGCCGCCATGCAGCAAGAGCTTGGCAAGATTCCGGGAATAAGGCTCTCCTTCTCCCAGCCGATCGCGCTCAGGGTCAACGAGCTGATTTCGGGGGTTAAAAGCGACCTCGCTGTGAAGATCTACGGCGAAAACATCGCCATGCTCAAGGGGTTTGCCGATCAGGCGGCCTCTGTACTAGGCAGCCTTGACGGCGCCTCTGACGCCCGGGTTGAGCAGGTCTCCGGGATGGAACAGGTCGAAATTACCTTGAATCGTCCGGCGATGGCACGCTATGGAATCAGTGTCGCCGATGTCAACGAGACCATCGAAACGGCACTTGCGGGCTCGGAGGCCACTCGCGTGGTCGAGGGGCAGCGGCGGGTGGCGGTCGTGGTCCGTTTCCCGACCGAGGCGCGTGCCGACCTGGATGCGGTCGGACAGATCCTGTTCATCGGGTCGGGAGGGGAGCGTGTCCCGCTTGCCAAGATCGCAACCATCGCCATTGTCGAGGGACCGGCGCAGATCAGCCGTGAGAAGGGGATGCGGCGGGTTGCCGCCGAAGTCAACATCCGCGGCCGGGACCTTGGCGGGTTCGTGGCCGAGGCCAGGACCCGTCTGGCCGGGTTGGAGGCCAGCCTGCCCCCCGGTTACTTCCTGGAGTATGGCGGCCAGTTCGAAAACCAGCAGCGGGCGATGCAACGGCTCTCGATCGTCGTGCCGCTGGCCCTGACGCTGATCTTTATTCTGCTCTACATGGCGCTTGGTTCCTTTCGGGATTCGTTACTGGTGATCCTTAACCTGCCTTTCGCGCTCGGTGGCGGCGTCCTGGCGATCGCGGCGATCGGTATGCCGCTCTCGGTCTCCGCAGCCGTGGCCTTTATCGTTCTTTTGGGTATCGCGGTGCAGAACGGCGTGGTGCTCATCTCCTTTTTCCGCCAGTTGCGCGCCGAAGGTCGTTCGGTCGAAGAGACAATTCGTACCGGTTGTGACCTGCGTTTTCGACCCTTGATTATGACCGCGCTTTGCAGTTTCATCGGACTTGTGCCGATGCTCTATGCCACGGGTTCGGGGGCCGACATCCAGAAGCCGTTGGCAGTCGTCGTCATGGGTGGCCTGGTCACCTCGACCTTTTTGACGCTTATCGTGCTGCCGACGATCTATGAGTGGCTCGAAAACCGAAAATCATCAACTGATACGGAGGTTGCACCATGAAACAGGTAATTGCCTTTATTAAACCGCATAAACTCTCACCCGTCGCCATGGGCTTGCGGGATATCCCTGACCTGACCGGGGTGAGCATCGGCAAGGGCCAGGGCTTCGGGCGCGGGCGCGCCCGGGGCAAGGGACACCGCATCGTCGAGGATGAGATGGCCTATATCCCGAACGTACGCATCGAAGTCTTCTGCAGCGACGAACGGCTCGAAGAGGTGGTGGCCTGCATCGCTACCAACGCCCACACCGGCCTTTCCGGCGACGGCAAGATCTACGTCACGGAAGTGGTTGATGCGGTGCGGATAAGTAACAGTGAGAGGGGGATGTTCGCTATTTAAACACAAAAAATTTGCCGTGTTGGTCTCTTCGACCCTGTTTACCCTGATTGTTGTGCCGACACTTTATACAGTCAGCCCCCTGGTTCGAATTTGTAGCCGACGCCGTAGACGGAATGGATGAACTCCTCACCTGGATAAGCAACCGAAATTTTTTTTCGCAGCTTTTTGATGTGGCTGTCAATAGTCC
>MGTE01000101.1:0-17868 GCA_001799275.1 Deltaproteobacteria bacterium RIFOXYD12_FULL_57_12
ACTACGGTATTCATCGGTCATCGCGACCTTTGCCAGTTTCTTTTTCGCCTCTTCCACGGTGGATACCCGCAACGAAGAAGGAAACACCTGGACCGGGACGGCGAAGGGGACGTTGGTTCTAAAACAACTAAGGAAGTGGCAAGGGAAGTGGCAAGGGACGTTGTCCATTTGTTTATCAACTTTTTCCCAAAACAAAAAAACAATGGGAAACCTGGGAACGTTATTGACTACGATGACAAAGTCTCGGCCAGGCACGTTGTTTCCTCTCAAAACCCTATCTTCCGTTTTGGTTTCTCATCCGCATCCAACAGTTGCTTGAGGGCCTCGAATACCAGGCCAAACTGTTCGTCGTGCTCCACGAGGTGCTTCTCTAACTCCACCAGCTTTGCTGCCAATTTCTTATGCCCTGTCAGCATCTCCCGGAGCCGGACAAAGGCTCGCACCACAATAACGCTGGCCTCGATCGCCCGCTGGCTGTTCAAGACGCTGGCAACCATTATTGCCCCGTGCTCCGTGAAAGCCATGGGCCGATACCGGATACCGCCCCAACTTGAGGTGCCAAACTGGCTCCTCATGTCACTATTTCGCTCATATCCAGTCTGCCAGATTTATTAGGTTAAAGGTTCGAGGTTAAAGGGTAAAGGTTAAAGGTTAAAGGTTTTTGAAAAACTCTCAGTCCTCAGTCCTTAGTCCTCAGTCCTCAGTCCCCACCAACTGCGGCAGACACGGAAAACATGCAAGATAGAGGCCTTTTTTTGAGTAAGGAGTGAGGAGTAAGGAGTGAGAAGGGAAAGACTAGAAAATAAAGGGGGTTACAGGGGGAAATTTAATGAGTGAGGAGTGAGGAGTAAGAAGTGAGGCGTGAGAAACAGGACGAATGGCCGGACTTCTTCCGGTTTTCCGGAAATGGCGGCCGGCAGATTCCGCAAATGCCGCCAGGATCTGCGGACCAGGAGCTTGAACCTTAGGAGCCGTTACGAAATAATATCCACATTTTTGCGTGGTTCGTTACGGCTCCTTATTGCCGTCGAGCCATCCAGATGAAGATGTTATTTTGTGACAACGGCTTAAGCCAACCCGGAAAACGTTGCAAGCCCTTCTGCCTGAGCGGCGCGGACGAGCCGCTCGTCGAAACAGGCAAATAAAAAGGCGTCAGGAAGCCGTTCCTTGATCACCAGGGCCGAGGCAAGATGGATGGCGTCGAAGCCCCTGAGCGGATATCCATCGACTACCCGATCGATAGAGCCATTCAACTCGTCGTTGACCTCCACCCGGATAAAACTCTCCCAGTCCCGGCAAAATGCGTCGACAATTTTTCGAATCAACGTTTCCGCGAGGCCGCTCTCCCTTTTTTTCCGATACACGGCAGCCATCGTTTCGGCGTAGGCAACGGCAGAGGTAACAATCTGGTCGGCCGCTTGCCATCTGGAGAGGATATCATCGGTATAAGGCTCCCGGAAGTACCTCTTCACCAGAGCACTCGTGTCGAGATAAAGGATCATTCTCTCACCGCCGGTCCTCGATCACCATGCTCGAAACAGAGGCCCCGGGCACTTCTACTGTCAGGAGGTGGTCTTTCATGATGCTCCGGCCGGGCAATGCGATCAACCCTTTCCGGACCAGAGGCGCCAGCACAGTACGGATGGACTGCTCCCCGGGGTGTTCTTTCACGATACGGGCAACAGGACGCCCCCTGTCGGTGATCAGGATTTCTTCTCCTGCCTTCACCCGGCTTAGAAGCCGGCTCAAATTGTTCTTAACGTCCTTGATTCCTGCACTGATCATAGCGTCCCTCCTGCTTGGTGGCTACTTGTTATAAAACAGTAGCTACCTTTAGCCGGACGGTCAATCATTTTATCAAGCACTCATACTCATACTTGCCGCACCGTGGCCGGAGGGGTCGGAGGTTCAGGAGAATTCGGGGGACACCTTCCAAGTAACTTCAATCTAACTGGCTGAAATTCCGTGGTTCAGATTTTTAAAGAGAATATCGAATAAAGCTTGTGCCCCCTTGCGGGGTAAACAAGAAATTTCGAATCATGAAGTTTTTTTGGAGAATTCGGGGGACACCTTACTCAATGCAACCATGTCCTTTCACTTTCCTTTCAATCTGTTCGGTAAGGTTCTTCATATCGGCCCGACTTGAGGTGCCAGCTTGGCTCCTCAAGTCGATGCACTCCTCGGCCGGCAACGGTAAAAAACAGGTGCAAGGTTAAAGGATCGAGGGGAAAGCAGCGGGGTCGGGAAAGCAACGGGGGCAGGTCTTTATTCTTGACAATGAACATGGGGTTCCGGGTCGATTTCGCGCAGGATTTCCTGCGCCCACGGATTGATGTCGTTGTAGTGCTTAATCAGATTTCCATGACGCGTTGCGCGACGCGCTTCGCGTTGATGGTGGGATTGTCAGTGCCCACAAAAAATAGCCGGACAAAAAAACCAGCCTGCTTCGCCCGCTGGATGAAGTCGATCTTTACCATGCCACATCACTCAGTCCTAACCCCGATAAACGGGATAAGTACCTTCACGAAATAATTTTCTGCCAAAAACGCGCAGAATATTATTTCTAAGGTACTAAGCACTCAGTCCTCAGTCCTAAGCCTTCAGTCCTCAGCACTCAGTCCTCAGCACTCAGTCCTCAGTCCTCAGCACTCAGTCCTCAGCACTCAGTCCTCAGCACTCAGTCCTCAGTCCTCAGTCCTAAGCACTCAGTCCTCAGTCCTCAGTTTCCACTGCCTGCGGCAGCCACAGAAAACAGCAAGATGGGGGCCTTTTTTTTGAGTGAGGAGGGAGGAGTGAGGAGGAAAATTATATGAGTGAGAAGTGAAGTGCGGGACGAGCTGCCGGGCATCTTCCGGTTTTCCGGAAGGGGTGCCTGCGGATTCCGAGAATTCCCCGCCGGGGCTCACGAGAAAAAAAGGGGTTGTGTATTTTCCGACGCCAAGCTGAATGAGAGCTTGTCCACAAATAATAAAACTTTGGTGCTTGCCAGCTTGCAATCAAGGCCCAGGCCTTCACTCCTGCAAGCCCTTCTGGGCCGCCGACTTCAAATCCGCCAGTTTGTCGGCCACAACGACCCACACCGTCTCGGGATCTATGCCCAGATAATCGTGAACCAGGATGTTCCGCAGGCCAGCGATCTTGTACCATTCGATCTCAGGATGTCCGGCCTTGAAATCATCGGAAAGCCGCTGGGTTGATTCGGCGAGTACCTGCAACTTGCGCAGCACGGCATCCTGAACAATGGTTTGGGCGACGAATCCGTCATAATCAAGGCTGCCGGCATACGTTTCAATCTTGTCGATACATTCCGCTATATGAATCAGATAGAGCCTGTCACCCTTCATAACGGCCTGGCCTCATGCAATATCTTGTCGCGCAGGTACCAATGCAGACTCCGTTCGGTAACGATGTCCACCTTTCGGCCCAAGAGTCCCTGGAGCGTGATGGCAGCACCGCCCAGATCGAGCAGTGAACAGCCCTTTTCCAGATCGACAAGCAAGTCGAGATCGCTGTCGGCCGTATCCTCACCACGTGCCACTGAGCCAAAAACACGGACATTGACAAGACCATGGGCCCGGGCGATGGCGAGTATCTCCGCTTTCCTCTCCTGGATAATCTGAAATTCACCCATCGCACACCTCACAACCGGCTGATCGGTTTTTTTGACGGCATCCCGGAACCAATTCCAAGCAACCCTTGCCGTCCTAATTATAACCACGCAGGTTTCTTTGCACAACCGGTCAATAACAAGCCGGAGGGAAAAAACATATTGAGCACATGGCAACGTTGTTCATTTGTTTATCAACTTCTTCTAGCCGTCATAAATCTATGCTGTTTCCTCAACGACTATTTGACAGCCGGCATGCCATCCGCCATAAAACAGCCGATTCGGTCCGTATTGATAAAACAGGCCAGGGCCTTGTTCTGAATACACTTGGTCAGGAAGCTGAAACATTTCTCTTTGGAGCAGTAGCTGTTTTCATCCCTTACCTTTCCATGTTCGCAGGTGGTACAGCTTTGAAGTAGCATGGGAAACCTCACAGACCCCACAGGCGCTTGCACGAGGTTTTAAATGTTAAATGGTTAACGGTTCGAGGCTAAAGGATTTTAAAAAAATCCTCAGCCCTCAGTTCCCACGAACTGCGGCAGGCACGGAAAACAGCAAGATGGGGGCCTTTTTTTTGAGTGAGGAGTGAGGACGGGACGAGCGACCGGGCTTCTTCCTGTTTTCCGGAAAGGGTGCCTGCGAATTCCGAGAATTCCCGGGAGGAGCCTTTTCAGGCGAGGAGCTTGGGATACAACTCAGGACAACCTGCCGCAACTCTTCCACAAAAAGAATCAATTCTGCCGCTTCCGCCTTGCCCACAACACCGATCTGATCGTATTCGGCGGTAGTTCTTCTTATATCGTGCAGAGTTTGAGTGTATGCTCATACCATTCAATGGTATGGTACGGCAAGACAATTCAGAGCGATCCTCCTTTCAGACTTACCCCCGGCTTATCTGCCGTTTCTCTCCAAGACCCATGACGATATCCTGCTGCACCAGGCGGCGGACAATGAGTTCCACGCACTCGGCAAGGGACTGCCCGCCACCGGTGTCCAGCACCAGGTCGGCGTCTGCCGGCGCCTCGAATGGTGAAGAGATGCCGGTATAGTTCCTGATCTCACCGGCCCGGGCCTTTTTATAGAGCCCTTTCACATCCCGCGCCTCGCAAACCGCAAGCGGACAGCGGCAGTAGATCAACATGTGGTTGCCCGGGCCAAGGAGTTGTTTGACCCGGTCCCGATCCTTTTTGAGCGGCGAGATGAAGGCGGTGATGGCGATGACTCCGGCATCCAGGAAAAGCTTTACCATCTCGGCAATGCGGCGGATATTCTCCGACCTGTCCTGTTCGCTGAAGGTCAGGTCGGAACAGAGCCCGTGCCGGACGTTGTCGCCGTCAAAGACATAGGTGCGGCAGCCAAGGAGATGGAGCCGCTCCTCAACCGCGTGGGCCAGGGTCGACTTGCCGGACCCGGAAAGGCCGCTGAACCAGAGATTGATGCTCCGATGCCGGTTCATCATCTCCCGCCGGCCGCGGTTCACCGCGCTCTGGTGCCAGACTATGTTGTTTGCACTGCTCTGCAGTAGACCCTGGTACATGGCTTTCTCACGATTGATTTTGGCTTGCCGGCTTTTTAACTGCGTTTGGGCTGACCAGCTTTTTAACTGCGTTTGGGCTGACCAGCTTACCAGCTTGCCGGCTTGCCAGCTTTTTAACTGCGTTTGGGCTGACCAGCTTTTTAACTGCGTTTGGGCTGACCAGCTTTTTAACTGCGTTTGGGCTGACCAGCTTACCAGCTTACCGGCTTGCCAGCTTGCCAGCCGGTCAGCCGGTTAGCTTGCCAGCCGGTCAGCTTGTCCGCTTGTTCGCTTGCCAGCCGGTCAGCCGGTCAGCTTGCCAGCCGGTCAGCCGGTCAGCCTGTTCTCACCTTCTCGTAAAATTTCCACAACAACTTGCCGACCTCTTTTCTGAGCCCGTCAATCTCATGGTGTTTTTCTCGGGATATGTAGCTGAGATTTTGCGCAAACCCGAGGAAGTACTCGGTTTCGGCCAGGGACCCGATCGCAATGTTGATGAATCTGGCCAGTTCCTTGTCGCCTTGTCGCGCATACCCTTCGACAATGTTTGTCGGAACAGAAAGGGCCGCCCGTCGCAACTGGGATGTCAATCCATAGAGTTCCGTGGCCGGGAATCCCTTTGTCACCTCATAAACCGCCAAAGCCAATTTATCTGCCCGCTGCCAGGCTAGCAAATCCTTATAGGTCATGGACTGTTCAGCTTTTTAACTGCGTTTGGGCGGACCAGCTAACCAGCTTGCCAGCTTTTTAACTGCGTTTGGGCTGACCAGCTTGCCAGCTAACCGGCTTGCCAGCTTGCCAGCTTGCCGGCTTGCCAGCTTTTTTAACTGCGTTTGGGCGGACCAGCTTGCCAGCTTTTTACTGCGTTTGGGCTGACCAGCTTGCCAGCTTGCCAGCCGGTCAGCCGGTCAGCCGGTCAGCTTGCCAGCCGGTCAGCTTGTTCGCTTGTTCCCTTAGTCTCAGCCCCAAAAAACAAAAAGGCGGAGGCAGCGGATGGTTCTGCCATCCGTGCCCCCACCGGGAGTCACATCTCACAAACTAAACTATCGATCGCAACCTTGAACGCACGACTACGCGGCAAGCGCCTTGTTCCGCCGGCGGCCGATGGAAACCACCCCGAGCAGACCGGAACCCAGAAGCAGGATCGAGCCGGGGATGGGTACGGCGGAGGGAGTTACGCCTCCCGTCTTCAGTTGCACTCGGACGTTCATGCCCGATATATAATTAGAAAGATCCCACTTACTACCTGGAGTAATTTCCTTCAACGCATACTTATAATATGTTCCCACGCCATCCGAGAAGAAAAACCCGAATTCGCTCGTATCTCCCAGTGTTATTGACCCAGTAAAGTCGTCATCTGCGTTAGTTCCAAAAAAACTCGCCGTCCATTGGCCGACCCCATTCGCTGAGAGCGAAAGTTTACTGACCGCCGGTGCTCCCGCCCCTGCTAGAATAAAATTGTTGGAGGTATTCCCCCAATCATAAAATCCAAACGTATTTCCCTTCAGCTCAGAGTTTCCCCAGTTTAGGTCAAGCGTCCTCAGTTCAGTGGGCGAACCTGTTGCCTCCCATTTGTAGCTCTGTTCGACCACCACCGCCGTTGCCTGCCCGACGCTGGCAAACAGCAGCAACCCGAGCAAGCCCATGACAATCGGCACTGCTTTCACACACCTCATATTTAACCTCCCCAAATAGATTTTCCGCAGGCTCCGATGGCACCCCGGCGGTCTCGCCTTGCAGAAAGGCACAAATATTCGCTACCTCTTATTAGTCGCTAAAAATTATAAGCAAATAGCGTGCCGTCATGTGATGATGAACCGGAAAATCGGGCTGACAAGACTGTGTCCGGTCGTTACTTAATCCGCAACCTCGATGAATCACAAATGAAAATAACAGGCAAAAGAAACGCCGGCACCATCAGTCAAGAGGAAAAAGAGGAAAAGGCCGACCGGCAAGGTCGGGCCAGGCCAGCCGCTTTCCGGGAATCCGGCGGCTATTTCCGGAAAATAGGAAGATCATGCAACGGCATGTTCCCATTACCAGCGTTGCCGTTTACATGCCGCTTTTTTTGCCGAGGCACGCTGGGCCATGCCGTCCGGCAACAGTTGGCGGACCGGGCTGCGGTTTCTGATGTAAACTGGTGCGAAATCCGTTTTTCCGGAAAATCTGTCCGGGCTCCCGGAAATTTGTTTCCGCCAAAGTTGCCGGCGCCAATTGCCCCTGGCGCCGATTCCTCCTTATCTGAATCCGTGACGGCTTTGAGGCAAACAAGAGGCTATCATGCCGTTATTAATTAAAAATATGAAAATTTTCGTTTGAGTACCGATTCACCCCGCCGCCTTTCTGGGCGCCCGAGAACGGCACATCTGTTTTGTTGGCAACTCGTTGATATCGCACAAGGATAATCAGCATCGTCGCCGCCTCGCATCTGCACCGTTCTCGAACGCTCACGGATTCAAGTCCTTATAACGACCGCTGGTTATTTCTATTTGGTACCTGCCGCCAGAATCCAGGAGTCAGGAGTCGGAATTCAGGATTCAGGAAAAGCATCCTTCTGGCTAACTGGTTCAATTTATTCTGTCTTCTGGATTCGGTATTCTGAATTCCAAAATCCGGCCAAGGAGAACTCTTGAAAACATTCTAATTGGGCATGCTTCTTGTATTACATTCTGCCAGGTCGCTCTGCGTTGTGTGCCATGTCACTTCTGGCATAACTATAGATACTGAACAAGATAAAAATGGACAAAAACAAAAGGGAAAACACAATGGATACCCAGCAACACGGCACCCCAGCCCCAGTTTCCTCGAGGTCTCAAGCAGACGACTCCGCCTGCCCACGCCACCCGGCAACTCCGACCCACGCCCGCTTGAACACAGGAGGACAGGCAATGAAATGCAAAAAATACAAAAAATCTGCACTCGTTCTCCTGGGTGCCCTGACAACGCTGCTTTGCGCTGGAGCTTCCTCGCCGGCCTCGGCTGGTACTGTTACGTGGGATGGATCGAACAATAAATGGGAGCTGCCGAGTAACTGGAGCGGTAGTGCATTGCCGTTAACAACCGACGATGTTGTTATTGGCAAAATGGGCACCAGCAATAAGCAACCTACCCTGGACCAGAACAGAACCATCAATAAACTCACACTCGGATCATCTACTTGGAACCTTCTTACGCTCGGCTCGTTCGGCCTTACCATTACGAGTGATTATACCAACGCCGACTGGGGAACGGGCAACACCTTCGACCCTAATAAGTGGATATCCAAAACGTTGGGCTACATAAACGCCTTAAACGCCGGCCAGCAACTCACCGGGACCAAGGTGACAAACGGCACCACGGCAAACGCGACGCTTGCCCTTGGCAATATCCATGTGGGAGACACGGCAACCAGCAGCTATCAGATTTATAACAGCGGCACCACGACCATCCGCGGCGCGATTCAGACAAATGTGAACGGGGCGAACCTCACGGACAGCCGCCTGCTCGGCACCGGTACCAATTACACCGGTGTAACAGCCGGGAACTTCGGGCCGATCGCCGGCGGCGCATCAAGCAGTGCGTACAACGTCACTTTCACCGGAAGTTCAGCCGGTGCCTTGGACAATCAGAAAGTCTATATCATCAATAATTTCGAAAATGTAACTAATCAGACTCTCAATATCACGGGCGCGGCCTACGATTATGCCGCCGCAAGTATGCTCCCAACGACGCCGATCACCCTCGCCAATCAGCGAGTCGGCGGCTCGCTCACCCAGGCCCTGTCGATCACGAATACTGCTGCTACGGTTGTGGGCTATAAGGAAAAGCTCGATGCGAGCTTCGGCACCTTGACGGGAGATGCCAACAACAATGGCGGGACGATCGGCTTGCTCGCCGCGGGCTCGCCAGCCAACACGAACCTGGCGGTCGGCGTGAATACAGGGACAGCGGGTGCGAAGAGCGGGACTGCCCAGGTCAACTTCACCTCGAACGGGACCGGCACGAGCGGCCTTGCCAACTCGACCCTGGCCTCCCAGACCGTCACGGTCAACGGCAACGTCTACCGTCTGGCCACGGCCAGCGCGCACACGCCAGAGCCGGTAACCCTGGCGAATGTCCGCGAGGGAGGCACCTTCGGCACCCAGGCCCTGACGCTTCAGAACACCGCAGCCAGTGACGGCTACTCGGAGAAGCTGAACGCCAGCATCAGCCCTACAAGCGGATCGGCCTCGGCAAGCGGCGCATTTACCCTGTTGGCCCCGCAAGCGATAAACAACTCGAGCCTCATCGTCGGCCTGGGCGGCAGCGCGAATACGGCAACGGCGGGTGCGAAGTCGGGCACGGCAACGATTACGCTGGCTTCTGACGGCACCGGCACCAGCGGCTTCACCGCTTCCGGCATTGGCAGCCAGACCGTCAATATCGCGGGCAAAGTCTTCCGCCTGGCCTCGGCCAATGCTCTGGAACCGGTGAACCTGGGTACTGTCCGCGTGGGGGAGAGCTTTAACATGCAGGAGCTGTCGCTCACGAACACCGCGGCCAATGACGGCTACTCGGAGAAGTTGAACGCCAGCTTCCTCAGTGCGACCGATGATGCGACACACAATGGTGGTTCCTTCGCCGAACTCGGTGCGGGCTCGACGAACATGATGGACCTCAGCGTCGGGCTCGGAAATACGGGAACGGCCGGAGCGAAGTCGGGCACGGCAACCATTGCGCTGGCTTCTAACGGGACCACCGACACAAGCGGTCTCGGCCTTTACGACCTTACATCCCAGACCGTCACTGTTACCGGTATGGTCAACTACTGGGCCAATCCCGTATTTGTAAATCTCGGCGGTCTAGGCACCCTCAACGGAAGCGGCACCAGCTATACTCTGGACCTCGGCACCTTTACGATAGGGTCTGCAGCCAACACCAGCCTCGGCCTGAAAAATGATGTAGACGAGCCCGCAGACTGGTTGAGCGGATACTACGACACCTTTAGCGGCGATGCCGCATTCTTACTTTCGGGCTTCAACTCCTTTGACAACCTTAATGCCGGGGAAAAGCAGACGGGCCTGAACGTGGCGTTGAATACGTCGACTGCTGGTGCTTTTAACTATTCTCTCTTGCTCAATGCTTTCAGCGGCAACAATAGTAGCTACGCATCACTTGCAGGCGTGACCCTGAATCTTACTGGAAAGGTAGCACCCGTCCCGATCCCGTCGGCGGCGTGGCTGCTTGCTTCCGGCATGATCGGCCTGATCGGCATCAGGAGGCGCCGCAGCTAACAACTATAACCAAGTCTGGTCGATTACGGAAAACGCCCACCTGCTGCACGGCAGGTGGGCGTTTCTTTATATGCCGACTGATTTAGCAATGAGGAACATCTTGTTTGTTTAGAGCTTATCCATAAATAAAACCTTGGTGCGTGTATACGGCTTTTAGCCGGCTTTAACCGCTCCTCAATTACGATACCCTTTCGGATTCTTCGCCTGCCAACCCAAGAGTTCTCTGGCGCTGGTTGGGTCGGCATACCATTCAGCAATATCCCCCCTGGCCGTCTTACCGTTAACTGACAGGGTATTTCCCAGACGGCAGCCTTGCCGAAGGCGCAACCACCATCTCCAGCACAGAGGATCCTTGGCCGGTGCCTAGCGGCCGGGATCTACCGCCAATTTCTCCACGGCATTGAGATGGCCGCGGGCCAGGTCCACCAACGGGCAATCCGGTCCGAGCTTATAAAACCTGGCAGGGCCAGCCAGGATGTTTCCGGAAATCCGGCGGCTATTTCCGGAAAATCGGATTTTTTCGTTTGGGGGACGGCAGCCCGCAATGACTAACATATCTATCCTGTTTGATATTTTTTCCGCCATTGCCTGGCACAAAACATGCTAGATGTAACGATCGGTGCTGGTGAGGTACCAGGGCTTTTCCGATTGGCAAGAGAAAAAGGCCGTCTGCATCAACCACCCCGATTCCTGACAGATGAGTCATTCTCCTGCTCAGGTTGTTTAGTCCGTTAGACTGTAGTCTGTTAGGCAAAAAGGGACAGCAAGGACAGTTGGAATATACTTTTACAAAACAAGTACGCCAGGCTACAGGCTAAACCCCTATAGACGAACCAGCCTGATGAGTTAAAAACGCCATGACATCATCCACCTTCGAGGGGGTGGGATGTTTGATGACAACCATGGAGAAATGTCATGCCCGGATTGGAAAAAAGACGCAGTGAACGGTCTGCATTCAAACAGGCCGTGGAGTTTGAGGTAAGCGCCCTGCGAGCAACAGACGGGTCGACTGTCAATCGCGCCATGGGCATGGATATAAGCTCATCCGGCATGGCACTGGAAACGGATATTGCTCTGGGCCAGGGAGAAATCGTGCAACTGCATGTGCCGATCAACAGCGGCGCTGTCTTCATGCCATTTTTTGCCGAAGTACGCTGGGCCGAGGCGTCCGGCAACACCTGGCGGGCCGGGTTGCGGTTCTTGATGTGAGGAACAGACGCGATTAGCCCCGGCTGGGAACCGTTTTCGGTCGGGGTTATTGTGTTTGGGATAAGGTGAGTCTATTGGAAATGAAAGTAAGAGGAACGATGGGGGCGGTCCACACGCAAGATATTTTCGACGTCTCACATCATTGGCCGGAACGGAAGGCGTTCGGCTTGAAGTCATCAAGATTTTATGGGAGGAAATAAAATGGAAAAAATGCTGGCATGCCTGAGAGAAGCGCAGGGTGGGAAGGTGAAAAAATGGCTGGGGTTTGTTTTTGCTATCGGTATCATGCTCCAAACCGCCGGTGCTTGGGCGGGGCCGGAGGAGACGCCCTGCGGCACAAATGGGCCGCTTGGTGTTACGACGCCGGATCCCAGCAGTTACTCGTACACCCGCACCGCAGTGGGTGAGACGAAGGCTTCGTTTACGATTTCCTCGCCGCAAATGAATATTAACTCGGGTTGCAACAGCAAGCTTCCATATGTCTATGGCAACGGAAAAAGCGATAGTGATATCAATGTAGAAGTGTCGGTGGGTGAGGTCTCATCAGTTTTGCCAACAGAGGGACTTACCTTATCGGAGAAAACAACTCTGCAGGATGCTTTTTCCATGGCGCCCTGGAACTTCACCCTGATCGACCCCGGTACCGGTAGCCAGCAAATCCAATTGACTTTCACCAATACAGCAGTCATTCCCGCGGGAACCTATGATGTAACTCTCGATGCAAAGCCTGAAACAGGTGTTGGCGTTGGGGCAGCATCTACAACCTTCACCGTTACAGTACTGGAGCCGACCGCTTTTGATACGCAGCCACCAACGGTGACGATCAACGCCCCAACCAACAACAGCGCCATTTGCCTCAATGGGGATGTCGACCTTAATTTTACCGCCCTTGACCCGCCGGAGGATGGAGCTGGCACCGGGATAACCGTTGTAGACGCCAAGGTCGCGAGTACAGGCGGCACAGTGAGCATTTTCCCAGCTCTCACGATTGACCCCGTACTGCCGGTGGAAGCCGATGTAACGGTTAACGCTACGGGCAGCATTCCGGCTGATGCGGTCGGTTCCTATACGGTGACCGCCACGGCCGATGACGCCGCCGGCCACACTGGTCAGGCCGTTTCCGGGTATAAGGTCAGCGTCAATGTGTCGGCTCTGCCGCCAATGAGTGTTGCCGGCCGTCAGTTCAAGGCCGGTTCGACCCTGCCCATCAAATGGACCTTTACCGACTGCGAAGGCAACCTGCTGCCGCCGTTCGCCTCGGTGTCGGTCAGTATCATTAGCCCAACCGGCTCAGACGACAATCGAACCGCCGGTACTGGTGCCGCCAATATCCGTTGGGAGTTGGACGCGTACGGCAACGCGCTTCATTACATCACCAACTATGACATACCTGCGATCGGTACCTATGCCGTCAAAGTTTTTGTCGGTGATGTCGACGGCGTGCAGGCAGAACAGGGCCAGCTATCTTTCATCGCGGCCGGCAAGGGCGGCAAGTAGTAATTGCAATTGGCCGGAAATTTTCTGAACAGGTTCCCGGCGGCGGCAATCTTGTAGTACGTTGAGCCTGTAGCCACAAGGCATGAAATAAAAAAGGCGGGGGAATTATCCCCCGCCTTTTTTTGTTGTCGAACCGGCTCCGGCGCTGCTTTCTGTTTCGTAACCATTCAGGTTGACCAGGATGCAGGCTGTCAACTGTTGCGTATTAGGCCAATCGGCAAGATCGAACCGGGCCAACCGCTTTCCGGAAACCCGGCGGCTATTTCCGGGAAGTCGGACTTTTTTTGTTCTGGGAACGGCCGCCCGAAATCACTAACATGCTGAACCTGCTTTGTATTTTTTTACGGCATGCCCTGGCACAAAACATGCTGGACGCAATGATTGGTGATGATGCGGTAACAGGAAATTGTTTTTTCGGCCTGCTTCGATGAACAGGGCAGCCGTGACATGGTTTTTTGCGATTCCTGACAGATGAGTCATCCTCCTGCTCAGGTTGTTCAAGCAAGCTAAGCAAAATTAAACCCTATTTTCTCACATCAAAAAAACGCTTGTTACGGAGGTCAAGATCATTATGGAAGAAGCCGGCAGAAGGAGTTTCTTGAAAAAAAGCGCAATAGCAGTATTGGGAGTAGTTGGGCTGTTTGCTTTAACACCTTTAAGGGAAGCTGAAGCAGGTAAAGCTGGCAAACCACCAAAACTGCCTAAAGCGCCTAATGCACCCAAACCACCCAGGGCTAATCAAGGAGGAGGCAGCAACTCGCCCCCCAGCGGCAGCGGCGCCGGCGTCACCAACAGCGGCACCATCAACGCCACTTCCGGCTGCGAGGCATGGGGGCTGCGGCTGGACTAGTTAAACCGGGCAGTTGTCTTCACCTGATAAGGAAGGAGGCTGCCACAAGTAATGCCCCTGCGATGATAAAGATACATCCGAGAGCAAACTGAGCCACAACAAGCAAAGAAAATCGGATCGAATTTTTCTTTTGTAGATGGCTCCATGTTCTTCTGTTTCAGCTGATTCGGGTGCAAGTGCGTTGCGCGCGCTGCGCACCAGGACGACGCAAAATAAAAGCTGATGGTTGATTAGGGGCGTCAGCATCAAGAAGCCCTATCGTTCAAATTGCGGGACATCTCGCGTCAGGGCTGCCCCTCTTCAATGCATGTGGGGTGTCGGGAGTTGTTCGCTGACCGTGACTAACCTATGAAAAAGATGCTCATTGCGATCGTCCTGGCGGGAGTAATAGCATATCTTGCCACTGTCGCTTTCAGACAGGTAGCAGTGGAAAACGAAGACCGGGCAGCCTATCACGAAGATATGGCTAATCGGATCATAACGGGGGCTGGCAATCCCCGCAATAAATGATGCGCTGATTTTTTTCTGCGAGTCTATCTTTTGGTTCCTGCGCGGTCTTGACAGAGACCGGCCTCAGTTGTTGCGTTTCTACGAAACCATCCAACATCCAACTACAGCCAAAAACAAACGGCAACCGAACGGCCACCGGATCGCGACAAAACAAAAAAGCACTTAGCCGGACAACGACTAAGTGCTTGATTTTCCTGGCGCGCCCGGAGGGATTCGAACCCCCGACCCACGGATTCGAAGTCCGGTACTCTATCCAGCTGAGCTACGGGCGCGTTATGCTAATCCGGTATTCTGCAAGATTCAGGACGATCACCCTGAATTCCGCCCTATTCCTACCACTGATTTCGGAAAATATCAAGGCACGACATCGCCAGCCAACGACGAGGCGCCCTGCCTTCATGAAAGCGCCGCCAGTTTGTCCGGCATGGCGCAGCCGCATGCCGCTGCCCGGGCAAGGAAATAGTCGTCGGTCATACCGGCGATGAAGTCGCGGACAATAGCGGCCGGGACGTGATCCTCCACATAGGCGGGGTCCAGTTTGTCGATAAACTCGGTAAAGACCACGGAGTCGCGACGGCCCCGGGCAATATCATCCAGATAGACGGCAAAGAGCCGGTCATAGCACTCCTTGATTTTCTGCAGACCCGTCTTGATGGCCGGATTCAGGTAAATCCGCTGGTAGTTGAAACGTTTCAACTCCTGCAGGGTTTCGGAGATTCCCGGGCTGAAGCCGATGGCGTCGAGCGCCAGCCCGTGCTCCGTAGCGCTGCTGTTGACCAGCAGATCCTCCACCAGGCGGTAGACGATCTTGCCGTTGGTATCGCCCAGCCGGGCTCGGCAGGCGGCCGGGATTTCAGACCGACTGATCAGCTTCAGCTCAATGGCATCCTCGATGTCCCGGCCGATGTAGGCGATGGTGTCGGAAAAACGGACCACGCAGCCCTCCAGGGTCATGGGGAAAAGCGCCAGGCCGGGATTGGCCGCCTTGGCGGCCAGCTCCCGGTCGAAATCGGCAAAGTCTTTACGGCGGGCCGGCTGCAGGGCCTGGTTGTGCACCTCGCCGTCATGGCAGAGGATGCCGTCCAGGGTCTGCAGGGTCAGGTTCCAACCGCGGCCGCCCCGCTCGATCCGGTCCAGGAACTGGACGCTCTGGATATTGTGCTGAAAGCCGGGCAGGCCGTGCGCCCGGCAGAGTCTGGCCAGTTCCTTCTCGCCGTCGTGGCCGAACGGCGGATGGCCGATATCGTGCCCCAGGGCAATGGCCTCGATCAGATCCTCGTTTAAGCCGAGAAAGCGACCGATGGTACGGCCGATCTTTGAGACGAGCTGCACATGCAGCACCCGGTGGGTGATATGGTCGTTATCAACCATGTAGAACACCTGGGTCTTGTCGATGTAGCGGGTATAGGCCCGCGAGTGCAGAATGCGGTCGCCATCCTGGGCAAAGGCCTGGCGAGGCTCCGCCTGCGTCTCGGACCGCCGACGCAGCGCGCTGCCGCTAACCGCGGCCAGCGGCGACAGGACTGCCTGTTCACGCCGATCAAGTTCATCACGCATTCTTAAGAGTTTGGGATCGGTGCGCAGATCAGTGATCATGAGAAACCAGAAGTCAGAAGTCAGAATCCAGAAGTCAGAATGATTATGTTATCCCTTACTTGCCGCAATCAGCAGCGCAATGCAAACGAAATCGCAGACCCGCCTGAAAAATTTACGCTTCACAGCCAGGTGGTTATTTTGGTATCTTTGGAATCGTTCAGCAGCACCGTATCTCCTTTGTCTTCGGCCTGCCCGCATACCTGATGTATAGCAGGCAGGCCTCATGCGCGGATCTACGGCACTGCCGAGCGGTCCCAACACTCTGGAGCGACAAGGGCTTTCTGCCCCTGGCGAACGATTACGTATCTTTTGCAGGCGAATCAATCAACAAAACCGACCGTGACAACAACAGACAGAGGCAGCCACCCATGAAGATCACCATCAAGTACTGCGCCCAGTGAAACTACCTCCCACGGGCCTCCAGTCTGGAGAGCGAACTAAAAAAAGAGCTTGGCGCGGCAGTGCAGTTGATTGCCGGCTCCGGCGGCGTTTATGAGATCATTGCCGATGGCCGGCTCATCTTCGCCAAATCCGAGGCCCGGCGTTTTCCCGAACCAGGCGAGATCGTCGCCCTGCTCAAGGGCGGATAACACCGCGCCCTCTTTTGGCACAAGACCGGCACATGTCGCCTCCGGTGGAGGCGCCGGGCTCGCAGGGGCAACTTCCAAGTAACTTAAGGCCGAGTAGTTGAAATTGCGTGTTTCTGATTTTTAGAAAGAATATCGAATATCGAACTCTCTGTTTTCCTTCGACATTCATTATTCCTTGACGCCCAAGGAAGGGCTAATGCCGCGGGAGCCAGGGATGGCGGGGGCGGCGTTCGATATTCGATATTCTCTTTCTCCTTTCCCCGATCGCCGCCAGCCACCCGACCTTCCCCCCTTTCATTAATCCGGCAGAAATGGTATACGTCCTGGGGAATCTTGCATCCGCTACGAATATGCCAGCACTGAGACGATGATTCGAGAATTACTCATAAAAAATCTGGCCCTGATCGATTCGCTGCAGCTCAGTTTTTCCGAGGGGCTGACCGTACTCACCGGCGAAACCGGGGCCGGCAAATCGATCATCCTCCAGGCCATCGCCCTGCTGATGGGCGGCCGGACAACCGCCGCCTGGATCCGCTCCGGCGCTGACTCGGCCAGTGTCGAGGCCTGCTTCGAAATCGCCCCGACGCGCACCAATCTTCTGGAAGAACTCCATGCCCAGGGCATTGATGTTGACGACGGCACGCTGATCATCAAACGGAGCCTGTCCAGCCAGGGCAAAAGCCGCTACTCGATCAACGGCAGCCTGGTCACGGCCCGGCAGGTGGGCGAACTGGCGACCGACCTCCTGTCAGTGGCCAGCCAGCATGATCAGCACCATCTCCTGGCGCCGGCCCGCCATCTCGACTTCATCGACGCCCTCGGCGGCCTCTGGCCGCAACGCCAGGAGCTGGCCGAGATGTTTCAGCGCTGGACCGACCTCAAGGAGCACCAGCGCGCCTTGCTTCAGCAGGAAAAAGACAAGGAGCAGCGCCGGGATTTCCTCACCTTTCAGCGCGACGAGATTTCCGCGGCGGCCATTATCCCGGACGAAGACGCGCGGCTGACCGCGGTGAAAAGCCAGCTCCGTTCCGCCGACACCCTGCTGCAACTGGGGCGCGAGAGCCATTATCTGCTCACCGAAACCATTCACGACGCCCTGGCCCGGACCCGGAAAAACCTCGAACAGATCGCCGGCCTGGATGCAAGCGCCACCGACCTGGCCGTTGCCGTGGCGGAGAGCGCCTACCTGCTCGCGGACCAGGCCGATCGCCTGCGGGACTATCTGGACAACATCGTCAACG
>MGTE01000101.1:17958-18200 GCA_001799275.1 Deltaproteobacteria bacterium RIFOXYD12_FULL_57_12
CGGTTCTCGCCCATGCCGAAAACGCCACCACCGAACTGACCGCCCTGGAGGACATGGACCAGGAACTGGCCGAGCTTGGCCGCCAACTGACCGCGACGACCGAGGAACTGCGCAAAAAAGCAGCGGCCCTCTCCGCGGCCCGCCGTGAGCAGGCACTGCAACTGGCCGTTGCCATGGGCCGCGAGTTGCGATCCCTCTGCCTGGAAGACGCCATCTTTGAGGTCCGCTTTGCCGACCATGCC
>MGTE01000102.1:0-1773 GCA_001799275.1 Deltaproteobacteria bacterium RIFOXYD12_FULL_57_12
GGTTATTCTGCTGGGCCAGGTCCAGGCTGGTGGCGAAACTGGTCTTTTCCGGGGCAGCGGGTGTCAGATTGTCGAGACAGCGGTGGGCCGCGTCCAGTTCCTGATGGAGAATGGCCAGCAGCCGACGCTGGCGGCGCAGGCGCCGGCCGAGGAGGAGGCCGCCGGCCAGAACCAGCAGCGCCAATCCCGCCAAGGCGATGTATTCCGGATGTTGCAGCATGGTTGTACCGTATACGTTCATCTAGTGTCCCGTTTGGTTACTTCTTTCTAGTAATTGTTGGCCCTCGCGGCCCCTCGCCGCGTTGCCGAAAACTCGACATAGCGCTGCTATACCTTCGTTTTGGCGCCTTGCGAGGAACCACGATGTCTCAACAATTTCCTGCAACAATTAACCGCACGGGACACTGGCTGGGAGTGCCGGCTTATTCAGAAGCCTTTCCGGCTTTTTTGCATCTTGACCTTCAGTTTGATAAGGGCCTGGCTGTGGAGTTGGGAGACGCGGCCCTCGGAGATTTCAAGTACCTCGGCGATTTCCTTCTGGCTCAGTTCCTCGTAATAGTAGAGGGAGATAACCAGCCGTTCCTTTTCGGAAAGCTGCTTCAGGTATGCGGCCAGTTCTCTGGTGAGTTCGTTTTGTTCCAGACGTTCGACCGGGCCCTTGCCCTTGCGGTCCTCCAGGCTATCCAGAAAACTCCGGTCGTTTTCCGAGTCGCCGATTGTCTCGTTCAGGCTTACGCAGCCAAGGTGACAGACCTCGCCCAGGAGGAGATGGTATTCGTCAAGACTTATGGCCATGGCGGCGGCAACTTCATCTTCCTCAGGGGAGCGGCCGAGCCGGGATTCGAGCTGGCTGATGGTTCGCGTCAGTCTGCTGTGCTTTTCGCGGAGCGTTCTGGTGAACCAGTCCAGCTTACGGACCTCGTCGAAAATGGCGCCGCGGATCCGGTACTCGGCAAAGGTCTTGAAGAGTACCCCCTTGGACTCGTCAAAGCGGTTGACCGCATCCACCAGGCCCATCATGGCGGCGCTGGTCATGTCGGCCCGACTCAGAAAGGAGGGCACCTGAGTGACCATCCGGTCAACCACCAGTTCGACCAGGGGCATGTGTTTTTTGATCAGGAACTCTTTGTCCTGCTTGGTTGGCTGGCTGTAAGGATCGTAGGGTGTGATCATGCCTTTTCCCGGTTGTTGAACGACAGAAGATTCTTCCAGAAAAACTGGATGGTGCCTTTCATGGGCGTGCTGTGGGCGGAGTGCAGCAGGGTGTCGGCCAACTGCTCAAAGGCGTTGCTGGTCTTGGTGCCGGGATAGAGATCAACCATCACCTTCTGCTTCCTGATCGAATCGTGCATCCGGCGGTCATAGGGGATTCCGCCCAGAAAATCGATGGAGATATCCAGGTAGCGGTTGGCGACCATGGCCAGTTTTTCATAGACCTCAAGTGCCTCTTCATGGCTGCGCACCGAGTTGACCACCAGGTTGAAACGTTTCTCGTGATACTGGGTGGAGAGGAGTTTCATCAAGGCATAGGCATCGGTGATGGCGGTTGGCTCGGGTGCGGTGACGATTAAAATTTCCTGGGCCGCGACGCTGAAGTAGGTGACATTGTCCGAGATGCCGGCCTCGGTATCGATGAGAACCACGTCGAATTCATCGTGCAGGGTGTCCAGTTCCTCCATGAAACGCATCTTCTGGTGGGAGTCCAGTTGGGTGAATTTCTGGACACCCGAGCCGGCCGGCAGGATTTTGACGCCAGGTGGCCCGTCGATTAAA
>MGTE01000102.1:1799-19911 GCA_001799275.1 Deltaproteobacteria bacterium RIFOXYD12_FULL_57_12
ATTGGCGAGCCCTAAATCGGCATCGATGATCAGCACTTTTTTGCCCTGCCGGCCGAGGGCGACCGCCACATTGGCGACGACCGCCGTCTTACCGACGCCGCCCTTGCCGCTGGTGACGGTCAATACCCAGGTGGGCCTGGCGTTGCCGTTCAGTTTTGCCGTGGCTGCTGGCCGATTTTCATTCAGGGAGCGGAGCGTCCCTGCCTGGTCGAGCGGTCGGTCATGCGTCAATGCCGTCATGATGTCCCTTGCATTCCTTGTGGATGATGAGATTAGCGATCGCCTGCGGGTCGGCATACAGCAGGTCTTCGGGCACCCGCTGGCCATTGGTCAGATAAGATAAGGGATAGCCGTCCCGGAATGGCACGTTGATCAGAGCCCCGAAACTGCCGCATTCGTCGATTTTGGTGAAGATGATGCTGTCCAGCCGCAGGCCCTCAAGACGTCTGATCGTCTCGTGCAGTTCCTGCTCACGGGTGTTGGCCGCCAGGACCAGGTGTTTTTCAATGCCAGGATCCTGGGCGAAATAGGCGGCAAGTTCCCTGGCGCCGGCCCCGTCCCGTGGGCTGCGGCCAGCGGTATCGATGAGAATAAGCTCCTTGTCCTGGTGTCGGGCCAGCACCTCTGGCAGCTGTTCAGGGGCAAGGACCACCTCTACCGGCAGCCGCATGATCTCACCGTAAACCTTGAGCTGCTCCACCGCGGCGATTCGGTAGGTGTCGATGGTGACTAAAGCAACTTTGTTGCTGTGCTTCATCAGGTGGTCGGCGGCCAGTTTGGCGATGGTCGTGGTTTTGCCGACCCCGGTCGGGCCGATGAGCGCCACCCGGCGGGGGCCATCAGTGCCGGGTCCGATCGGCGTGCTGACCGGCAGCAGTTCGGCGATGGCGGCCTTGAGCAGTTCGTTTATGGCCGAAATGGAAGGGGCCTGGTCCGGCCGCAGTTTTTTCGAGACAAGCCGACAGAGAGTCGCTGCCGCCTCCGCTTTAATGCCGCAGGCGGCAAGCACGGTGGTGAGCGGGGTCGGATGGCTGCCGGTGTTGGGCGCGGCCGAGGTGGTGTCGGAAACCGGGATCTGCGCGGCCAGTTTTTTGACGAGTTCCTTGATTTCGTCCAGTTCGGCGCGCAGGGCGACAACCCCGGTTTCCTGCAGCGGCTGCTCGTCGGCGACCTGAATGGTGCTGAGCAGAGAGCCAGGGTCCCTGGCGGGGCGGGCTGCCGGCCAGATTTTTTCGTAGGTGAGGTCGTCACCCGCCACGGTCACGGGCAGTCGCCGCAGCGCAGGATTGGCGGCGGGACGTTGCGGCGTGTTCAGCCAGTTTGTGCCGACTGCCGTGTCGATGGCGGCGGTGATCTCGATCATTGGCTTGCCAAGGAAGCCAAGGCCGCCTTTGCGCACCGTCCGAGTGGAAAGGATAAGGGCGTCGGGTCCAAGGGTTTCCTTGACCTTCCGCAAGGTGGCCGCCATGTCTTCCGCTTCGAATACCTTAACTTGCATGTGCCATCACCGTTCCTAGAGATTTTACTTTGAGATGGGGAGATATCTCGTTGTGTGAGAGGACCGCCAGACCCGGGAGAAACCGTTCGGTCAACCTTTTGACATGGGGTCGGATTGTTGGCGTGCAGAGCAGCACCGGCTGCTGGCCGCCGCCCAGGTTGTTGATGCTCTCGCTTAAGGCATCGATGATTCGTCGGGCAAATTTCGGGTCGATGGCCAGATAGGTGGCGTCGCCCTTGCGCTGGATGGACTGCTGGATATCGTCTTCAACCGACCGTTCAAAGGTCAACAGCGGCAGCACGCGGTCGTCTTGGGCGTAGCGGGCGCTGATCTGGCGGGCCAGGGCCTGGCGGACGTATTCGGTGAGGGTGTCGGCGTCCTGGGTGGCCGGCGCGTAGTCGGCCATCGTTTCCAGGATGGACCGCAGGTCGCGGATGGAAACGTTTTCTCGCAGCAGATTTTGCAGAACACGCATGACCACACCAAGGTTCAGGAGATTGGGCACCAGTTCCTCCACCAGTTTCGGATAACTCTTCGCAAGATTGTCTAGCAAATTTTGTGCCTCTTGTCGACCAAGGAGTTCGTGGGCGTTGCGCTTGATGGTCTCGCTGATATGGGTAGCCATGACAGTCGTGCAGTCGACCACGGTATAGCCGGCCACCTGGGCCCGTTCTTTTTTGTCTTCGGAGATCCAGATGGCGGGCAGGCCAAAGGCCGGTTCTTCGGTGGGCACGCCCTTGATGATTTCCGTGGCGGTGCCCGGGTTCATCGCCAGGTAATGGCCGGGCAGCAGCTCGCCGCTGCCGATGCGGACCCCCTTAAGGGAGATGGCGTATTCGTTGGGGTTCAGTTCCAAGTTGTCCTTGATGTGGATTGGCGGTACGATGAAGCCGCTGTCCAGGGCGAACTGTTTCCTGATTGAATGGATGCGGCCGAGCAGTTCGCCTTCCTGACTCGCATCGACAAAGGGAATCAGGCCGTATCCTACCTCCAGTTCGAGCAGGTCGACCGCCAGCATTTTTTCGTAGTCTTCTTTCTCGGGCGGCGCCAGGGCGGGTGGTGGTGGCGCTGCCTCTTCCATGGCCAGGCGCTGTTTCTGGTTGATCCGATAAGCACTCGCTCCAAGGACAATGGCCAGGACCAGGAACGAGAAGAACGGCAGGCCGGGGATTAAAGCAAAGACCATCAGCACCCCGGCCACAACCCAGAGGGCCTCGGGGTGCATACTGAATTTACTCATGATTTCCTCGCCGAAATCACCTGCCCCGGAGGTGCGGGTGACTAAGAGGCCGGCGGCGGTTGAGATGATCAGGGCGGGAATCTGGGCGACCAGGCCATCGCCCACTGTCAGGATGGTGTAGTACTGGGCGGCCTGGGCCATGGGCATGTCTTTCTGCAGAACGCCGATGACAAAACCGGCGCTGATGTTGATCATCGTGATGAGGATACCGGCGATGGCGTCGCCTTTGACAAACTTGCTGGCGCCGTCCATGGCGCCGTGAAAGTCGGCCTCGGCAGCGATCTGTTTACGGCGGGATCGCGCCTCGTTTTCATCGATTAAACCGGCGTTGAGATCGGCGTCGATGGCCATCTGCTTGCCGGGCATGGCATCCAGGGTGAAGCGGGCCGCTACCTCGGCAACCCGGCCGGCGCCTTTGGTGATGACCATGAAGTTGATAACCACGAGGATCACGAAGACCACGACGCCGACCACATAGTTGCCACCGACCACGAACTGGCCGAAGGACTGGATTACCTTGCCGGCCGCTGCCGGCCCTTCATCGCCGTGCAGCAGAATCAGCCGAGTGGAGGCGACGTTCAATGACAGCCTGAACAGCGTGGTGGTGAGCAGCAGTGACGGAAAGATGGCGAAATCGAGGGCGCGGATGGTGTAAAGGCTGATGATCAAAATCAGCAGCGCCAGGGTGATGCTGCATGAGAGCAGGAGGTCAAGGATTAAAGGCGGCAGGGGGATGATCATGACCATAAGGACGGCCACGAGTACCAGCGCCACACCGACGTTGCTCGTGAGCAGCAGTTCGGACCATTTTCGTCGGGCAACGGTGTCGGTCATCGCGTCTTCCCTTTCAGGTTGTAGACATAGGCAAGAATTTCAGCCACCGCCTTGAAGAGTTCTTCAGGAATGATGGCTCCGATATTTACCTTATGCAAGGCGCGGGCCACCGGGATATTTTCGACGATCGGCACATGATGCTCCCGGGCGATTTCCTTAATCCGCAGGGCCAGGTGGTCGGCCCCTTTGGCAACCACCTGCGGGGCGTTCATTTCGCCTCTTATGTAGGTCAGGGCTACGGCAATGTGGGTCGGGTTGGTAATGACTACATCCGCCTTGGGAACCTCCGCCATCATCCGTTTCCTGGCCATCTGGTGCTGGATGGAGCGGACGCGCGCCTTGATGTGCGGGTCGCCTTCCGATTCCTTGAACTCCTCTTTCTGCTCCTGTTTGGTCATTTTCATCTTCTGCTCCATTTCCCAGCGGGTGAACAGAAAATCGACCAGGCCGAGCATAATCATGATGCCGCAGATTTTGATCATGACCAGGAATGAAACCCGGCCCAGATAGAGAACCGTTTCCTGCAGATCCAGATTGATCAGGAGGAGGGCGCCGACAAAATTGTCCCGGATCGTCGAGTAGGAGACCATGGCAATCAGGCTGACCTTGGCCAGGGATTTGAGCACCTCCATCAGGGAGCGTTTCGAGAAGAATCTCTGCATGCCCTTGATGGGATCGAGCTTTGAGAAGTCGGGTTCCAGGGGCGTGGTGGTGAATATCCAGCCGATCTGCAGAAAAGAGGAGAAGAAGCCGACGACGACGATCAGAAGCAGGATGGGGGCCATGAGCAGGCCGATCTTCTGTGTGACAAAGGCGGCCAGATGGACGGTGGAGACCCTGGTGACTTCGAACTCACCCGCTGTTTGCCAGAGGCCTGCAACCAGGCTTTCGAGGTTGTGCCAGAAGACGGGTGCATAGAAAAACCAGAGCAGCATGGAAAAGGAGAGCAGGGCGGCGGTGTGGACCTCCTTGCTCTGGGCGACCTGGCCCTTTTTCCGAAAGTCATCCCGGCGTTTTACGGTGGCCTGTTCGGTTCGTTCCTGTTGGGTTTCTTCAGCCATCTTCTTTGCCTACTCTGCTGATTGATGGCGTCGAAAGAGTCTTTGCATCGCGCAGAGGCACAGGGTTCGCAGAGGTAACCAATTAAAGAAAAATGATATTCTTTTTCTGCGACTCAGCATCCCGGCACGAGTATAAGATTTTTGCGAATTGGTCATGATTCCGTCACAGCAGTTGAAAAAGATGCACAAAATGCTGGCCCAGGGCGTTGAATTCCTGGGCCAGCAGGGCGGCGAACAGGTTCAGGGTCAGACCGATGACTAGAAAGGAGAGGCCGATGTTTAAGGGGAAGGAGAGCATGAAGACATTGAGTTGCGGGAAAACCCTGGCCATCAGGCCCAGCACCATGCTGGATAAAAGCAGCACCACCAGGACCGGGGCGCTGAATTTGACGCCAAGCAGAAACATGTTTCCCGCCATTTTCATGAGAAAGGGCACCGCCTCGCCGCCGAGGTTGAGATGGCCGGGAGGCAGCAGGGAATAGGATTCGACAATGGCCTGGATAAAGAGATGGTGGATGTTCAGGGCAAGAAAGATAAGGATGGCGAAGACATTCTGGAACTGAGACATCAAAGAGGTCTGGCGCTGGTTCTGGGGGTCGAAGACGTTGGCAGCGGCAAAACCCATCTGATAACCGACCACAGTACCCCCGAACTCGGCGGCAGTGAAGATTAAACGGGCGATCAGCCCCAACATGAAACCGAGGAGCGCCTCCTTGCCGACCAGCAGGGCCAGGTTGATCGGGTCGAACGCCAGGACAGGGATCTGGGGTTCTAGGATTGGGAAGAGCATCACCGACAGAACGAGGGCCAAACCGGTCCGCACCGTGGCTGGTGTCTGGCCGCTGAAGAATATCGGCATACTGCTGATGATCGAGACCACCCGGGCGGCGCAGATCAGAAAGCTCTGCAGTCGATCAATGGGCAAGAGGGGAAGTTCCACGGCAAAACCTGTTGTTCTGGTTGTCGAATGGCGAGTCAGCCGCCCACTGTGGCGATGCCCTCGAAGATGCCGGTGGTGAAGGTCAGCAGGATGTTGATGATCCAGGGCGCGAACAGGATCAGCGTGAGCATGACCACGACAATTTTCGGGACAAAGGTCATGGTCTGCTCGTTGATCTGGGTTGCGGCCTGGAAGACGCTGACCAGGAGGCCGACGACCATGCCCGACAATAGCATGGGCGCGGAGATGAGCAGCACGGTCTCCAGTGCCCGCCGGCCGATTTCGATGACAAATTCAGGGGACATGGTCGATTCTTCCAAAGTAACTTCAACTTAAGTGACGGAAATTGCGTATTTCAGATTTTTAAAGAGAATATCGAATATCGAGCGCCGCTTTCGGCATCCCTGGCTCCCGCGGCATTAGCCCATCCCTGGGCGTCAAGGAATTTCGAATTATGAAGTTTTGTTTTTTGGGGCTGTGGTTGCCGGTTTTTGTTTTTAGCAAGGTCTCGGCGGTCCGAGTTATACGAACGGCAAAATCAATCAAGCGTTCCTCAATATCGAATGTACTGTTTTCCTTCGACATTCATTATTCCTTGTTCGATATTCTCTTCTGCCTTTTCTTAAGACAGCGGCATGCCGCGCTGGCAGGTCAATGAAAGCTTTTCACCAGGGAGCCGACAATCAGTCCCCAGCCGTCAACCAGCACGAACAACAGCAGTTTGAACGGCAGCGAGATGATGACCGGCGGCAGCATCATCATACCCATGGAGAGCAGTACCGAGGCCACCACCATGTCGATAACCAGAAAGGGAATATAGATCATGAAGCCCATCTCGAAGGATTTTTTCAGCTCGGAGAGCATAAAGGCAGGGATGAGGGTCATGGTCTGGATTTCTTCGTGGTTGGCCGGCGCCGGCCGGCCGGAAATTTCGACCAGCAGGCCCAGTTCTGCCTCGCGGGTCTGGGCGAGCATGAACTCCCGCATCGGCTTGACCGCCCGTTCCAGAGCCTGTTCCTGGGAAATTTCCTGTTTCAGGTAAGGCTGGAGGGCAGTGTCGTTGATGGTGGTCAACACCGGCGTCATGATGAAGAAGGTCAGAAAGAGCGCCAGGCTGACCAGGATCTGGTTGGGCGGCATCTGCTGCGTTCCCATGGATTGACGGACGATGGAGAGCACGATGACGATGCGGGTGAAGGCCGTGGTCATCAGGAGGATGGCTGGCGCCACCGACAGGATGGTGAGCAGGAAAAGGACCTGCAGGGCCGAGGAAACCTGCTGCGGGGAGGTTGCCTCGCCCACTCCGACGGTGATGGTCGGCAGGCCCTGGCTGGACGCGACGGTTGGGTGGAGCAGGAGGGCCAAGCCGGCGACAGAAGCGGCAACGGCCAGGGAGCGTATCGGGAATGTGCCGTTCATGGCGCGGGCCTCAAGGAGGATGATGCTGTTGTCGTCTGGTCAGCGGCGGCCAGGCTGGCATGCAGGTTCGTTTCAAATGAGCGCCCCGGCGCAGATGTCGGCGGCAGATCAAGCTCGGCGATCAGTTCGATGCGCTCGGTGCCGATGCCGAGCAGAAGCTCACGGCCCCTGACATTGACCAGGCAGAGGGCTTTTTTCGGCATCAGATAGCGCATCTCGACCACCTTGATCGCACCGGCCTTGCCGGCGGGTAGGAGGTTGAGCCCCTTGCGGCTGAGATAGTAAAATACCAGGATAATCCCCAGGACGATCCCCATGGAGCCGACGAGTTTCAGGGTGGCCGGCAGGAGGTCGGTCTGGCTGCCGCTGCCAGCGGCAGCCGTGGCCGGCAGGAACAGGAGCAGGAGAAAGCAGATTGCCTGTTTCATGCGCTGTTATCCAAGATTCTCGATCCGTTCGGTCTGGCTAATAACGTCGGTCAGGCGAAGGCCGAACTTGTCGTTGATGAGCACCGCCTCACCCTTGGCCACCAGGCGGGAGTTCACATAGAGATCAAGTGGTTCTCCAGCCAGCTTTTCAAGTTCAATGACATACCCTTCCCGCATCTGCAGAAGGTCCTTGACCAGGATGCGGGCGCGGCCCACCTCCACGGATACCTGCAGCGGGATATCGAACAGGAACTCAAGATTTCTTGTGTCTTCCGTGCTACTGCCCTGAGAGTCGATTTTTTTTGTGGCGTCCATGAGTTTCTCCGTTTTTCTTCTGTGGTTTCGCAAACGTCTATTCTATCCTGGTTGTGATCCGCACGGCCTTCCTGCCTTTATGGATACCCGCCTGGGCATTGAATTTCGGCTGTCCTACCACCAGGACCCGCAGCGGGGTGTTCGGGTCGTAGCCCAGATAGACGACGTCCCCTTCTTTCATGTTGACGATCTGGCCGATCGGCAGCAAGATCTCACCTGACTGGGCGGTCATCTCAAGCTCCATTTCAAGCAGGGATTCCTTCAGGATATGAACCCAGGAAGTGGTGCGGGTAGAGGAGATGTCGACGAAGCTTTCCTTCATTTTGTCCCGCAACGGTTCCAGCGAGGCATAGGGAAGGACTAAATGAAACATGGCGGTTGGCAGATTTTCCGCACTGATCGAATAGGAAACCACCATGATTTCCGCATCGGGCGGCAGAATATTGACCAGCCTGGGATCGATCTCAATCCTGAGCAGCGAGGCCTCGAGTTTGACCAGCGGTTGGAATGCCTTCTGCAGATCCAGACAGGCGGTGACCATTATGCTCCTGATGACGTTGACCTCAATGGGGGTCAGACTGCGGGCCGGCATTAAAGGTGTCGCGCCAATCGCACCGCCGAGCATGGTTTCGACGAAAAAGAAGGACATGGAGCCGTCAAAAATGAACAGCCCGCTATACTTCAGGGGGTCGAGCCTGACAATGCCGATGGCGCTGTGTTGCTGAAAACCCGCCAGAAATGGGTCAAACTGCTTCGGTTCAATAAGTACCCGCTGAATGTTGACCGAGCGCTGCAGCCGGTTGGTGATGGAAATTCCGCAGTTGCGGGCAAAGGCGTCGAGAATGAGGTCGAAGTTGCCGAAACGGCGCCGTCCGTATCGATGCGCCTGCGAGAGATCCAGCCGCTTGACATCCCTTTCTTCAGGAAACGGTTCAGGCGCGACCTCGGTCTCGACCTGGCCTTCCCGTACGGCGGAAAGCAGTTCGGCGATCTCTTCCTTGCTGAGGATGCGTTCCACGTGTGGCTCCCTCTACTGGATCACGAAATTGGTGAAATAGACTTTTTTAACCTGGCCTTTTTTCAGCAGGGTATTGAGGTGGCTGATGAGCTCGGCTCGCAGCTGCATCTTGCCCTGCAGGTCGCGCAGCTCGGCATAGGTTTTGTTGCCGGTCAGCAGCAGGACGGCATCCCTGACCTGCGCCATGTTGGCCTGGATTTCGGCTGCCGCCTCCGGCTTGTCGAGTTCGATAGTGATCTTGGCCTTGAGGTAGCGGTTGGTATCGACGTCGAGCAGGTTGACGACAAATTCATCCATGTCCACCACCGGGCCGATCTGGTTGGCGGCGGGCGGCGCACCACCGCCATGCCCTCCGGCCGGCGGTGGGCTTGATTCGGCCGGTGGCGGGATTGGCTCGGCCGGCTGGCCGGCCGCATCGACCGTAACCGCCGGTTTGTTGAACTTGGCCCCGAGAAAATAGGCGCCGACGCCGACGCCGGCGATCAGCAGCATGGCTACGGCCCCAATGATGATGAAGAGCTTTTTGTTACTTTTGCCGCCCGTTTCGTCCGGATTCGTTTCCTTTTCTTTTTCCTTTTCAGCCATTCTTCTTCTCCGTCATTAGGATGGATGATGATCGCAAGCCGCATGGTGATACAAGTCTACCTGTTGCGCCGGGCAGAATTCTGGCGGCTGTTCGTGTTCGGAGTTTAAATAGCAAATAATATGCCATGGATCGACACGTTATCCGGTCATGTGCTCAACAACTTGATATTGTGTGAGAAAAAGAAGGCGCAAAAAATGAAGATCGGCGGGCGTGGGTCTGTCTGTCGTAAAGGGGAAAAAGAAATGGCCTGCCCGGGGTCGGGCAGGCCATTGTCGTGTCAGAATGCTGACTTGATGCTATCGTTTCAGGTTGATCAGGTCGTTCATCATTTCATCGGTGGTGGTGATGATCTTGGAGTTCGCCTGGAAACCGCGCTGGATGGTGATCATCCGTACGAACTCCTGGGCCAGGTCAACGTTGGACTGTTCCAGGGAGTTGGTGAACAGCTTGCCAACGCCGGAGCCGACCGTACCGACGATGGGCGGGCCGGAGAGGCTGGTGGCCCTGAACATGTTGGAGCCTTCCTTGTTCAGGCCGCCCGGGTTGTTGAAACTGGATAAAGCAAGACGGGCCAAGGCCCGGGGTTCGCCGTTCGAGTATTTGCCGTAGATGATGCCGGCCGCATCGATGTCCAGCTTGACTAACGTGCCGGCCGCATACCCGTTCTGGGTTTGGGAGTTGACCACCGAATCACTGGCGTACTGGGTGGTCTGCATGTCAAAGGTCACCTGGGTGGATGGATCGGCTTCGTTGAACCAGTCCAGCGCGCCGGCGGTTGTAGTCAGGTTGACCGGCGCGGTCAGGACGCCGTCCACGCCGAAGACCAGGGCTCCCGAGCCGATCTCGGTCAGCGCGTCGGGTCCCGGGGTTTTCAGATCGCTGCTGGCGACCACGGTGTGCACTTCCCATTCCAGGGGGTTGGTGGCCGGGTCCATTTTGACGAAATAATTGGTCATCAGGTGGGTGTCACCAAAGGAGTCATAAACCCGAATGGAGGTGGCATAGTTGGCGGTGCCGGCCGGGTCGGTGATGTCAAAGCCGCCCAGATAGGGGGACTTGGAGTTTAGGTTTGTGGAAAGGATGATGTTGGTCGTGGCCGTGGCCGGGGTATAGCCCTGGGTTTCTACCGCGATGTCGGTGATGTCCCCCACCGTATTGCCGTTGGCGTCAAGATAATAGCCCTGCACCGTGTAGCCTTCCGGATTGATCAAATTGCCGTCCTGGTCAAAGTTAAAGGCCCCGGCCCGCGAATAAAAAATTTCCTGGTCGTTCGGCACCCGGAGCATGAAGAAGCCGGAGCCCTCGATGGCCAGGTCGGTGCTTGATTCGGTGCTTTCAAAGGTGCCCTGGCTGAAGATGTTGTCAATCGAGGCCAGACCGACGCCGCGGCCGACCTGCGAGATGCCGCCGGAACCGGATACGGAACTGGAGAGCAGGTCCGAGAATACGGAGCGGCTCGCCTTGAAGCCGACGGTGTTGGTGTTGGCGATGTTGTTGCCGATGACGCTCATGGCATTGCCGTTGGTGGCAAGACCGCTGATGCCGCTGTACATTGAACTCTGAATACCCATAGCTGTTCTCCTTACTTTTTTCTCTGCACTGCGGCCGGCGGCCGCGCCATGTTGGGGAAGACGGTGTCCCGCATGCTCAGTTTCTGACGCTTCTGACTTCGGCCAGTGTGAAATTGCCGGCATCGGTCACCAGCACTTTTTCCGGCCCGTCAAGATCAACACCGGTAACCAGGCCCGTGATTAAAGGATTGGCAATGACCGGCTGATCCTTGCCCCGCAGGGCGCTGACGGCCATGTGGTATTCGCCCGGCAGCAGCACCTGACCGTTGGCGTCGGTGCCGTTCCAGGCAATGGTGTGGTCACCGGCCGTCAACTGGCCAGCGGCGATGGTGGCCACGGTCTTGCCGAACTGGTCCTGGATATGAAGATTCACCTCGGTGGCGTTATCTTTGAGGTGGTATCCCAGATCGACAGGTTGGCCGGTGAAGCTGAAGTCTCCGCCTTTAACCGTGATCTGCCGGCCCAGCATGGAAAGCGCTGATATCTGTTCCAGCTCGCCCTGAGATGAGAGCATTCGGGTCAGATTGTCGTTGACGGAAAAGAGCTGCTCAAGGGAGCTGAACTGCGAGAGCTGCGCGGTAAATTCCGCAGGGTCGGCCGGATTTAGGGGGTCCTGGTGCTGCAGCTGAGTCACCAGGAGCTTCAAGAAATCGTCCTTGCCGAGAACCCCGCTGTTTTTATTGGCCTGACTGTTCAATGCGCTAGGCGATGAGATGGGGGATATTGTTGCCATTATTTTGACTCTCCGTCTTGCAGTTATATTCTCAGGCTGAGACCGGTCTGGCCGCTCAGCCAGCCGGCAGGTTCCGTCTTGGCCAGAAGTGTTTTGTCAATCGGTTTGCCCGGCGCCACCGGGTTGGTCGGTGGTTGCAAGCCGGACCGTGCACCGCCGCTCTCATGCTGGAACCCTTTGCTGCCACCGGCCAGGCCCGCTTCGACGTCAATCCGGATCTCGTCCAGTCGCAGTCCTTGCTGGGTCAGCGCTTCCCGCAGCCGGGGAATATGACGTTCGAGAATTTCCTGGGCCTGTTGGGTCTGGGCCAGCAGATGGGCCTTTACCGTATCCTTGTGAACTTCCAGTTCGAGCTTCAGCCGTCCCAGTTCCTCCGGATGAAGGTTGATAATGATGCTGTTGCCTTCGCCATGGGGTCTGATGGCTATCGACAACTGGGAAACCACCTGACTGACCAGTTGCTGGTCGGTAACGATTGTGCCGGACGGCAGCTGCACGGAACCGGTACTGACAGATGTCGCCGGCTGCGGACGGCTGGTCGTCAGGTTCTGCGTATGTATTTCCTGTGAAAAAGACTTCAGGGGCGTGGCAGCCGGCAGTTCTTTTTCAGACAATCTGCTATTGGCAGGATCGCTGTTGCCGCTGGTGTTTTCTTCATGTCCTGCTGAGAGTTGGTTGTTCCTGGCGGATTCCTGCTGTTCAACCTGAGTTTCAGGAGGCGTCGGCGGTGGGGACGACTTGTCGGTTTTGCCATGTAGCGGGGCCGGCGGCCTGCTTTCCTGTGTGGTGGTCTGGCCACCGAGCAGTTCGGCAAAGCTTTTCCCCATTGCCAGGGATACGGTGTTGTCTTTAATAACGGCCTCGGTTACGACTGGCGGCACCGACGGATTTTCCGCAGTGGTGGACAATACTTCCTGGCCGTGGGCAAAGGCATGGCCCCGGTGCAGGCCTTCGCCCCGGTGGGCGGCGAATTCTTGGGCAGAGGCATGCCCGGCTGTCTTGGACAGAGCGACTTTTTCGAGGGCCGGTTGGGCCGGGTCCGCTGCCCGTGCCTGAGCTATCGTGATTCCCGGGGGTATTTCCGAGGCGTGTGGTCGGGCCGCTTTATTTTCGGTTAGCGTTTTCGGCGTCGGGGCAAGATCAGCTGCCTCGGTAAGATCTACCACCTCGGCAATATCTGCCACCGCGGTAAGATCTGCTGCCGCGGCAGCCTGGTTTCCCGGTAGATTGACGGCCTCCGGCGTGATGGCCTCCTGCGGCTGGGTAGTGAATTCGGCGGTGCCGACCCGCGGTTCGGGCTGCGGGGTTAGCAACGAGACGTCGGAAACGGCGGAGTTGATCCCGGCAAGTATGGTGTCGGTTATAGCCTGGGCCTGGCCGGATTGGGCGGCAGGGGCTGTTTCGGTATTTTCAGAAGATGCTGGCGCCGGTTGCACCGGAATGGCCGCTGCCCCGGCGGTCGCGGTTTGCCCTTCTTCCTCGTCGGCCTGCTCATTTTGCTTCGGGGAATCGGCCGGCGGGTTTTTGGCAGGCAGGTCGGAACGTTTTGCATTTTTGGAGTTGCCGGCGACAATTTTGTCGTGGACATCTGAGAAGGAGGCGGCTGACTCGCTCGGACCTGATTGCAGGGCTCCTTTTGGGGGCGCGATAAATCCTGGCAAGTCGACTACCGGTTGCATCTGCATGAATTCGTCCTTTGTCTGAGGGTGACTGGCTTGGTGCAGGTTCGCCGCTGTTGTGCGGTTCGCGGGGTTATTCCGTCTTGCCCGCCGAGAAGGCGGTGCTCAGGGACGCGGCCTTCTCCTTTTCCATATTATCCAGAATGCTGGCGGCAGCCTTCTTTTTCATGCCACCCAGCAGGCCGATGGCAATTTTCTCGTCAAGGGTAACCAGAATCGCGGCGGCCTTCGCAGGCTCCATCTTCTCGTACATTTTGCTGAGTTCCTCGATTTTACCTGATTCTTCCGTAGTCTTGCGATCGAGGAGCTCGGTGAGTTCTTCTCGGAGCGCCTTTAATTCGTTAAGCTTCTTATCGACCTCCTGTTCCAGAGTCTTTAGCTCCATTTCTTTTTGTGCCAGAACCTTTTCCCTGTCCGCGAGTCGATCCCTTTCCTGCCGAAGCGAGAACAGGAGCCGGCGTTCTTCCACCGAGGTGATGGTGAATTCAGAATCGGCAGGGGCGGCCCCGGAGCCGGCCGGCGCGGCATTCGCCGTATTGGCGGGATTGGCCGGCGTGGTCGCCGGATCCGCCGCCGTACTGAGGTCGGGCGGCAAGACAAAATGGAGCAGAAGCGCGACCAGCGGCGCCGTCAGAAGAAATCTGCTTTTCATCGGTTATCTCCCGTGAAAGCGGATGGCGATTTCATCCGCCTCGGTGCGCTCTCTTCTTTGCAGCAGTTGTCTTTCTTCGGCGATTTGTCTCTCCTTGAGCTTTTCCATCATTTTTTCTTCCTGAGCCGCAAGGGAGAGGGCCTGCCGGCGGGCCATAATTTCTCTTTGCTGTTTTTCAAGTTGGGAAGCAAGCAAGGTCAGGCATTCCATCTTGTGGTCGCACCGATTTTCATAGAGTTCAAGTTCATGGACCGTGACGCCGATCGCCTTAATTTTCCGCAATTCCTCGTGCAGATTCTTGAGTTCGTGCTGTTCGCGGTCGAGCTGCAGCAGCAGGGAGGCCTCTTTGCGCAGGGCCTCGCTGAGTTGCTGCTGGGCCTTGTTTTTCTGGAGTTGCCGGTAATCAAGAACCGATTGCAGCTTGAAGGGTTTCATGGGGGCTCTCCTCTGTTATGGCTGAGGTCATTTCATCGGACCGCGGGCGCGGCCTCGCGGCGGTCGGCGATCAGATTCTTCAGATCGGCAATGGCCTCGGACAGGCCGGCCCGTTCGTTTATGTCCTGGCGGAGGTATTCATTGACCGCGTTGATCCGCCGCAGGGTGTAATCGATTTTCTGGTTGCTGCCAGCAGCATAGGCGCCGATATTGATCAGATCTTCCGATTCTTTGTAGATGGCGAGAATTTCCTGTATTTTGCCGCTCAGTTCCATGTGCTCGGGAGTGACGATGTCGCGCATGACGCGGCTGGTTGAATTAAGAACGTCGATGGATGGGTAATGGTTTTTGGCGGCCAGTTCGCGGGAAAGCACGATATGGCCGTCCAGGATTGAGCGTACGGCATCGGCAATGGGTTCGTTCATGTCATCGCCTTCCACCAAGACGGTGTAGAGACCGGTGATGCTGCCTGCGCCCTTGAAGCTGCCGGCCCGCTCCAGCACTTTGGGCAGGGTGGCGAAGACCGTCGGTGTGTAACCCTTGGTCGTGGGCGGTTCGCCGATGGCCAGGCCGACTTCGCGCATGGCCATGGCAAAACGGGTCACCGAGTCCATCATGAATAAAACATCCAGGCCCTGGTCGCAGAAGTATTCGGCAATGGCGGTGGCGACAAAGGCGCCGCGCATCCGGAGCAGAGGGGACTGGTCGGAGGTGGCGACCAGAAGAATGGACCGCGCCAGGCCGTCTTCCCCCAGGTCCCGCTCGATGAATTCTCGCACCTCGCGGCCCCGTTCGCCGATGAGCGCGATGACGTTGACATCCGCCCGGGTGTGTTTGGCCATCATGCCCAGCAGGACGCTCTTGCCGACCCCGGAGCCGGCCATGATCCCCAGCCGCTGCCCCGAGCCGCAGGTCAGCAGGCCGTTGATCGCCCGGATGCCGAGGTCGAGCGGTGCAATGATTTTTTTTCGCTGCAGGGGGCCGGGCGGTAGGGAATAGATTGGTCTTTCGTGTTTGAGATGGAGTCGGGGGCCTTCATCGATGGGGTTTTCCATGGCGTCGATGACGCGGCCCAGCATCTCGCGGCCCACCTTGACGGTGGCGTTGGTCTGGCAGACCCTGATAAGGCTGCCTGGTCCCAGGCCGCGCATTTCGCCGAGCGGCATGAGCAGGGCGCGGGAATCCCGGAAACCAACGACCTCGGCCGGCACCGGTTGACTGCCATCCAGCGGGGTCAGTTCGCAGATGGTGCCCACCGAGGATTCTGGGCAGTACCCCTCCACCACCAGGCCGACGATTTTAGTCACCTTGCCTTGGATCCGCAGGGTCGCCAGATTTTTTATGCTGTCGACCAGATGTTCCATCGTAACCTTTCCCGGGACATGAACAAGCGTTGATGTCAGCAGCCCCTCTATTCGTAAGCGGTTACAGGGTGGTGCAGATGAGCGAAAGAGGCCTGTCCGCTATACACCAGGTATGCGGGCAGGCCGATGACAAAGCAGATGCGCCGCCCTGTAACCGCTTACGTTCCATCAGCCTTTTTCCAGCGAGTTTTCTAGATGGCGGCGGATTTCGGCGAACTGGGATTCAATGGTCGCCTCCACCCTGCCAAACTGCGACTCCACGATGCAGCCGCCCGGAGAAATCTTCGGGTCAGCCTCGAAGTTGATGTTTTTGAGGCCGGCAATTCTGCTGAGGAACTGTGATTTCTTTTCGGTTGCCATTGCCAGGTCGTCCGGATTGACCCGGACATGGAACTCGTCGGACCTGATTGCCGCTTGCAGGGCCTCGTTCAGGGTGGTGAGGATGACATCTTTCCTGACCGTGATTTCCGACCTGATCACCTGTTCGGCAATGGCCAGCACCAGCTTCAGCATGTCTTCCGTGCTGTTGGTCAGGATTTCACTCCGCAACTGCGCAATGTCCTCCAGGGCGGCGGCCAGGGCCTGGGTTACGGCGCCGAACTGTTCTTCCGCCTCTTTCATGCCGGTCAGGCGGCCCTTTTTAAAGGCCTCTTCCTTGATTTCGTCAATGCCAAAGGGAGCTGCCCCGGCAGAGGCCGAGGCATGTTTTCCTGGCCGGCCATTGGGGGTGAGGGGAGCAGCCGTTTCCTTTCTGGCAAAGGCGGCGCCGCTGCTCCAGTCGCTTTTTTGGTCAAGCTCGCCGGCCAGGATGGGGGTGGGCTTAAAATCACTGTTTTCCTTGACCGACTTAGACGAGGACATCCCTGCCTCCTCTGCCCGGCAGAATAATCGCGCCTTCATCTTCCAGCCGCAGGGCGGTCTTGATGATCACCTGCTGCATGGCCTCGACGTCGGAGAGTTTTGTGGGACCCATGATGTCCAGATCCTCCTGAATCATTTCCCCGGCCCGCTTAGAGATGTTGTTGAAGATTTTTTTCTTGAGTTCCTCCGAGGCCGTCTTCAGGGACATGGTCAGGGTGTCGGTGTTAATCTCTTTCAATATTTTCTGCAGGGCGGCGTCATCAACGCCGGTGAGATCATCGAAGGTGAACATCTTCCGACGAATGGCTTCGGCCAGATCCGGGTCTGTTTCCTCCATCCTGATCAGGATATTGCGGTCGACGCCTTTTTCCATGCGTGTCAAAATTTCGACCACCTTGTCAATTCCACCCACCTGCTGTTGTTCCTTGTTGACCACGACGCCGATCTCCCGCTGCAGGGCCTCTTCAATCTGGGTGATCACCTCCGGTGATACCTTTTCGATTTTGGCGATCCGGTACATGACCTCCGACTTGAGTTCCTCGCTGAAATGGGAGAGGATCTTGCCGGTATGTTCGGGTCTCTGGGTCGAAAGGATGAGGGCCAGGGTCTGAGGGTGCTCGTGCTCCAGGATGCTCGCCACCATTCGCGGCTCCATCATGGAGATAGTTTCGAGGGGGCGGGCTTCCGTGCCCGAGGCGACCTGCTCCATGAGTGCCTTGAAGCGTTGCTGGTTGCCGGTCGCCGAAATGGCCTTCTTGGTGAATTCGCTGCCCTTGACAAAGAGCCCGGAAATGCCCTGCTGGGCCTTGTTGTAGGCGGCGAACACCTGCTTGGCAACGTCTGACGGCACATAATCGATGGTCATCATGCTGCGGGAGATCATGCGGACCTCGCTGTCGGTCAACTGCTCGAATACCTTGGCGGTGGCCTCCTCGCCGAGGCAGAGCAGTAATACCGCCGCCTTTTCCGCTCCTGAGAGTTTCGTGAAATCCATCCGGTTTTTCCTGTGTCAGTCGATGGTTATGCCAGTCATCAGGTGGAACTCAGCCACGATCTGATGACGTGGGTCGGTGGTGTTTCGGACTTGAGGATATCCGACCGCATCCGCTGGGTTGGATCAGTATAGGCCAGCAGTTTTTCCTGGCCGGTCAGGTCAGCTTCGAGTTCCTGCACGGTTTTGACCTGCCGGGACGTTTCGCTCATGGTTCGGATTAACGGCCGGACCAGGAAGAAATAGATAAGGCCGGCGCCAAGGACCAGAAGCCCGTACTTGACGTAGGGCAGATATTTGTAAAGTTGCTCTGTGCCCGTCGGTGTCGCGGCCGCCGCTTCCTGGCTGAAATCATTCTCAAAGGGCATGGACACCACCTTGATCTGGTCGCCACGGGTAGCATCAAGGCCCAGGGCGCTTTTCACCATGCTCTCGATGGACTGCATCTCCTGCTCGCTACGCGGCGAGGTGGTTGCCTCTTTGCCTT
>MGTE01000103.1:0-2947 GCA_001799275.1 Deltaproteobacteria bacterium RIFOXYD12_FULL_57_12
ATGCCTGGTCATTGAGCGGGGCGGTGGCGGTGATCGTGCCGCTGTTGGTGATGGTCGCGGTGGCGTCCATGGTACCATTAACAAGAATGCCGACCGCGGAGTTAGTGGTGGTGTTGTCGGTTGCAACGGCGGTGACGGTGATCGTGCCGCTGTTGGTGATGGAAGAGCCGGCCGCCATGTTGCCGCCCACTTCAATACCATAGGCCCATGCTGAGTTAAAACCGGTGGCCGTGGCGGTGATCGTGCCAGAGTTGGTTATGGAAGCGCCGGTTCCCATGCTGCTTGTGTAAATGCCGTTGGCGGTGGCGTAACTGTAGCCCGTATCCCGATCCACCGCCGTGGCGGTGATCGTGCCGCTGTTATTGATAGAAGCGCCATCACCCAAAGCGCCCGCGTCAATGCCGTAAGCGCCGGCCCAGGAATCACCCGTGGCCTGGGCAAGAATGGTGCCGGAGTTGTTGATCGAGGCGCCATCGCCCAAGGCGCCCGTGGTAATGCCGTAGGCGCTGGCGTAATTCGTGGTGCCGGTATTAAACGCCTGCGCGGTAATGGTGCCGGAGTTGGTGATGGAGGCGCCATCGCCCAGGCTGCTTGTGTCAATGGCATAGGCGCCGGCCCAGGTGAGAGCGGTGGCCTGGGCGGTGATCGTGCCGGAGTTGGTGATGGAGGCGCCGTCGCCCAGGCTGTTGGTTACAATGCCGTAGGCTGAAGCGTCCGAGCTGGTTGAAATGGCCGTGGCGGTAATGGTGCCGGAGTTGGTGATGGAGGCGCCGTCGTCCAGGGTGCTTGTGTCAATGGCATAGGCGCCGGCCCAGGTGAGAGCGGTGGCCTGGGCGGTGATCGTGCCGGAGTTGGTGATGGTGGCGCCAAGACCCAAAGTGCCCGTGTCGATACCTTCGGCCGAGGCTTCGGTACTGGTTGATATGGCGGTCGCGGTAATGGTGCCGGAGTTGGTGATCGATGCGCCGTCGCCCAGGCTGCCCGTGTGAATGCCGCTGGCGCTTGCCCAAGTGGCGGCCGAGGCAAAGGCGGTGATCGTGCCGGAGTTGGTGATGCTGGCGTTCGCGCCCAGGTCGCCTGTGTAGATGCCCCAGGCCGAGGCGGAATCGCTGGCAGCCGTGGCGGTAACGGTGATGGTGCCGGAGTTGGTGATCGAGGCGCCGTCACCCAGGCTGCCTGTGGAAATACCGGTGGCTTCGGCGCTGTTGTCTCCCGAGATCGTGCCTTCAGCCGTTGCGGCGGTGACGGTGATGGTGCCGGAGTTGGTGATCGAAGCGCCGGCGCCCAGGCTGCCTGTGGAAATGCCGTAGGCAAAAGCATCGGAAACGCTCGGACCGGAGGTGGCGGTGGCGGTGACGGTGATGGTGCCGGAGTTGGTGATCGAGGCGCCATCGCCCAAGTCACCGGTGGAAATGCCGGTGGCAGTGGCCGAGGAAGATTGGTTCATTGTGGCGCTGACGGTGATGATGCCGGAGTTGGTGATCGAGGCACCGTCGCCCAGGCTGCCGGTGTGAATCCCGATAGCGGTCGCCTCTTCGTTGTTGGTCGATGTGGCGGTGGCGATGGCGTTGATGGTGCCGGAGTTGGTGATGGAGGCGCCGTCGCCCAGGTTGCCGGTGTAAATCCCGTAGGCCTCAGCGTCGCTGCTGGTCGAGATGGCGGTGGCGTTGATGGTGCCGGAGTTGGTGATGGAGGCGCCGTTGCCCAGGTCACCTGTGTAAATGCCGTAGGCGAAAGCATCGGTAACCGCGGAGGCGGTGGCATTGATGATGCCGTTGTTGGTGATGGAAGCATTGATTCCCAGATTGCCCGTTTCTATGCCGTAGGCGGAGGCGTCGTAGTCGGTTCCGTTGGAAATGGCGCTGGCGTTGATGGTGCCGTCGTTGGTGATGGCGGCGCCGACATCCAGGCTGCCCGTGTAAATACCATAGGCGCCGGCCCAGTCGTAGGCGGTGGCCTGCGCGGTGATCGTGCCGTTGTTGGTGATCGAGGCGTTGACGCCCAGGCTGCTCGCGTAAATGCCGGAGGCGGAGGCGGAGGAATCGGTGGAGAGGGCGGTGGCGTTGATGACGCCGTTGTTGACAATGCTGGCGCCGACGCCCAGGTCGCCCGCGTCGATACCCTCGGCGCTTGCCCAGGTAGAGGCGTTGGCAATGGCGTTGATCGTGCCGTTATTAGTGATGCTGGCATTGGCGCCCAAGTCGCCCGTTTCGATGCCGTCGACGGTGGCGGAATCACTGGAAGCCGTGGCAGTGGCGTTGATGGTACCGTTGTTGATGATGGACGCGCCGGTGCCCAAGTCGCCGCTCACATAGATGCCCCAGGCAGAGGCGGAGTTGTCTCCATCGCCATCGGTCGTGTTGGCGGTGGCGTTGATAGTGCCGTTGTTGGTGATCGATCCGTTCATGTTGCCGCTTACATAAATGCCGTAGGCGATCGCGTCGGAAGCACTCCCCGTGCCGGTGGCGTTGGCCGTGGCATTGATGTCGCCGTTGTTGGTGATATCCCCGGTTACATCACCGCTTACGTATATGCCGTAAGCAGAGGCGCTGGAGTTGGTGTTGTCGGCGGTGGCGCTGATGATGCCGTCGTTGGTTAAAGTGCTGGAGAGGTCGCCGCTGATGTAGACACCGTAGGCTTCCACATAAGAGGCATCATTCGTTCCGCTTGCGCTGCCGGAGATCGTGCCGTCGTTGGCCAGGGTTCCGGAGAGATTGCCGTCAATGTAGATACCGTATGCGAAAGCATTAGCTAGTGTACCGGTGGCCTCGGCAACGGCTTCAATGGTGCCGGTGTTAGTGATAGAGCCGGATACGTTGCTGTCTGCATAGATGCCGGTTGCGTAAGTGTTGGTAGCCGTGCCAGTGCCGTAGGCGGTGGCGCTGATGATGCCGTCGTTGGCGATCGAGCCGGTAAGGACACCGGTGACATCAACGCCGGTTACGGT
>MGTE01000103.1:2982-3912 GCA_001799275.1 Deltaproteobacteria bacterium RIFOXYD12_FULL_57_12
GAGCCGGTATTGGTGACATTCAGTGTGTCCGCGCCAGCCAGGTTATACGTTACTACTTGCGCGACCGAGACCGTGTCGGTCGCCGCCAGGGCGGACGACGCATACACGGGGGTGATCACCATGGCCACGGCAGCGCCGATGACCATGTTCTTCCATTGCGACGAATAGCGTTTCTTCATTTGCAACCCTCCTTTCTCATAGGTTTTGTTGGGTCACTACTCGGGTTGTCCAGATTGTAGGCCGAAAGCTGTTAGCCGTTCTGCATTGACCTCGTGTGAGCGCCCATTGCAACGCTCCAGGTTTTGCATGTCAGCTTGTTTGTCCCCCTACAGCCTAACCCCGATAAACGGGATAAGTACCTTAGAAATAATTTTCTGCCAAAAACGCGCAGAATATTATTTCTAAGGTACTAAAAGACTACAGCCTATCTCCCTGAGTAGTTAGATCGTTTGCAGACTTCAGTTAAAAATATTGTAGTTAAAAATATTGTTTGGTATCTGGTGGTGAATTTTCGTGAATAGCTGTTCATTAACCCGAAATTCGTTACAGAGTCAAGAGATTAATTGTATTGACAGTGAGGAGTGAGCCCTCACTCCGCGGACGTCGGTTTATCATGAAATAACTTTCCGTATTCGATATTCTCTTTAAAAACCTGAACCACGTAATTTCAACCAGTTAAGCTTAAGTTGCTTGGAAGGAGCAAGAACTACCTGATTATTCTGTGTTGCTCTTTCCCAGTAACTTCAAGGCTCGGCAACGACAACGAGGTAAGTTGTCAAGGGAATTTGCTATCTGTTTTGAAGGGCTGATTTCGCGCAGAGACGCGGTGGCGCGGAGGATGTCTGAAAAACGAGAATGAAGTGTGCAGTGACCTTGAAGAATGATTTTTTCTGCGTCCTCGCGCCGTTGCGGGAGAGGAGAATGTCGTAA
>MGTE01000103.1:3931-4844 GCA_001799275.1 Deltaproteobacteria bacterium RIFOXYD12_FULL_57_12
TGGATAGACTGTAGGCTAAAGGCTAAAGGCTGGAAAACTGGTTTTGGGGCTCAGAAAATCCGGACTGAAGAGCGTCCAGAGGAAGGTATGGGTGGCAAGCAGACAGCTCATCGGGCGAGAAATTCTTCATCGGTGAGTTTGGCGCGGTACGGAAGACGCTACCAAGAACCATTTGGGCATTGGGGGTGATCCGATAATGACCTGGCGCGGCTTGGTTTATGGAAAGTAGCGATAGATTTCGCTTCGGTGAAGAGCACGGACAAAGGTGACGGTGTCGCCATCAATGATCAGGCCGATTCGGTAATCACCCGATCTTATACGGTAATATTCCCCTTTAACTCTAAGTTTCTTCAGGTTGTCGATGTCCGTGATTCTGCCGGCGGTTTCGACTTCCAGAATGACTTCCTTTATCATGTCCAGAAGTTTTTGATCCCTGGAGTGTCGTTTCAAATCCTTGGCAAAGCTCTTTTTATACGCCGTTTTCATGCCTTGCCTTCCAGAATGCCAAAGACTTCGTTTCGGCTTGCCGATCCGGTCTTTTCTCCCTCCTGAATAGCGTGGATCATGGCCAGGTCTTCCATGGCGGCGACAAGCAGATCATGGACCACGTCCTTTTTTTCCTCCATGGCCTCGATGATGGCCTGCTTGAAAATTTCTTTGAGCTTGTTGCTATCGGTTATGGTTTCCATGCCGCACCTCCCTGGCTATTTGACTATTTAGTCCCTTATCATGCAATAATGTTGTTATCGAGCCAAGTTGTCAAGGGAATTTGGTAACTGTTCTGGAGGGCTGATTTCGCGCAGAGTCGCGGTGGCGCGGGAGGATGACAGAAAAACGAGAATGAAGTGTGCAGTGACCTTGAAGAATGATTTTTTCTGCGTCCTCGCGCCGTTGCGGGAGAGGAGAATGTCGT
>MGTE01000103.1:4864-7249 GCA_001799275.1 Deltaproteobacteria bacterium RIFOXYD12_FULL_57_12
TCAGGTAGTTTCGCACTACCCAGGCTAAAGAAAAAGGGGACGTGACCAAGTCAGGAGATCCTACAATGACCACCAAAGACATCCGTTGGACGCAGCGCCTTAACAACTTCAACAAAGCCTTTTCTCAGTTAGGGGAGGCGGTAGACCTGGCAAAACAGCGTAATCTCTCGAAACTCGAAGAGCAGGGTCTGATACAGGCCTTTGAATACACCCATGAACTGGGATGGAATACGTTGAAGGATTTTCTCGAAAGCCGCGGCGTTCGCAATTTGTACGGCTCAAAGGATACAACACGCGAAGCCTTTAGGGTGGGCTTGCTTAAAAACGGCGAGGTGTGGATGGAGATGATTTCCAGCCGCAATCTATCCTCGCATACCTATGATGAAACCACTGCCGCCCAAATCGTTTCTGCAATCCTTGGCGCCTATTTCGCGGAATTCGAAGCGTTCAAAAGCAAATTTGAAGAAATGAAACAGGAAGAAGCGGGATGAGATTCGGCCTGCAAGAAGTGGTCATTCAGAAAATCCAGGCTGTCTTCGCCCATTACCCGCAAGTGGAAAGAGCGGTGCTCTACGGCTCTCGCGCCAAGGGCAACTTCAGGAATGGCTCCGATATCGACCTGACCCTCCACGGCGGAGAAGATTTGACAGCGGGGGTGCTGTGCAAAATCATCAACGAACTCGACGACCTGCTTCTTCCCTATACCATTGACCTGTCTCATTTTAATGAAATCCGCGACCCTGATGTGGTCGAACATATCCAACGCGTTGGCATCACGTTTTATGAGAAGCAAGCAGGCTGGCAGAGAGGCAAAGTGGCAAAGTGACAGAGAGGCAAAGTGGCAAAGTGGCAAAGTGACAGAGAGGCAAAGTGGCAAAGTGGCAAGCTGGTCTCAGCCTTTGTCCTATGCAGCTTTTTTGTATTTTACAAAACCCAGTGTCACTCCGTCCTGTTTGGCTGCAGCGACAATCCGTTCAACCTCCCGCACCACCTTGATCTCAACAAAGTGATCTCCGCATTGTTGACAAACCCAGGCTGGGATATCCTTGACAACAACCAGGTATTCCTCTCCGGTTTCATACGGGAGGGTTGTCTTCCCTGAAAGCATGCTTCCCTGACAAAGTGCACATTTCATTTTAATCGTCTCCGTCGAAAATCTGTTTCCCACTCTTCGTAACTCGGTTCATATACCGTCACGACCCATAGCATTTCATCCGGTAAATCAACAGCTACAACCAGATGAATTTTTCGGCCTTTGCTTTCGTCCATGATAAGACAACTGGGTAATGGTCGATCTTCTTCATATGTCTCAATGAGATCACCGGAAACCAAAACTTCTTGAACCTCATTTGCTGAAATATTTCGCTGATACATTCGCAAGATACAATGTCGCAAGATACAATGTTTTTTTAAGGCAATTTTATCTTGAGCTGCAAATTGTCTTATTCTAACAAGCACTTGCGGCCTCAGCAAAGATTATAGAAGCAGTCGCCAGATTGTAAATTTGCTTATGTGAAATATTCATTTAACCTCTGTTGATTGTCAATGGATCATTTGTGATTCACAAAAAAGCCCCCGGCTCTCGCGAGCCGGGGGCTTTTTTGTACGTGTAACGTGTTAGCTTAGAACGGCAGCCGCAGCTTGAGAGATGCGGTCTGGTTGAGGAAATCCTGCCGTGCTTCCAGGTCGTAGCGGGCAACGATCTCGAGGTTCGCCGTCGGGTACATGACGAGGCCGAGGCCGGCGCGCAGCATGACCGGCGACGGATCGATGCCGTTGGTGACAAAGGTGGAGCCGCCGCCCACAAAGGACGAGGTGATCGAGGCCTGATCGGCGATGGCATCGAGGCCAATTCCCAGATTGCCGGTAAGGGTGACGGTGTTGCTCACCGCATGGCTGAGTCTGCCATCCAAGGCGAACACCAGTTCATCAACCGTGTTGCCGTCGACATTCAGGTTGAACGGGCTGCCGGTTTCAGTATAGCCGTCCTCATCGATCGAGGTGTAGTCAACCCGCAACGAGGGGGTGAAGGTGGTCTTGTCGTTCATCTTGATGTTGCGGCCGAGGCCGACGCCAAGGTGGTAGTTCATACTGTCGTAATCCGAGCTGGCCACGGAGTTGCTCGGGCCGAGGTTGATGGTGCGTTTGCCCTCGTAGTTGCTTTTGCCGATGTCGGCCTGGAAGTTGAGGTCGGTGCGATCATTGATGCCATAGTTGCCGTAGAGTGCGACCTGGTAAGTATCGACGTCGGCGGTTTGCGGCGCCACGGCGGAGTTGCTGTCCACATCGGTCTTGGAGAAACCGATCGCCGCGCCCAGCAGGAGGTTGTCGGAGAGCTTGGTGTCAGCACCCAGGGTCACACCATAGGTGTCGGCATCGTAGCCG
>MGTE01000104.1:0-2152 GCA_001799275.1 Deltaproteobacteria bacterium RIFOXYD12_FULL_57_12
TGGTGACGATGTTGTTGCGGCTCATGCTGACAGTGCTGATCCGGCCCATGGTGTCGAGTGCAAAATCCAGGCTGCGGCCGGTGGGTAGGATCAGCTGCCGGAGTCGGTTGCCCGGCGTAAAGGCGCGGCTGATTGTGAAGCTTGCGTTGTTGACCACGCTGGTTTTCCCGGTCTGCCGGCCACGACTGTCATAGCCAAACGTCGTGCTGCCCGACTGATCGACCATGCCGGTGCGGCGGCTCATGCCATCCGCGCCCTGGTCATAGGTAAAGCTGACATTCTGCGCGGCATTCGGGTAGCGGATTTCCTGGAGCCGGTTGAGCAGGTCGTAGGTGTATTCGACCGTGATGTCGTTGGCATCGGTCTTATACAAAAGATTGCCGGCCTCGTCGTACACATGGCTGGTCTGGCCCGTGTCCGGGGCGTCGTTGGTGACCAGCCGGCCCATGTCGTCGTATGTAAAGAAGGTTGTCTTGCCTTCCGGGTCAATCATCGAGCGCGGGTTGCCCTGGCTGTCGTAAGTATAGCGCGTGATCGCTTCGCCGGGCTGGGTTGTCTGCGTCAGCCGGTGCAGGGCGTCGTATTGATAGCTGGTGGGGTGGCCCTCGGCATCGGTCATTGAGGCGATATTGCCGGCCGCGTCGTAGCCGTAGGCCACAAAGCTGTCATTGCCATTGATCTTTTTCCAGAGCCGGCCGGGCAGGTCGGGATGCTGATAGTTCCAGCGCTGGCGGGCGCTACGGTTGCCGCCCGCGTCGTAGGTGCCGGTCTCGATCAGGTTGCCCTGGCCGTCGTAGCCATGCGCGATGTAATCGCCGACCGTATTCCGGATTTTAAATAATCTGCCGCTGGCCGGGTCATAGTCAAAAAAACGTTGGACATCGTCCGGATCAATGGTTGTCTCCAACTGGCCGGCCAGGTTGTAGCTGTTGGAGGTCAGACCGCTGTCCGCCGGCGTGAACTGCGAAGTTACTCGACCCTGGCCATCGTAGCTCAGTTCGGTTGCCCGCTGGTTCACGTCGACAATCCGGCCGGGCCGGCCAGCACCATCGTAATCAGTGATGGTTACCGCGCCGATCAGCGGCCGGGTGATGGCGGCCAGATTCTTTGACACCGGCTCGTAGTCAAACCGGGTGGTATCGCCGCTGCCGGGCCGCGGGCCGTCAATGGCCACAATCTGGCCGTTGGCGTTATACGTTTGGCTGGTGATGTACTCATAACCGACCACGTCAGTGGCCAGGTTTTTGGTAAAGCCCTTTTCAATGACCCGGGCGAGCAGTAGGGTTGGGGCCTCGTTGGCCAGATCGTCGCCGTCGCGGTCGTAATCGAAAATCGTTTCCTTGTCGCCGGCGCCAAGCACGCTGGCCTCGATGATGGAGAGCGGCGCATTGAGCACCGGGTGGTAGGTAATGTACAGAAGCCGCTCGGCCGAGGTGCCCACGGCCAGCTGCACCGTGCCTGGGTTGCCGCGTTGGTCATGATCCGCATAGCGCAGGATCGTGTTGCCCGCCTCTTCCTTTTCAATCAGGTTGCCGGCTGGATCGTACTGCCAGCGGATACCATTATCGTCGGCATAGGGCGCGGCCGGCAAACCCTGCATGGCCACCACCCGTTTGCGGCCGCCGGTCGTGGCCAGGGTGTAGAGGCGGGCCGTGGCGTAGGCGTCAACCACCCGCACCTGGCTGGCATTCAGGTAGGTTACGGCCACGCCCTGGCCGTTCGGGTCGCTGCTGCCAGTAGCCCGGTCATCAACATCGTAGGACCAGGTGGAGAGCAGATGGCCAAGTTTGTCGTGCTTTGCGGTCAGGTTGTGGATGTCGGCCGGATCGTCGTAGGTGTACAGAAAACCGGAGTCGTCCGCATAGGTCACCGCCACCAGGTTGGCGTGGCTGTCGTAGTCATACGAGACCCAGACGCCGTCCGGGATGGCCGCGGTTATTGGGCCGCTGATCGAGGCCAGCAGGCCGTCGCTATTGTAGGTGAAGACCAGGCGCCGGCCAGTGGCTGCATCGGTGACGGTTGCCGGCCGGCCAACGTTGTCGCGAGAAATCTCCAGGCGGTTGCCAATCTCGTCCGCAATCCAGAGCAGGAGGCCGGTGGAAGAAAAGCCATAGCAAGAGCCGTCCAGCCGCGACCAGACATACTCGCCCGC
>MGTE01000104.1:2207-2332 GCA_001799275.1 Deltaproteobacteria bacterium RIFOXYD12_FULL_57_12
TGGGCGCCGAAGTAGACGGCCCGGCCGGTTTCATCGACAATCCGCAGATAGGTGTCGCCGGCAAGGGAGACGGCCGGCTCAAGGGAAGCGGCATAGGTGTGGCTCCAGCCGTAGCCCATGGCGCC
>MGTE01000104.1:2624-3480 GCA_001799275.1 Deltaproteobacteria bacterium RIFOXYD12_FULL_57_12
TGGCCGGCGGACACGTTATCAGGGACCGCGGTCAGACTTGCCACGGGCTGCGCAAGCGGGCCGAGTGAGATGACAAAGGCGACCGGCGTGTTCTCCGCCACGTTGCTGCCGGCTGCCGGATTCTGGCTGATCACGTTGCCGGCCGCTACCGTGGCGCTGTGCTCGCTGCTAACATTGCCAACGGCAAGTCCGGCCGCAAGCAGGGCTGCCTCGGCCTGTGATCGGGTAAGGCCGGCAAGCGCGGGCACAACAACGGAACGCGGCAGAACCGTGATCGTGACCAGATCAGCCGGGCTGGCGGCCGTAGCGTCATGTACCGTGAGTTCAGCCGTGTAGCTGCCGGCCAGGTCCGCAATGAAGGTGGTGACCGCCTGGCTTGCATCGGCAAGAACAGACGCGCTAGCAGCCGGCCTTGAGGTCAACAACCAGTGATAGGTCAGGCTATCGCCATCAATGTCCGTACCGCTGCCGTTCAAGACGACCGTGTCGGTCCGATGCACGGTCTGGTCCGGCCCGGCGTCGGCCACGGGCGGATCGTTCACCGGCGTGACTGTTATGGTGACCTGGGCCGTGGCGTTACCGCCGTTGTTATCCGTGACCGTGTAGCTGAAGGAATCCGGGCCGTTGTAGTTTGGATTCGGCGAGTAGGTGAAAGAACCATCGCCGTTCGCAGCCAAAGTCCCGTGAGATGGCTGGGTGGTGCTGGTTATTGAGAGGGAATCGCCGTCAACATCCGTGTCGTTGGCCAGCAGATTGGCGATGATCAGCGCGGTGTCCTCATTTGTCGTCACCGCATCACCATTGGCAATCGGCGGATCGTTCATCGGCGTGACTGTAATGGAGACCGTGGCCGGCA
>MGTE01000104.1:3517-3618 GCA_001799275.1 Deltaproteobacteria bacterium RIFOXYD12_FULL_57_12
AGAGTCCGGGCCGTTGTAATCCTGATTCGGGATATAGATGAGTGCAGGCACAACGCCGCTCAGGCTGCCGTGGGTCGGCAGTCCGACGACCCGAAAGGCGA
>MGTE01000104.1:3661-5024 GCA_001799275.1 Deltaproteobacteria bacterium RIFOXYD12_FULL_57_12
CGGGGTGTCTTCCGCCAGAGTGATCTCCTGAGATACCGCTGCGGGCGGCTGATTGACCACGACCTGCCGGCTGGCCGACGCGGTCTGCCCCTGGGAATCCGTGGCCGTCACCGTGTAGGTGGTGGATACGGTTGGCGACACCGAGCGCGAACCGCTCGTGGCCACCGCGCCAATGCCGGGTTCGAGCCGGCAGGAAACCGCATCCGTGGCATTCCAGGAAAGCACGCTTGTGGCGCCGGTCTGGATTCTTTCCGGATCTGCCTGCAACGACACCTCGGGCCTGGTCAGCCGCAGGGTGAGAAAGGTGCCGGGTTTGCCGTTGACCTCGACCGTAAGGGCATTCTCGCCCGTCAAGTTGACAAGGGCCTCCAGGGTATAAACCTGCTTGTTGAAATCATTCGGGCCGAAGACCTCCACCCCGTTGAGAATGACCCGAGCGCTGCTCACTACGTTGTCCACCCGATTCTCGCCAACCACCTCGCCGTTCTGGATAAAGAGCCGGGCCGGCCCGGCTGCGGCAGTCAGCGTGTCGTTGAACACCGTGGTCCCGCCTTCAACCCGGAGGTATTTCTTGGGACCGAACACGGCGGCGGCATCGACCGCGCCGCTCAAAAGCAAACTCAGGATGGCACACAGAAAGAACGCAGCAGTTTTCTTCATGGGATACCTGTTCTCAAGAGGTTGGCGGTTACAAGCCGCGTTTTTGTTCGAGTGACCTAGAGTAACTCCCTTGCCACCTACGGATACCTGGATGTCCATGGGGTGTAAGGGTTCTGCGATTAAGAGCTTATTCGTAAATAAAACTGATTTTTCTAGACGTGATGATGGCTGCTCAAAAACATCCAGGCCACACGACACATCTTCCGGCGAACCTAACAAAACCAGGATGAAAGATTCTAAGCTGTCACCTTTGGTTGTTAACCAAATATATCCAAAGATATCAAGCACTAAAAACAATAGTACGAGTACTAGGGCCGACCTAGTAATCAGGAGCATAACAACTTGAAACTAAAAAGAAAAAAGTTGATAGGGAGTACTAGGTTTTTGGTATTTTTTTGAGGTGTATTTTTTTCGCGTGAATTTTTCAAGGATAACAAAATCAATATGTTATGATACATTGACTTCCGAGCGCTGGTAAAAAAAGCGAAATCGCCCGAATACTCCATTTTTGCATGATATTTCCCGGAAAGCGCTTTTTCCGTTTTCATGAAATATATTTTATATCAGCATGTTACGTCATTCTCCCGGTTGAACCAACGAGGTTTTCACGGCAAATTTGCCGCGGATGGCACAAAATGCCACTCCCGCGCGTCATCCCCCCGGGAAAAAGCTGGTAGACGAGTTCTCGCCATCCTCAACCACG
>MGTE01000105.1:0-8086 GCA_001799275.1 Deltaproteobacteria bacterium RIFOXYD12_FULL_57_12
GTGCCGCTGGCCCCAAAGGTGACACCGGTGCAACGGGTCTCACTGGTGCCGCTGGCCCCAAAGGTGACACCGGTGCCAACGGCCTTATGGCCGTGAAGGTAGAAAAAGGCGACTTTCTATATGGTGCCGTAGGCGTCGGGCGTGTGGACTGTCCAGTCACGTATCCGCTGGCGATTGCCTGTACCGTATCTTGTGGTGACCCAACTGCCACAACTACCAATACAGATATCGAGCCATGGCTGGTGTATCGCCAGCAGTTGTGGCATGCTGCTGACAAACCCGGCCAATATTCAGCCTGTCTGGGCAGTTGCCATTACCTAGACGACGAGGTTTTTCCGCAACAAATTTTCGTCACTTGTGTTAGTACTTCTAATTAGCTTCTCCATGTAAGGCAGGGCGATAAACGCCGTGCGTCCCGCAGGGATGCACGGCGTTTTTTTACCTTCGGTGGCAGGCGGGACTGGCGGGGCCTCGTTGTCCATATTTCCTTGGCGCGTGGCAGTCCATCGACAACCGTCGGCGGCCTTGACTTTACTTGCAATGCATAATAAGAAGTTAGCGGGATCCGTTCGCCGCGTCGTTCTATTTTTTCGAAAAGTCCTGTGATCCCGGAAACTGTTCATCCAGTTTACTTTTTTGCCGTCACTACCGGAACCAGATGACCGACCTGGAACAAAACCCGCTTCGCATCCTTGTGTTGGACGATGAGGCTATTACTGTCCGGCGGCTTGTAAGAGCCTTGCAACACGACGGCTATGAGGCAGAAGGTTTCACCGCAGTTTCGGATGCTATGGCCAGTATCCGGCAGGCAGCCCCGGCCATTGTCATTACGGATGTCCGCCTCCAGGGAGTTGACGGCGTTGATCTTATGCAGAAGATTTTCGTCATTTCGCCATCCACCCTGATTATCCTCATTACCGGTTACGCCTCCATCGACCACGCCGTCAATGCGACCAAAAAAGGAGCATTCCACTATCTGGCGAAACCATTTAAGCTTTCAGAACTGCGGGCTGTGCTGGCCGAGGCCGGCCGACACATTCTGCAGACAAGCCAGAAAGAACGCCTCCTGGAAGAATTGAACCGTTCTGACCGCTTTGGCGAGATAATCGGCTCTTCCCCGCCCATGCGTAAAATTTTCAAGACAATCAGGCAGGTTGCTGCCGTGGATTGTAACGTCCTGATCCAGGGCGAGAGCGGGACCGGCAAGGAGCTTGTCGCCCACTCCCTGCACAAAAACAGCCCGCGATCCAAACAACCTTTCGTGTCTTTCAACTGCGGGGCTTTTTCTGAAGATCTGGTGGCCAATGAGCTGTTCGGTCACGAAAAGGGGGCGTTTACCGGTGCGGTCAACACCAAACTTGGCTTACTGGAAACCGCCAACGGCGGTACCATTTTGCTCGACGAGGTGACGGAAATGCCCATGTCCATGCAGGTCAAACTGCTGCGGGTCATTCAGGAGCGGACCTTTCTCCGGGTGGGTGGCGTGCACCAGAGTGCCCTGAATGTCCGTTTCATCGCCGCAACCAACCGAAACATTGAAAAGATGATCAGTGCCGGCGAATTTCGGCAAGATCTTTTCTATAGGCTCAAGGTGGTCATGATCGATCTGCCGCCACTTCGGGATCGACGAGACGATATCCCGCTTCTCGTCCGGCATTTCGCTGCTAAGGCCGCAAAGAAATTCGGCAGGGCCACTCCCGAGATCACTGAAGAATTTCTGTCCCCCTTGAGCACCTATGCCTTCCCGGGAAACGTCCGGGAGCTTGAACACATAGTTGAACGGGCGGTGGCCTTATGCCAAGCCCACGTACTCAAGGCGGCTGACCTGCCCTCTGACCTGACCTTTGCCATCAGTGCTGTCCCGCAGCCCGAGACGACAACCCGCCCCCTGAAGTTGCTGGAAAAGGATTATATTTTCGAAGTCTACCAGCAAACAGGCTTTAACCAGAGTGAAACCGCCCGTATCCTGGGGATATCCCGTACAACACTCTGGCGGCGCTTGCGTCGTTTCAATCTCTTTTCCCAGGTCAACCAGGATAAGAGATAGCGCCTCAACTTTTGAATCGGCCCGTCCCGATATCCAACCGTTATTATTACCGTTTTCCAAGATTATTTTCGGATGGGTTCGCGCCACCTGAAACCATGCCAATGGTGACAGATCCTCTGCCGACCCAATAATTTCCTTCCTGCCGATCTGCCCCGATAATATCAGCCATTCTGAAAGGATGGCCCGCAGTGGGTGAGACTTCTCAAATCATTCCGCATGGCCCTCCAAAGCCCGAAGCCGAACAGCTGTGTTTTTTTGAAACAGGTGTTTCACCATGAAATTGTAACGCATAATCAACGAAATTTGTAATAGGCCATTTCATGTTGAAACAGGTCGGGGCGTCAACACCGGCCATGCCGTCGAGTATGGCCAGCCGAAATAATAAAAATCAAACAAAAACAGCAAGATATGCATGTTGGCACGAGCCTTGCTATACCTTGCTATACTTAGATAACAGGAACTAACGATAACCATGAAAACGATGCGATAAATGGACAGGCGGATTGCCCTCCTGCTGAACGTCAACTATGCGGATTTCTACGCCTGCGTCTGTGCAGTCGAGCTGGCAAAACGCAATGCCGGCCGAATCTATGCCTTGTTGCCCAGCGGAGAGGCTGTGGAGAGCATGGCAACGCAAGTCAACTGGCGGGCGTCACGGCAGGAAAAGTACGGGACGCGGCAGGATGTGTTGCGAATGGCAGCCATGCTGGCGGCCCACGAAGCTATCACCTTCGACTGTCATCTGCTGGATACCGGTCGTGCGGAAATCATCCATGAATTTCTTTGTATCCATCACATTTCCAGCATGGTTATTGGCGCTGCCGATCCAGACGCCTTGCAGGGGAAAATGCACTGGTTAATGGAATGCGGCAGGAAATTGTATGCGGATGACCGCTGGGGCATGAAATCTTTTGCAGGGTTGGTGGCAGGACCGTGGGACGACGACACCTTTGAACGAGTCCTTTTATCGCTGCGGCAGGATCCGCGACCTATTTCTGACGTTACACAACGGATTTTCAAGACGATGGATGTTGACGGTCGTCGACATCTACAACAAATGGAAGGGGAACTAAAACGGGAGGAATAAAAAGTAATGTACATGTATCTGCCAATCGCGCTGACCAGCGTGAACATTCTCACAATAACAGGGCTTGGCCTGGCGGTAGGGCTGCTTTCCGGCCTCTTCGGGGTAGGCGGCGGTTTTCTCATGACCCCTCTGCTCATGATGTTCGGCATCCCGCCGACCATTGCCGCGGCTACCGATGCCAATCAGATTGTTGCCGCGTCGGCTTCCGGAACTTTTGCCCACTGGCGTCTCGGCAATGTTGATTTCAAAATGGGGCTGTACTTATTGATCGGCGGTTTTGTTGGCGGCGCTGCCGGCGTCCAGCTCATCAAAATCCTGCGGGCGACAGGCGGGGCCGATTTCCTTATTAAAATCACCTATGTTGTGATGCTGGGCGTTGTCGGCACCTTCATGTTTTTTGAAAGCCTCCATGCCATGAGGAAAAACAAGGCTGCCAGCCAGTCGAGTGCAAAACCGAAAGCCGAGAAAAAAACAGGCGGCCTCCTGCAAAGTCTGCCCTTGCAGACCTACTTCGAGAAATCCGGCGTCAGCCATTCCGCGCTGGTACCCGTGGCACTTGGCATCTTTGTCGGGGTGCTGGCGGCGATTATGGGGGTTGGCGGCGGCTTTCTGATGGTTCCGGTCATGATTTACATGTTGCGGATGCCCATGCATGTGGTGGTCGGCACCAGCCTTTTTCAAATTATGTTTACCTGTACCGAAGTTACCTTTCTTCAGGCCTATTCCAACCACACGGTGGACTTTTTGCTGGCTATTCTGCTGCTCATCGGCTCGGTCTTTGGCGCCCAGATCGGTACCAGGCTGGGCAAGAAACTGCACGGCGAACAATTGAAGATTCTTCTGGCCGTGCTGGTCCTGGCCGTAACTGTCAAGATCGTCCTGGAACTCGTACTTGAACCCTCGCTTCTGCTCGCTTACGCCGGAGGACACTAACCATGGCAATTTCAAAGCGTCATTTCATCATACCCCTCATCACCGCCTTGCTCCTGTTGTTGCCGGTTATCCCCGGCCAGAAGAATGCGCTGGCGCTGACCATTTCCGTCAATCCGGGCCAGATCCCTATTACCATGGGATATCATGGCGCCACACTTCATATTAACGGCAGCAACCCGACCGGCGCCGATCTGATCATTAAAATTTCCACCCCGCCCACTGATGCCCATCTCAGATATAAAGGCAAGGCGGCCGGTCTTTTCTGGATGAAGCTGGGGTCCATGGAATTCCACAATGTACCCGGGACCTACAAGCTTTACTCCACTGGCAACGCCGAGCAACTCCTTGTCAACGACGACCGGGTTCTTCATCAGGTCGGCTATGCCGCCCTGAAAAAACAAACCGGCATTACCTCCTCGGCCGGTGAGATCGACCCCGATAAATGGTTTGTTGAATATCTGAAACTCAAGGAGAATGAAAAACTCTACAGCGTCACCAACGGAGCCATTACCAGGCAGCATGACGCAAACGAAGACACCTACACCCTTGATGCGGAATGGCCGTATCAGGCCTCGCCGGGCCTCTACAACATCGAAGTTCTGGCGGTGGACAATGGCCGGGTCGTTGAACAGGCCGCCACCACGCTGACCGTGAAACAGGCTGGCCTGGTGGAAAAATTGTCAAAACTTGCCTTCAACAATGGTGCCATGTATGGCATAATGGCGATCATCATTGCCATGGGGGCCGGCTTAGCCGTCGGCGCAATTTTCAAAAAGGGCGGCGGCAGTGGCCACTGAAAATCATTTTCGGGTCCTGTCCCCTGTGTTGATCATTGAGGAGGCATGGGCAGCTTTTGTTCTTCCTGTTTGACAAATTGCGTCACCTGTTTTCTGCCGGCCGACCACCCCTCCCGGTTGTTGGCGGCCAGCCGCACCCGGCTAGACTTGTCTTTGACAAGTTCCGCCGGGTGTTGGCCGCCAACAACCGGTCTCTTGAAATCATCGCCGACATGGGTGAAAAACTCAGCGGCCATTTTATCTTTGATCAGCATTATATCGAGACCACGGCTGCCGAGCTTATCCAGGCAGTCCGTCACTCCATCGATTGCCTGCAGGAACTCTGCAACGGGCAATTCCAAGAGCTCTACGATGTCCATGCCCGCCTGAGCGACCAGATTTGTTCGCTTCTCGAGGGGCGAGAAGACAGGATCGGGCCAACTCTCCTCAACCTGCGGCAGGCAACTCCGGAACATTGGGCAATCGTCGGCGGCAAAAATGCCCACCTTGCTGAAATGACCGCCAACTCGACGGTGACCGTTCCCGAAGGTTTCGTCATAACCACCTGTATGTATCATGCCCTGGTTGATCACAACGAACTCCGCGCGCTGCTGGATAGCTTCGAGTCCAGACTCGCCGATTTGAAGAGTACTGATATCGAGCTCGAGATGCTGGCCAAGCAACTCAATGCCGGAATTCTTTCTGCCAGCGCCCCGCCGGGATTTCTTGACGAAATGGCAGAACACCTGCAGCGATTGCTGGACGGTGCCCAGGTCCCTATTTTCCTGGCTATCCGCAGTAGCGCCCAAGAGGAGGATCTGGATTATTCCTTTGCCGGTCAGTTCCAGTCAATCCTTGGCGTAGCGCCCCGCTCGGACCTGGTCTTCAAGGCCTATCTGGAGGTGGTCGCCAGCCTTTTCGGCCCCAAGGCCCTGCAGTACCGGCGCCGCCTCTTCCCAGGTGAAGGCAAAATGTCCATCGCCGCCTGCTGCCAGAGGATGATCGATGCGGAGATCAGCGGCATCGTCCACTCTGTGAATCCGGCCGAACCAGGCGGTAGAACCATGATTATCGCCGGTGCCTGGGGTCAGGGCGAAATGGTTGTCGAAGGCATGAGCCCAACCGATACCTTTCATCTGCTGAATGAAGAAGAACCGACCATTATCAAACGCATTATTACCGAAAAGCCCCTTGGCCGCTTTCTCTCGCCCCTCGGTCAGCTGACAACCCAGGCCATAGACCCGGAGCAACGGAGCCGTCCCTGTCTCACCGACGACCAACTGCTGGCCCTGGCCCGGGTGGCCCGGCATCTGGAAAATTTTTTCAAACGACCGCAGGACATCGAATGGGCCTTTGACCGGACAGGGGATCTCTATATTTTACAATCCAGACCGCTGGTCCTACGGCAGGAGGCCGAAACCCGCAAGACCCTACCGGCGGCCCTGAAAGGATATGAAATCCTGGCTGCCGGCCGCGGCCTCATTGCCCAGCAAGGGATAGGCGTCGGGCCGGTCCATCTGGTTGATCTCCACGACAGTCTGGACGACTTTCCTGAAGGGGCTGTGCTGGTAAGCCGTCGGGACTCTTCCCAATTCGTCCGGGTTATGCACCGGACTGCGGCCATCATCACCGAAGTCGGCACCCCGGTAAGCCACATGGCGACCCTTTGCCGGGAGATGCAGGTGCCATGCCTGGTCAACGTCACCGGCATTGCAGATCTGGTCAAGGAAGGCGAGGAGATCACGCTTGATGCCGAAGACCTGCTGATATACCGGGGCCGGGTAACCGAACTCCTGGCCTATCGGGCCTCAACCACCTTGAACGTTTCGGAAAGCCGTGAATTCCGGCTCCTGCGCCGTCTGCTCAACCACACCGCGCGCCTGCATCTGCTCGACCCGCTCTGGGACGACTTTGCCCCGAAAAATTGTCGGACATTCCACGACATCCTGCGTTTCGTCCACGAAACCGCAGTGATCAAACTGGTGAGCATCGGCAAGGACGACCACCGCCTTTTACGTCGCCACCTGGCCCGTCCACTCGACCTGCCTATCCCGGCGGGCATCCTGGCCATCGATATCGGCGGTGGCCTGGCCGAAACCGCCCCGGAAACAGCCGTGCCGTTCCGTGATGTAACCTCGGTACCGTTCAAGGCCATTCTGCGCGGCATGCTGTTCCCCGGAGTCTGGCATCGGGCGACCATGCCGGTCGGGTTCAAAGACCTGATGAACAGTATGCTCCGTACGCCGGGAGACGCACTCAACGGCCAGTACATCGGCCACAACATTGCCGTAATCAGCGCCAACTATGTGAACCTCAGTTTTCGTTTTGGCTACCACTTCAACCTGATCGATGCGCATTGTGACAGCTTCTCCCGGGACAACCATATCTATTTTCGGTTCCTGGGTGGGGCTACCGACCTTACCAAACGTTCCCGCCGGGCTCAATTGATCGCCATTATTCTGAAGGCCTTTGATTTTACGGTGCGGACCAAGGGCGATCTGGTCATCGGCCGGCTTGGTAATATTCCTCAGAGCGAAATAGAACGGATGCTTGATATACTGGGACGTCTGATTGGCTTCACCCGGCAGATCGATGTGCTCATGGAAAATGATCTGGCGGCCGAGCGGTACGCCGAGGCCTTTCTGAACGGCATGTATGAAGTAATCAGCAATTGATCCTGATTTGCGGCCCGCGCCGGATTCCGTTGTTGCCGCGGTCGGTTCGCTGTTATCTCCGGCGACTAACAAGGAGGACACCATCATGACTGTCAATGATTCCAACCGTCCCTGCCGCCTGCTGATTATCGATGACGAACCCATCGTCGGCAAGCGTTTGCAGCAGGTGTTCACGAAAATCGGTTTTGAAGTGGAAATTTTTACCAGCGGTCCGCCGGCTCTGGAGTCCATGGCCAAACATCCCTTTGACATCGTGGTGACCGATCTGAAGATGGCGGGAATGGATGGTATTGAGGTCCTGGCCCGGGTCCGCGCCATGAATCCCGAGGCCCGGGTTATCATCATTACCGGTTACGCCCAGCCGGAAACCGCGTCCGACGCCTTTGAACGCGGGGTTTTCGAGTTCATTGTCAAACCGTTTCGTCTCGATCAACTGAAGGATGTCATCATCCGGGCCATGGCCGACCGCGAGCTCTGTCGATCCCGCCTCAACCAAGACCGATAAGGAGAGAGCCATGGCCTCGGATCCAGTGAACGCAGCAACCGGTCGTCCTCCGGACGGAGCCGT
>MGTE01000105.1:8104-25468 GCA_001799275.1 Deltaproteobacteria bacterium RIFOXYD12_FULL_57_12
CCGCCGGTGACCTGCTCGAAACCGAGGCTGTTTCCTCTCCCTTCCGGGAACTGACCGATCTTCTGGCGCCGCGCTCCATCCGCAGCAAACTGATCATCAGCCTTCTGCTCATCGCGGTTCTGGGCAGTCTTGCTACCATGGAAGCCCTTTATTCGCTTTCCAAGGTCGAAGACAAAATCAAAATTATTGAATCCTATTATGAAGTCAGCGAAAAGATCCTGGAGGCCCGTCGTAATGAAAAAAACTATCTTCTGTACGGCAATGTCAGCGATCTGACCAACGCCCTGAACTATCTGGAGGAGGTGCAGTCTTCCCTTGAATCCGCCCTGCAACTTGGCAAGTTGCCAAGCAGTCAAACAACACCTGCACCGAAAACCGCCCTTGCCACCTATATCAACCTTCTCCAGCAACTCAGATGGCAGTACCCTTCCCCGGAAAGACTGAATCAACTCAAAGATGAACTCCGCCTGCAGGGTCATGTTATCACCAAGATGATCCTGGACCTGGACAATCGGTCTCGCCTGCAGGTGGAGAGACAGATCAGGCATTACCGGGATATCTCCATCATCATCTTGTTTGCCGCCCTGTTGCTCAGCGGTCTGATCAGCGCCCTGCTCGTCCACTGGATCGTCCGACCTCTGCTGAGAATCCGCCGGGCAGTAGCGCGGATCATGCGCGGCGAACTCTCCACCATTCCCGAGGAAACAGCCGACCGCCATTGCGTTGAATGCTCGGAACTGGTCGAATCCCTGAACATGATGCTGAAAAACTTGGAGAACAAACAGAATCAGCTTGTCCAGTCAACAAAATTGGCGGCCATCGGCAAGGTCACGGCCGGTATCGCCCACGAAATCAACAATCCCCTGAACAACATCTCCCTGACCGCCGAGATCCTGCTGGAAGATCTCGCCAACCTGGACAGTGCGGAACGACTGGAAATGGTGCGCGACATTCTTGCCCAATCGGATCGGGCCAGGGAGGTCGTGCATCATCTTCTCGAATTCTCCAGTTCGAAAAAAACCACGACATGGGAAAAGTTGAATCTCGCCACCCTGCTCAAGGGGACTGTCACCCTGCTCAAGAACCAGATCAGGCTCAATCGGATCGAAGTCGTGGCCGATTATTCTGATGCCGACATTTTCATTCATGGAAATGCAAACCAGTTGCAGCAGGTCTTTGTCAACATCGTTCTGAACGCCATCCAGGCCATGTCTGCCGGCGGCGATCTTGTCCTGAAGGTCCTGACCGATTCCGAACGCCAGGCGGCGATCGTCGAAATCACCGATACCGGCCCCGGCATTCCGCCGGAGATCAAGGCCCAGATCTTCGAACCGTTCTTTACCACCAAAAATGAAGGGACCGGCCTGGGCCTTTCGGTCAGTAATGCGATTATCAAGGAACACCGGGGAGAGATCACCTTGGAGAGCGAGGCGGGACGCGGTACCACCTCCCGGGTGATTCTGCCGTTCTGGAAAAGGGAGGCGTGAAGCCATGTCGAGCCATCTGCCACCAATCGGCAACGGGTTATCCTCGGCGGGCGAGCTGTCGCCCTTGTCCCAAACCTTTCAGCAGTTTCGTCGTATCCTGGAACTCAATAACGCGGTGATTGAGAAAATAGCCGGGCTGGAGCGCGCCCTGGCCGGCGAATTCGTCTTTGACAATATTTTCCTGCAGCGTTCGGTTACTGAAATCAGCGAACTAGTGCGCGAGGTTATCTATACCCTGAACAGCCTGGCCGGCGATCGTTTCCTCGAACTCTACGACCGATTCGAGGCGATCCGCGCCAACCTTCAGGATCTGGCCGGTGGTGGCCAGGGGCCCTACAGTAATTTTCTGGTTTTGCCCTACTCCCTGCTCAACCGGGATCTGGACCATCTGGCCGGCGGCAAGAATGCCAGTCTCGGGGAAATCCGCACCTCGCTGGCGCTCAAAACCCCGGACGGGTTTGCAGTCACGGCCCGGGCCTATTATCTGTTTATGGAAGAAAACGACCTGTTTGCCAAACTCGCGCAGCTCCGTTCCCAGACCATGCCACCTGCCCGTTACAATGAGACCCTTCAGCGCCTTTTTGATGAGGCCGTGGTGCCGGCGCCGCTCGCCGAAGCGATCACCGCGCAGGTGAACGATCTTCTCAAGCGGACCGAGCAAACAACCCTGCTGGCAGTCCGCAGCAGTGCCGTGGGCGAGGACGGCGAACGGAGTTTTGCCGGCCAGTTTTTTTCGCAGCTTGGTGTTGCCCCGACCATGGTGCTGCCGGCCTATAAAAAAGTCATGGCGGCTCGTTTTTCCCTGCCGGTGCTGGCCTATCTCCACGCGCGGACTGACTGCCGGGAAATACCGATGGCCGTCGGGGTTCAACAGATGATCTCGGCCAGGGTCTCCGGCATTATCTACAGCCGGGATCCAGGTCCTCATTCTCGTGATATGCTCTCCATCTCCGCGATTGCCGGCCTGGGAGCCGGTCTGGCAGCCGGCCGTGAAGACGCCGACCGGTACACGGTCCGGCGGCGGTATCCCTTTGCCGTGGTCGCCAGTCGCATCATCAGCAGGCCGACGGATCAACCGTTGCCTGAGGGGGCCAAACCCCTGGCCGCACAGAATTCCGGCCTCCGCCGAGGTTCGGCTGTCCTGCCGTTGCCGGTTCTCCGGACTTTGGCCGAGATCGGCCTCCTGCTGGAAAAGGCCTTTGAAAAGCCACAGGATATTGAATGGGCCATTGATCAGGCCGGCCAGGTGATTATCCTCCAGAGCCGGCCTCTTGCTCTGTCACCCTTGCCGCCGCCGAAAACAGCGGCGGTGGCCGAGGAGTTGCGCAAGGCCACGGTTCTCATCGACAACCGTGGACAAATCGCCCAACTGGGTGTGGCGTCCGGACCGGTGGTCCTTGTCACGCCCGAGGATGATCCGGCTGCATTTCCAGCCGGGGCCGTGGCGGTCTGCCGGGTGGCAAGTCCGCAGTTGAGTCCCATTGTCCGCAAGGCCGCAGCGATTATAACCGATATCGGCAGCCCCACCGGTCATCTGGCGACCATTGCCCGGGAATACCGGACACCGGCCCTGTTCGGCACCGGCAATGCCAGCCGGCTGTTGTCAGCCGGCCTCGAGGTCACGGTGGATGTCGAAGAACGCCGGGTTTATGCCGGCATTGTTCAGGGGCTGATGGACATGCAGGCAGCCGAGGCCGAGCCGTATCTCGACACCCCTGAACTCCGGATCCTGCGCCGACTGCTGCGCTGGATCGCTCCCATCCACCTGCTCGATCCTGGCGCTGCGGAATTCCGCGGCAGCAACTGCCGAACCTTTCACGACATTTTACGGTTCTGCCATGAAAAGGCCGTGGACGCCCTTATTCATCTGCACTCCTCAACTACCGGTATCAGAAATCTGGCCAGCCGGCCACTGCTGCTCTCGGTTCCCATAAAGATTGTGGCCATTGATCTGGGCGGCGGTCTCCCGCCGGATGGCGGTGAGCGGTCCGTGGCGCCCGAGCAAATCCGCAGCCGGCCGTTGCGCGCCCTGCTGCAGGGACTCTGCAACGAGGCCGTCTGGGACAGGGAGCCGGCTCCTTTCGGGTTGAAGGATCTCTTGAGCGGCATGACTCGCCCCCTTACCATGCTTACCAGCCCACCGGAGTACGCTGGCGAAAATCTGGCCATTGTCGGCGCCAACTACTGCAACCTCAGCCTGCGACTCGGTTACCATTTCAACGTGATCGATGCCTACCTGTCGGCAGACCCCGAGGATAACTACATCTACTTCCGGTTCGTGGGCGGCATGGCAGCCCAGGAAAAACGATTCCGGCGGGTGACGTTAATCGCCGCCGTTCTCGAAAGCCTGTTTTTTAAGGTGGACTGCCAGGGCGATTTGCTGGTGGCCAAGGCCAAGATGCTGGCTCCTGAACACATGGATGCCATCCTGGCCAGGCTCGGGGAATTGATCGCCTTTACCCGGCAACTTGATGTCCGACTGGTGGACGATAGCACGGCTGCGCTTTTCTACGGCCGGTTTCAGGCCCAGATTCGGGACGCCACCGCGGGTTGGCCGGAGAAATAACCCATGCGTGCATGGTTTCAGAAAATGCTGGCCCGCCATCGCGAGGTGCAGCAACAAAAGGCGGGCCTCCAGCTTCAGGACCTGAAAACGCGGTACCATATCTTCCGGGCGCTGCTCGACCAGAATAACCGGGCCGTTGAAATTATCTCCGACTTGGGACCCCTGCTGCGCGCCTCGACCATTTCTGCCGGATTGGTCGAAGAAATCGAAGAACTGCTGGCCGTAAGCGGCCAACTGGTCGAAAAACTGCAAAGGCTGAGCTATGGAGCTTACAATGCCCTGCTCGTCCGCCAGGGTCTTCTGGCAGCTGCCATTCAAAAGGCCATCGCCGACCTGCCGACTCAGCCCCGGCTCCCATTCTGCCTGCCCCTGGATGAAGTCGGCCCCGATTTCGTAAGCGCGGTTGGCGGCAAGGCGGCCGCCCTGGCGAAACTCCGCCGGCGACCAGCCTATGCGGTGCCGGACGGTTTTGTAATCCCGGTGCACGCCTGCCGCCTCTTCCTCGACAGGGCCGGGCTTTCCCGGCAGTTGGTCGAGCAACTCCAGCCGTTTCTCCGGAATCCAGCGCAACACACTGCCGACGGCCTCTTCGACGCCATGCATGCAGCCATTCTGGCGGCGCCCATTCCCGAGAGTCTCGCTACCGCCATCCTGGCGGCCAGTCAGCCTTTCTTCGCGACCGGCAGACCAGGAATGGCAGTCCGCAGCAGCGCTGCCAGCGAGGACAGCCGTCTGCATTCCTTTGCCGGTCAGTTCGTGACCGTTCTCAATGTTCCCGACCAGAAAGGGCTTCTTATGGCCTTCCGTCAGGTTGTCGCCAGTTTTTTCAACCGGCGCAGCCTGACCTATCGGCTCAATAGCGGCCTTGATCCGCTGGCCTTTGACATGGCCGTGCTCTGTCTGGAAATGGTTCCGGCCCGGGCTGCGGGTATCCTGCTGACCAGAGATCCGAATGGCGCTGACCAAGACACTCTCTTGGTCAGCGCCGTCCTCGGTCTCGGCGAAGCGGCGGTTTCCGGCAATGCCATGGCCGATCTTTATTTGGTCAGCCGGTCCGATCTGACGCCGGTGCGGCAGGAAATCGTCGAAAAGGAGAAAAGGTTGGTCTGCGCGCCTGGCGGCGGCATTGCAGAGGAAATGGTGCCGGAGGCCGACCGGCAGCAGCCGGCGCTTACGGCCGCCCAACTCAAGACCCTTGCCGCCTGGGCGCTCACGATCGAACAGGATGAAGGACTTCCTCAGGATATCGAGTGGGCCTTGACCGCGGACCAGCGGCTTGTCCTTTTGCAGAATCGGCCGCTCAAGGTCGGCGGCCGGTCTGTTCCGCCGTTGCTTGACCAGCCAGATAAAGAAATATTGTTAGGACCGGGCATAATCACGGCCGAGGGTCGGGCCACCGGCCGCGTGGTCCTGGGCCGGCGCCGGCAGGACCTCGAAGATATGGGAAAGGGTCCGGTGATTCTGGTTCTGCCCCAGAGTCTGGTGGATGCGGTGAGCGTGCTAGCCACGGTCAGCGGCCTGCTCGTTGAACTGGGCAATCCGGCGGATCATCTTTCCTGTGTAGCGCGGGAATATGGCATTCCGATGCTGACCGGCATGCGAGGCGCCCTCAACATTTTGAAAAACGGCCAGTGGGTCACGCTGGACGGGCGGGCGGGCGTGGTGCGTAGCGCCAGCGACGAGGAGAAAAACGCGGCAGAGCAGACATGGGAGATGAGCGCGGTGCGGCCGCCGCCAGTCCTGACGCCGGCCGGCCATCCGGTTCTGGCAAAGATCCGCGACCTGCTGATCCCACTCAACCTGACGGACGCCTATGGCCCGACCTTCTCTATCCATGAGTGCCGTTCCCTGCACGACATTGTCCGCTTTGTCCACGAGAAGGCCGTGCTTGCCATGTTCAACGCCACCGACACCCTGCTGGAAAGTACCAGCGGCATGGTTCTGAATCTTGAATCCGACGTGCCGTTTGTGCTGTCCCTCATCGATCTGGGCGGCGGGGTTCTTGAGCCGGAGCGCCGTCGCCGGCGAATTTCGCCGGCCGAAGTCCTGTGCATTCCGTTCACTGCCCTCTGGCAGGGGATTGCGGACCCACGCCTTCTGTGGGGGCCAAAAGGCGGGGTCCGCCAAAACGGCGGCGCCTTGTCTTCCTGGATCACCGACCATCGCTCCGAACGGCCGGTTGGCATGCCCAACTATGTCATCGTCTCCCGCGACTATCTCAATCTCAATGCCCGGATGGATTTCCACTTTACCATGATCGACACGGTCTGCGGATTTGACCGGAAGGCCAACTATCTGAAATTCCGTTTCAAGGGCGGCGGCACCACCCCGGTCCAGCGTCGCCGTCGGGCGCTCTGCATCAGCGAGATTCTGGAGGAGCATAATTTCTTTGTCGACCTGCACGATGACTTGATCAACGCCACCCTCAGCGGCACCACCCGGGAAAACATCGAGGCAGGACTCACCTGCCTGGGCCTGCTTCTCGGGTTCACCCGTCTGCTGGATGCGACTATGGTCGATGATGGCATGCCGCACCTGGCGGCGCAGGCCTTCCTGGCCGGAGATTTTCAGCTGGCAGGTTTGCCGAATCCGGACCACAAGGCCAGTTCGACGGTTCAGGCGTGATAGAATTTCAGGGCGGGTAACTCGACGGCGGTAAGCAGGTTGCCGTAGGCGGCGCCGGTATCAATGCCGATCTTGTTGGGGGTCACGAAGGGCAGCTCGAAAGGGGTGTGGCCGAAAATCACGCGTTTTCCGTAGTCGGAGGAGTCGGCCAGGAACAGATCTCTGGTTTCGCAGAAGTCCTCGGTCCTCTGCCCGGCAAGAGGCTCGCCGGGAACAAAACCGGCATGCGCGAAGAAGTAGCGATCGGTTTCCCAGTAGGGCCGCAGGGCATGAAAAAACTGCCGGTGCGCCGGCGGCAGGAAGGAAAGATCCCGCAGCCCGTTCAGATTGGGGCTGCCGTATTCCTCCAGAAAATCCTCAATGCCCATCTGCCGCAGGAAAGGCACCAGGGCCTGGTCAGCGGTCCGGTGGTATTCGAGGAGCAGATGTTCGTGATTCCCCAGCAGGGCAATCACTCGATCACTCTCGGCCATGAGCCGGCAGAGCAGATCGATCACCTGGCGGGCCTGGTGGCCGCGATCAATGTAATCGCCCAGGAAAACGAGAAAGTCTGTAGCCGGGTCATAGGGCAGGCGGTCCAACAGGTTGCGCATTCTGTCATAACAGCCATGGATATCGCCGATGGCAAATATCCTGCCACCTGTCATAAAATCGTCCGTCATGCCGGTTTTCCACCAGAAGGTCTATGAAGAATGAACGTTGGGTCAGGTGCCTGCCGGTCAAGTCATGATCCGAGACCTCGGAGATCATCTGGCCGGAGAATATCTGTTGTCGACGATGTCGTAGTAGGCCTGCGATTCGAGCCAGCCGGCTTTTTTGTAGTAGATGCGGACCGCCTTTCTGGTAGCCACGTAGTGCATGCGCTGCATGGGTCTGGCATTATCATCGAGAAGAATGGCCGCCGGGAGTTCCGGGAGATAGTCAGGAATGAGTTGCTGCAGGGTGGGGGGCGCTTCGCCATGGTCGGCGATGTACTGCATGACCGCCGGCCGGAGCTTCTGGAATGCCGCCTCGCGTTGGCTGTTGACCGTTCTGCTCTCGGCACTGAAGTAAACGAACAGAAGCGGCACGATCCCGTAGGCCAGCAGACCTATCACCTTGACAATGCTTACCCGGGCGAAGATGTTTTGCGTCTCGCCATGGGAGTCACTGGCCCTGGCATGAATAAAAAGAAAACGGCCGTAACCGATCGCCACCGTGGCAAAAAGCAGTAAAAAAAACAGGGCGAGCACACCACTGGTTATAGGGGCGCCCTGCGCCAGGCAACTGCCTAGATTCCATATCCCGGCTACAAGGAAAAAAGCACCGATGAGCCAGAACAAGGCGGCGAGCAGATATTTTGTGCTATTCCGGTTTGCGTGCATTTTTCTATTGAGCCTCTTGCAAAATGAACATCGTAGCGAGATCGAGAAAAAAATATTCTGGGCAAGGATGAGTTGTGAAATCGCCCGGAAGCGTAGCAGCGCTACGTTGAGGACGATTTCACAAGGAAGACGCCGCGCAGGATATTTTTGGCCGATCGGAGTAGATGTTCATTTTGCAAGAGGCTCTATTATTTTGAATTGGTTCGGAAGCATCCTCTACCATAGATGCGGGCAGGAAGTCAACAGCAGCGCGGCAGAACCTTTTTCGTTGTCAACTCTATGCAAAGTTGCCTTTTGCGGCTACACTTGTAAAATTTCCGTCCGGGTAAAGTGTGTGGAGCATGTGGTTGACACCGTACTGGGCGAAAACCTCAACCTCTTCTCTAAAACGAATGACGACAGAGCAGGTCAGCGGCCTCATCCTGGCGGCCGGCAAGGGCACCCGGATGAAATCGGCCATCGCCAAGGTGCTGCATGAGGTTTTTTATGCGCCCATGCTGCACCATGTGCTTGATGCCATGGCACCGCTCCGCCTGGAGCGGACGATCGTGATCATCGGCCATCAGCACGAACAGGTCGAGGCCGCCCTGCGCGGGTATCCGGTGACGCCGGTTGTGCAGCGGGAGCAACTCGGCACCGGGCATGCGGTACTCTGCGCCGAGGAGAGCCTGCGCGGGGCTGGCGGGGTGCTGCTGATTCTCTGCGGCGATACCCCGCTGATCCGGACTGCAACCCTGGCGGCCATGCTTGCCAGCCATCAGGAGCAAGCGATGCCGTTGACGGTCATGACCACAACCCTGGTCGAGCCGGCCGGCTACGGCAGGATCATCCGTAACAGCCAAGGCGAATTCGAAAAAATTGTCGAGGAGAAAGACGCTTCATCGGCAGAGCGGCGGATCACCGAGATCAATGCCGGCATCTACTGCGTTGATCTTCCATTTATTTTCAACGCGCTGGCCCGGGTCGGCACGGACAACAACCAGGGGGAGAGATATCTTACCGACATCGTGGCTATTGCGCGCGGCGAGGGCCGGCAGGTCAACATGTTCTGCTGCGCGGACAGCATGGAGGTGCTGGGGGTGAATTCCCGGCTGGAACTGGCTGAAGCCCACCGGCAGTTGCAGCTGCGCCGCAATGCCGAGCTGATGCTTGCCGGCGTCACCCTGCTGGCGCCGGACACCATTTCTGTCCAGCCCGGTGTCACCATCGGCCCGGATACCTGCATTCATCCCAATGTGCATCTCACCGGCAGCACACGGGTCGGGCGCCACTGCATCATTGCGCCGAACACGGTTCTTCATGACTGCCGGATCGGCGACAACGTCACCATCGGGCCCCTTTCCCTGCTTAATGGCCAGGAGCTTGCCGACAACACCTGTTTCCCGCCGCAGCCGTAACAAGGCTGATCTGGCACACCACCCAGCAACGGTCAATACCCGTATGATTCGCGTCAATGAAAAAACCATCCCCTTTCGACCCGGAATGAAGGTCGGCGATCTTGTCCCGGCAATAAAGCCGGGCGCTGATCTGTTGATTGTCAATGGTTTTCCTGTTTCTCCGGAGGCCGTTCTTGCCGATGGCGATGTCTGCTGCCTGATTAAACGGGGTGAAGTCCCCTCCCCCGAGGAAATGGAATCCCTGCTCATGGCCCGCCATACGCCCGGGGTGCATGCGCTGGTCAAAAAAGCCGCGGTGGGGATCATGGGCCTGGGCGGCCTTGGTTCGCAGGTGGCGCAGGCCCTGGCCAGGATCGGCGTCGGCCGGCTGCTGCTGGCCGATTACGACGTGGTGGAGCCGAGCAACCTGAACCGCCAGCAATACTTCGTGGACCAGATCGGCATGAAGAAGACGGCGGCGCTCAAGGAAAACCTGCTGCGGATGAATCCTTATGTGCAGCTGGACACCATCGACATCCGGCTGACCGAGGAGAATATCCCTGAGCTGTTCAAGGATGTCGATGCCCTTGCCGAATGTTTTGACGACCCGGTGCTGAAGGCGGCCGGTCTGCGGGCCGCCGTAACCAGGCTGCCGGCTACGGGGTATGTCGGCTCATCCGGAGTGGCCGGCTTCGGAGACAGCAACGCCCTTGTCACCAGGCAGCTTTTTCCTCGCGTCTTTCTCGTGGGCGACGGCGAGAGCGCCGCGGCGCCGGGCCAGGGGCTCATGGCGCCGCGCGTCGGCATTGCCGCGCACCATCAGGCCAATCAAATCTTGCGCCTTTTGCTGCAACGGGTTTAAATTGCAGGTTAGTACCTTAGAAATAATATCCTGCGCGGTTTTGGCAGAATATTATTTCGTGAAGGTACTTATCCCGTTTATCGGGGACCGGACAAGGACGCCTGAAATGAAGATTATTTGTAACGGTCAAACGAAAGAAACGCGGGACGGCATCAGCCTCCACGATTTTATCAGGGAGTCCGGCCTCAATCCGGGCACGGTGGTTGCCGAATGCGACGGCGTCATTATTCGGCGCGAGGACTACGAAACCTGCCAACTCAAGGAAAACTCAATGGTTGAACTGATTCGCTTTGTGGGAGGTGGCTGAGATGCTGACCATTGCCGGCCATACCTTCCGCTCCCGCCTCTTCCTGGGAACCGGGAAATTTTCCTCGGCCGAGATATTAAAACAGGCCATCGAGGCGGCCGGCAGCGAGATGATCACCGTTGCCTTACGCCGGGTGAACCTCGATGATCCGGCCGACGACATCATGCGGGTCCTAGACCGGACCAGGTATGTCTTTCTGCCGAACACCTCGGGGGCGCGCGACGCCAGAGAAGCTATCCGTCTGGCCCGTCTGGCCCGGGCGGCCGGCAGCGGCGACTGGCTGAAACTTGAGGTCACGCCTGATCCGCGCACCCTGCTGCCCGACCCGGTGGAAACTCTGAAGGCCACGGAAGAGCTGGTTAAAGAGGGCTTCAAGGTACTGCCCTATATCAATGCCGACCCCATTCTTGCCCTCCGGTTGCAGGATGTCGGGGCCGCGGCGGTCATGCCGCTCGGCGCGCCGATCGGCACCAACCGGGGCCTTTTAACCAGGTTTCAGATCGAAATCATCATCGAACAGGCCAGAGTGCCGGTGGTGGTCGATGCTGGCCTGGGCGCCCCCTCCCATGCCGCCGAGGCCATGGAGATCGGCGCCGATGCCGTGCTGGTCAACACCGCCATCTCGGTGGCCGGCGACCCGGTGCGCATGGCCCGCGCCTTTGCCCTGGCGGTCGAGGCTGGCCGCGAGGCCTTTGAGGCCGGACTTGGTGCTTCGCGTCGGGAAGCCGTTGCCTCTTCTCCCCTGACCGGCCTGGATTTTATTCAACGATGATGGCGTTGCAAAAAGTCCGATCTCCTGCGTCGTGGCGGGTTCGCGAAATGCTCGACATACCCTATGTATGCCTCCGCTTTCGCGACGCCACCACTCCTTGGATATCAAACTTTTTGCTTAGCCATCCCCTGCCTTATTGCGAATTCATCAACGATAATCGTCGGGATTTTCCTTCATTGCCATGATGTTTCAACCGCCGTCTTTTTCTGTATTGCAGGAACACCTCAACGCGCCGACCGCGGCCGACATTGAGCGGGTCCTGCGGAGTCCGCACCTGGAGGCGGCCGATCTTGCCGCCCTGCTGTCGCCGGCTGCCGACGCCTTCCTGTCGGCCATGGCTCGCCGCTCGGCCGCGCTTACCAGCCAGCGGTTCGGTCGGGTCACCCAGCTTTACGCGCCGCTCTACCTTTCCAACCTCTGCGTCAACCGGTGCAGTTATTGCGGATTTGCCGCGGATAACCGGATCAGCCGGCGGGTGCTTACCATCGACGAGGCGATTGCCGAAGCCGCGATTCTCCAGGAGCGGGGCTTCAACCACATCCTGCTTGTCTCCGGTGAAGCCCCCAAGGCGCTCGGGGTCGACTATCTCGAAGCGCTTGCCCTGCGCCTTCGCGACCGATTCGCCGCCATCTCCATCGAGGTCCAGCCCCTGGAAACGGACGAGTACGCCCGGCTGTTCGCCGCCGGCATCACTGGGGTCGCCATCTATCAGGAGACCTATGACCGGACCACCTATCAGCAGGTACATCTGGCCGGAAAAAAATGCGACTTCGATTTTCGGCTGGCCACACCGGCCCGGGCCGCGGCCGGCGGCATGCGGGAGGTCGGCATCGGTGTCCTGCTCGGGCTGGCCGACTGGCGGGCCGAGGGGTTGGCCCTGGGGCTGCATCTGGCATGGCTCCGCCGGCAGTTCTGGCGGACGGCCCTCACCGTCTCCTTTCCACGGCTGCGGCCGGCGGCCGGTGATTTTCAGCCCCTCGTCGCCGTGACGGAGCGGGATCTTGCACACCTCATCTTTGCGCTCCGGATTTTTGATCCGGATGTCGGCGTCGTACTCTCCACCCGCGAGGAACCCCGCTTCCGGGACGGCATGATCGGCCTGGGCCCGACCCGCTATTCGGCCGGCTCCTGCACGGTGCCGGGCGGCTACGCCCATCCGGAACTGGATGGCGAGCAGTTCGCCGTGGGCGATCACCGCAGTCTCCAGGAGGTCTGCGCCGCCATCCGGCAAAAGGGGTACGACCCGGTCCGCAAGGACTGGGACAGCGGATTCCAGATGACGGATGGCGGATGACCGGCAACTGCCGTGTTATTGAAGCTGACCGATCTCCTGACTTGGCCGAACCGGGAATGTTTTTATTGAGTTCCCTGAAGTTTTCGGACCAGCCGATACACGGTCGATCCGGTTGTCCGTGGCCAATCCCGGCAGGAAGGTCGATCTTTCCCCGCAGCCCGATCAATGGCGGCAACCACGCCCGGCCGCAACTTCGATATCTCCACATGTCCTTTATCAAACTCCGGGAGATACCTTTGCAGGCGCACCCTGCAACTCCTTGCGTCGAAAACGGCCCTGCCGTCCTCAAAATGGAGAAGCAGCCAGTATTCAAAACAGGGATTGCTGACGGCCAGGGAAAAATTGTGCTGTCGGCATCCGGTAAATACCTCACGTAGTTGGGCTACGGTCCAGTTGTCCCGGTCGATCACCAGCCAGACCTCATCTCCCTTGCGGATTTCCGTGTCGCGCGCGAACTGTTTTGCCCGGTCAAGAACCTGGAGAGGCGCGGTCCGGTATCTGCTTTCAAGAATTTTTACTTGCACCGTTTTGCTGTTGAACATCGCAAAATAGGCCGGTTCTGTTTTTTGGCCCTCGGTGGCAAGGACAAAAATCTTGCGATAACTCCGGAAAGGTGGCCTTCGACCGAACCCCCGGCGTCTGTTGGCCATTATCGCCGGCCTCCGGCCGCCACTTCGACCGCCGGCTGAAGAGGCCCGGCAAACAGGATTTTTGGCACCCCGCCCAGACGGCCCTGGAGATAACTTTTGCGAATATCCTTGTCGTGGCGGATTTCCTTGTAATCACTGAAGGGAATCAGTTCGGAACAGCCGGCCTGGTCACGTTCCGCAACCCACATCTCGTCCCGGCGGAGAAGCTTCTGGTCCATCAGCAAGACGTCGTGGGTGGTGAACAGCAGCTGCGACCGCGACCCCTCACCGCAGGCAGCCAGATAGTCGGCCAGCAGTTGGCCGGTCAGCAGGGTATGCAGGCTGCGGTCCATTTCATCAATGAGATATACCCTGGACGATTCCGCCTGGCACAGGCCGAGAAAGGCGGGCAGCAGATCAATAACCCGCAGGGTGCCATCGGACTCATCCTTCAGGTCGAACTTGATCTCCCGGTTGTCGGCGCCGACATGATAACAGACCAGCTTCTGCGCCCTGATCTCATCGTTGACCCTGGAAATCACATAGCGTTCGCCATGGGGCTCAAGATGAACGCGGGCTGTCGTTTCCCCGCCAAGTTCCGCCTTGATCTTATCGATGAGTCCCGAGGGAAACGGCAGGTTCTCAAAGGGGACGGCTTCCCCGCCGATCCTGGCAATGCCGGTATCCAGGCGGGCCAGGGCCTCATTCATGAAATCGTTGAACGGGCCGTCCTGCTCCATGAATTGTTCAAACGGACCAAAGCGGGCATCAGGCGCGATCAAGACCAGACTGTCCCGGAACCAGTCGTAGATCGGCTTGAAGATTTCCACCTTCTGGTTAACGGCATTGGTGAGAAAAAGCTGGTTGTCCCGGGTGCCCTTGAAGGCAAAATGGAGGAAGTCGTCCCTGTTCAAGGCCGGGTCGAAGGAAATGGTGTCGCCCTTTCGACGGTAGAGTTCCTTTTCGGTTGTTTTGAGGATCTCGGCCAGCCATTCCTCAACCACCCCCTGCCGAGTAACCCTGAAACCGAACTCGTAGCATTTCCGCCCGGCCAGGAGTTCGAAATAAAAGCCGGCCGGTTCGGACAGGCAGCGTTTATCCAGGCGGTACGGTTCAACCGGGATCAAGGTATCAGGCTTGGTTCCCTGAATCACAAGGTGCCGGGCGAAATTGATCGCCTTGAAAAAATTCGTCTTGCCCGAGGCGTTGCCGCCATAAATGGCCGCAACCGGCAGCAGGCGCAGATTCTGTTCCCTGATGTGCGGGAGTCGCTCCCAGTGCTGTTTTTCTCGGCTGGCAACCATGGAAAAGGTTGCCTTGTCCCTGAAGGACAGAAAGTTTTCCACGGCAAACGAGATCAGCATGATTGGCCTCTTGAGAGAAAATATCTCTTAAACTCGAAAGAGATTAAGCTAACAAGACAATCAGTGCCGATGTCAAGAGATTTTTTCTCCCTTGACAAGGGAATCAGTTGAATTGGGGCCACAAGCTGGAAGATCAAGGAAGCATGATCTCGTCGAGCCGGAGTTTCGGAGAATGTCGAAGGGTATGAACGATGCGGCTATCACATAATCATTATGTGCTTCGTCATTCTGCATTCGACATTCATCCCTGACCGTATCTTTCCCTCTTTCTCTCTTGTTGCAATCGCCGATGATTTGTGTTCCATAACTATCCATCGGATGAACCCGTTTCCATCCGAACCGACCCCGGAACCGCAGCGCCGGCTCTCTCTTCTCCATCGTCTTTTCAATCGTTCCGCTCTGCGGCGCCACAAGTCGTGGTATCCGGCGAATGGCTTATCGTGACATGTTATTTGATGCGAGGAACAAAGATGGCAGAACCAGGCTCCATGGTCGGGGGGATAATCACCAGCATGGTGGCAGGTACCCTTGGCAAAGTTTTTATCGACCCAGGACTTAAAGAATCCGCCCGGGGAAAAGAAATTCGCTTCGCCGTGGAGGCGGCCCTTGACCGGATAGAGAATGACCTGCCTTCCTGTTTCGGGGTGGCAAGAAATTCGGAAAACATGGGCGAGGAAGTCCGGGGCAAGCTGGAAGGCTTCTGGAAAAGCGGGTTGGTGGCGAATGAACTCTGGGGCTGTCTGGCCGACTCCAGGGACCCGGAGCGTATTCCGGATTTCGGGAAACTACATACGGTTTACTGCCGCAACTATGGGGAAACCAGTCTCGAACCAGACCTGTTCGGCAAGGTCATGGAGGAATTCTGGCTCGGTTTTCTCAGCTGTGTTGAGAACTCCCCACTTCCCCTGCTGCGTGAAATCTACCTGCAGCGGCTCATCTTTCTCTTGCACAAGACCGTTTATCCGGCCGAGGGCCGGCAGATGATTCTTGATTACTGCCGCCATGCCGCGCAACAGGATGTGTTTGCCAGGGAGGTCTTCAATAAATTCCCCTCCAGGGACGAACTGCCCGCCGACATCGGCGACGACCAGATTCGGGCCGAGTTTTTCGACTACCGCCGCACCCGTCTGACTATTGATAACAACCGGGAAGAAAAAAATAAAAAAAAACCTTTAAGCGATGAAGAGTTTTCCGCCCTTGAAAAGGCCATCATCATTGCCGACGGCGGGATCGGCAAGAGCCGGATGCTCGCCGAACTGGAAGGACAGCTGGCCCGCGAGGTGGCGGATAGGCGGCGCGAGCCCGTATTGCCGATGTATTTCGAGGCCGAACAGATCGCCCGCGGATCCGGCACAAAAGATGGGGTCTTGAGTTTGATTCGGGACCGGCTTGAGCATATCGCCCGCCTGGCCGGATTTTCTTTTGGGGGCAAACTCGAAGGATTTGCCCGGTATCTGTTGCAGCATGGCAGAATCATGCCGCTCATCGATGCCTTTGACCAGATACCCGAGGGCGGAGCGTCGGCCATCTTCCGAGTGCTGGCCAACCAGGCGATTTTCAGCGGCTGTTCTTGCCGGATTTCCAGCCGGCCATACAAGCTAAAGGAGCTGGCAAAAGGCCTTGGCAACGCCGGCCGGAACTATACAGTTCTCCAGCTTCACCCCTTTGCCGACCATCAGGAGGTAAAAGAATTTTTCAAGGGCTACGCCGACGATCTGGAGCCCCTTCTGGAAAAATTCGAGCCACGCCAATCCGGCAGATCCAGGTCGGACCGGGACATCAACTTGTTGCAGATCCCCCTGTTTGCCCGGCTGCTCAAAATCATGGCCATGTCGAGCAGGATCCCCCTGACGGAACCGCTTGCCGCCAGCAGCCGGGCCTGGCTTTTGGATAAGTTTGTCAGATACCGGGTCGACACTCAGTTGGAGAAAGACGTAATAAGCGGGAAGGACCGGGGGAAGCAGGAACAATGCTACGGCTCCATGCTCGACAGTCTGGAAAAGTTGTCTCTGTCTACCCTGGCCAAGGGCGATGTCTTCTACTTTACCAAAAAAGACGCCGAAAAACATCTGGGCTCCGAGTTGCATGACGGCCTGGCGCTCATGCAGCAGGGCGGCTTCATCCTGTTACCCTCCTTTCTGAATTACGAGGGAGAAACGTGTTACCGCCAGCCGGAACGGCACCAGTACCTGCACCAGATATTTCAGGAATATTTTGCCGCTGTTGCCCTGTACCGGTTGTACGATTCCGGGGATCAGGCGGAGCAAGAAAGCATGTTTGCCTTGCTGGCCCGGATTCCCTACGACGTAACCCCGGAGGTGGGTCGTTTTCTGGCGGAGATCATGGTCGGCGAGACAAAAAACGCGGCCATGGATCTCCGCTTCTGGCACAACCTGCTCATTGCCGAGGGTACGGACATGTGGGTGCGGACTTATGCCCTGCAGATCCGGGACGCCTTGGGCGAGTCAATGGCCCGGGAGGAGTTGGCCCGGATCTTCGCCGAGGAAGACAGTACCATCCGGTCGCCTGAGGACACCGGAGTCGAGGTGTTCGTGCCGGCCGCACCATTTTTGCGAGGCTCTTATGAATACGAGGATGAATGGCCGGTGCGGCGGCTCCAGCTTGATGACTTTGTCATTGACCGCTATCCGGTCACCAACCGGCGGTTTCTTGATTTCCTGCGGGACTGGCAGAAGAGTCACCGCGAATGGAAAGATG
>MGTE01000105.1:25513-39403 GCA_001799275.1 Deltaproteobacteria bacterium RIFOXYD12_FULL_57_12
CCTGGTATGGAGCCCAAGCTTTCTGCGATTGGCGGGCGGAGCAGGAAAAATTGGAGTGGCGTTTGCCCACCGAGGTGGAGTGGGAAAAGGCGGCCCGGGGTCTTTGTGGCAGGCGATATCCTGGGGGCAATGATTTTGATTCTACTCGTTGCAATGCCTTTGAGGGGAGAAAAACAGAAGACAAGACCAGCAAGGTGGATCACTATTTGGGCGGAATAAGCCCTTACGGCTGCTTTGACATGGCCGGCAACGTCTCGGAGTGGACAAATAGTTGGTATGATCAGGATGAAGAAAAAACAAAGGTGCTGCGGGGCGGTGCGTTGGGTGCGTGGAACAAAGACCGTGACTTCGCCCGCTGTGCTTCCCGCAGAAGATACTTTCTGGGCGGGCGGTTTCGTTTTGTCGGTTTTCGTTGCGCCAGGACTGTAAAGTAACTCTCTGCCCTTTTACCATTTGCCGCCGCAGGCAGCCGGATTATGCAGAATGACGAACCGGGGATGAAAAAACGCGATTTTGGGCCTTCCCTGAAGTCCTTGGGCCAGCCGATACACGGTCGGTCCGGTGGGTTCAACGGAAAAGTCCCGAAAGGACCGTATGGCGGCTTTTCCGGTTGCGGAAAGGATGGCAAGATATTAGATAACATACTGTGTATGGGGTGTTTTGATTGACCACTACTTCTACTTTGTCACATTGTGGAATTCAGAATACAGAATTCAGAATAAATCGAACGATTCTGGCAGAGGAAGGTTTCTTTTTCTCCTGAATTCTGACTCCTGACTCCTGGATTCTTTCGGAATGTGACAAGGTAGGACTAACCGATGAACGGATTTAACGTGAACAAATATAAGGAGTTTCAAACCATGGCTGATTTGAAAAAGATGTACACCACCATTCTTGGCGACCATTTTCCCTCGGAGATGAAGATCACCTTTGGCGGCCAGATTCTGCACTACCGTAAAAGAACCTGGAAGATCACCCAGGAAGACGGCAGCGTGGTCGAACGTGGCGTGCGCTACGGCGAGAACCCGGATCAGGAGGCGGCGCTCTACGAACTGGTCAACGGCAATCTGGTGCTGGGCGACTGCCACTTCATCGCGCCCGGCCACGGCCTGGTGAGCGGCATTAGCGTGGAAGACATGCTGCAGGTCGGCAAGCATCCCGGCAAGATCAACCTGACCGACGTTGACAACGGGCTCAACATCATAAAATACCTGATGGACCGGCCGGCCGCGGTGATCCTCAAGCACAACAACCCCTGTGGCGCCGCCTATGGCAAGGACATGGCCGATGCCTATAACCGGGCCAACCGCTGCGACCGGATCGCCGCCTTTGGCGGGGCTTTAATCATGAACCGGGCCTGTGACAAGGCAACAGCCGAACTGATCAGCCGGAACTACCTGGAGGTGGTCTGTGCCCCCGATTTCGAGGAGGGCGCGCTGCCTGTCCTCAAGTCCAGGAAGAATCTGCGGATCATCCGGATCAATCGCATCGACCAGTTGGCCGATTACGCGGACTATCGTTTTCTGGATTTCAAGAGCCTGATCGACGGCGGCATCATCCTCCAGCAGTCGGCGGTCAACTCCATCCGGGCCGTCACCGATCTGAAGCCGGCGGTAACCATCAGCAAGGGCAAGGAGTATAAGGTGGAAAGAGAGCCAACTCAGCGGGAAATCGACGACATGCTCTTTGGCTGGGCCGTGGAGCACGGCGTCACCTCGAACTCGGTTCTCTATGTGAAAGACGGCTGTACCGTGGGCATCGGCACCGGCGAGCAGGATCGGGTCGGCGTGGCGGAGATCGCCGTGCACAAGGCCTATATTAAGTATGCCGACATCCTTTGCTTTGACGCTTTTGGCATTCCTTATGCCGATATGGTGCTGGAAATCGAAAAAGGCAAACGGGATGCGGCAGACAAGGAGGCAATCGACGCCAGAACCAGGGAGGAGCGCGCCGGTTTACCCGGTTCGGTGATGATTTCCGATGCGTTTTTTCCGTTCCGGGATGGGGCCGATGTCGGCATCCGCCAGGGCGTTTCCGCCATTCTGCAGGCCGGTGGCTCGGCCCGGGATTTTGAAACCATCGAGGCCTGCAACGAGGCCAGCCCGCAGGTCGCCATGAAATACACGGGCCAGCGGTCATTCAAGCATTGACGAACGCATCAGGGCCAGCAAGGCAATGATGCTATGGAGGGCCTTTGCCTTACCAGCAATGATGCTTGAACGGCGGCCGCCTGGTGTCCCGAAATCAGCCGAGGACAGGCACGCATACACAACACCGGTAATCCGGTGAAGGCCTTGACCGGATTACCAGTTTGGCGACGCCACCTGCCGGTTGTCCCTCGGCCTTGCCGACCCGGGAAAGCCCGGAGTACGTGTTTCAGGCGCTCAGGCAGTCATCTCGCCAGTAGCAGCTCTCCTGGTCACAGAATTCCGCTGCTGTCTGGAAGCAAGGAAAGTTGCCTTCCTGCATCTGAATGGCGCGGATAATATCCCCCTTCTTCATCTTGCCAGGGGATACGCCAACTGCTTTTGCCTTGTCTTTCACTTCTTTCATGTTCATGAAGATTCCCCTTGATTATGCGGAAACATGCAGCAGAAAACCGGGTTCTTCCCGGGCGAGTTGTACGATTAAGAAATTTTCCTGAGTTTTTGCGCTAGCCCAACGGACTGTTTGGGAAGTTTTATTCATAACATCTGAAAAAAATTCCCTGACTTTTTGTTCCTTCGTAAGGGCAAAATTGCGCTGCAGTCTTTGTTTGTCGAGCTTTTCACGAGGGTGTCACTTGGTGACAACGCAGCGCAAAGGGACTAATAAATAGAATTGACAACAACATTAGTAGTTTGTAAAGATAAATAATCTCGTTTGCTTTTAGGTCGAAATTCTGGCCTGACAAGATACCGGCGAATTCGCCTGGCCTTTGATCATTTCGCACGGTTCAGGCTCTTTCATAATAGCGAGGCGCTGGCGAGTTGCCCAGTAAATATAAGTCCAGCACAGAGGACTTGACGGATATATATTTAGATTGCCGAACACAAAAAAAACAGAGGGGGACAAAATGCGAAAATCTTACCGTTGGATGACGTTGCTGTTTGCAGGAATGATGGTGGTTGCTAGCGGAAATGCCATGGCTGAGACCCTACCCGAGGCAGTTCAGTACATGCTGAGCACACACCCGGACATCCGGGCGACCCAGTATAATTACCTGGCCAAGAAGCAGGAGGTTGAACAGGCCCGGGCGCGCTATTACCCGACGCTTGATTTCAACGGCTCCTACGGCTTCAAGAACAGGCGGGCGCCAGTCGATGAGTCCACGAATCCTGAAGAATATACGCTCAGTTTGCGGCAGAATGTTTACGATGGCGAGCTGAAAAGCAACGAGGTGCAACGGCATGAGGCCAGGGTACTGTCAACCGCCTTCTATCTGCAGGGCTCTTCGGAAAACATCGCGCTGAAGGCCTCCGAGGCCTATCTGAATGTGCTGCGCCAGCTTGAACTGCATGAGCTTGCCAAGGAAAACCTGACTATCCATGATCGAATCTATGATCAGATAAAAATGCGGAGCGATTCCGGGGTGGATTTCAAGGCCAATCTCGATCACATCAAGGGTCGTCAGGCCCTTGCCCAATCGAATGTCATTGTCACCGAGATAAACCTGAACGATGCCAAAACCAACTATCAGGCGATTCTCGGACGGATGCCCGAGAATCTGGTCAAGCCGCAAGGGCTGGATAAGACTCTGCCGGCGACACTTGAGGATGCGGAACAGTTGGCCGTTGCCAACCACCCCATCTTGAAATCCGCTGACGCCGACCTGGAAGCAAGGAGAATGCAGTATGAGTCGGCCAAGAGCCCGTATCTGCCGATTGTTGACCTGGAGGCTGACAAGCGTTGGACAAATGAAACGGACGCGTTTAATGGTTTCCAGGACGAGATAGAAGGCCGGGTCCGGCTGCGCTATAATTTTTTAAACGGCGGCAAGGATAAGGCCCGCAGAATGGAGACATTCGAGCAGATCAATGAGGCCCAGGAAATCCGGAACCATACGCATCGGCAGGTGATCGAGTCCATCCGGCTTTCGTGGATGGCCCACAAGGCGGCCCAGGACAAGACCAAGCATCTCGAGGAGTATGTGCAGGCAACCTCCTCGACGTCTGAGGCATTCACCAAGCAGTGGAATATCGGCAAGCGGACCATGCTCGACGTTCTTGATACCGAGGCCGAGGTGGTCAACGCCAAGAAGGATCTAATCAATGCCAAATACGATGGCACGTATGCCCAGTGCCGGATCTTGAACGGTACCGGCACGTTGGTGCACGCCCTGGGCCTGGAATGGCCAGGCGAAAGGCCGGCAGATCTGGCGCAGGACAAATGACCGGTGGATAAAGCAGCCGGTGCATGCGCTGGTTGTATTGTGATTGCGGCCCTGTGGCGTTTCGCCCAGGGCCGCCTGTGATTCAGGCAGGTCACCCATTCCGGCATGACGGGATAAGCTTTCAGCTCTCTGCTTTTCCCAATATGTTTTCTTCAGGGCCCATGTTTTGTGTGTTCAATTGGTCGCGCCTGTTTTTTTATGCCCGCTTATCCGTCGAGGTCAACAATTTGCACAGAAGACGACGCATCTTGGGGATCTTTATTGTTTTTGTTATCCTGACCGTGGCCGGAACGGTTATCACTGGAGAAAAATTCAGTCTTGACAAGGAAATCCTGGACAAGGCCGAGTCGACATACGGCGCTGCCGCCAGAACCGCGCTCCTTGACTGGCAGAGCCTCATTCGCGAGGATAAGAGTAACTCGGATCTGGAGAAGCTCGAAAAGGTCAATCAATTCTTTGATAGCCGCATGGAGTTTGTCAACGACATCGACCATTGGGGCAAGGAAGATTACTGGGCGACCCCGGTTGAATTCCTCAGCAGCCAGGGCGGGGACTGCGAGGATTTTTCACTGGCCAAGTATTTTACGCTCAAGGCAATGGGCGTAGCGGAAGGCAAGCTGAATCTCATGTATGTCAAGGCGCTACGGTTCAACCAGCATCACATGGTCCTCATCTATTTCAGCGCGCCCGGCGCTGAACCGCTTATTCTCGATAATCTGATAACACTCATCAAGCCGGCCTCGGAACGTACAGATTTGATGCCGATCTACAGCTTTAACGGCACAGGTTTGTGGCTGGCCAAACAGCGGGAACGCGGCAAGCTCGTGGGCGGCAGCGACCGCCTCAAACTGTGGCAAGACCTCCTGCAAAGAATGCCGGAAGGGTTGCTCTAAAACTGCCGTCAGGCAGTATTGAGAAACGGTGCAATATCATGACACTATACCGGCAGCTAATCGTTTTCACTCTCGTCCTGTTTCTGCTTCTTTTTACCGGCACCTGGGTGGCAAAGTTGGAAAGCACCCGTTCGTTTCTCATGAACCAGTTGGAATCGCACGCCCAGGACACGGCGACTTCCCTGGGCCTGTCGATCTCCCAGCACATGGCGGAGGGCGACATGGTGGCGGTCGAATCCATGATCAATGCCGTGTTTGACCGGGGCTATTACCGGGAGGTCCGCCTGACGGATGTTCAGGAAAAAGTTCTCATTGATCGCACCCTTGATGTGACCATCGAAAACATTCCGCAATGGTTTGTCCGCCTGATTCCGCTGAAGACACCGAGCGCCACCGCCAATGTCATGGCCGGCTGGCTTCAGGCGGGCACCATCTATGTGGAGAGCCACCCGGGCTATGCCTACAAGGCCCTCTGGGACACCGCCACCCGGATGACCATCTGGTTCGCGGTCACGGGCGTGATCGTGTTCATCGCCGGTGGATTCGGCCTGCGCATCCTCCTGCAGCCCTTAAAGCGGGTGGAACTTCAGGCAGAGGCTTTGTGCCGCAAGCAGTACACGATCCAGGAGCGCCTGCCACGAACCAGGGAGCTCAGGCAGGTTGTCGAGGCGATGAACCGCATGACCTGCAAGGTCAAGGAGATGTTCGAGGAACAGGTCGGTATTGCCGAACGGCTGCGGGAGCATGCCTATCGAGATCCCTTGACCGGCCTTGGCAACCGTCGCTATTTCGAAGGTCAGATTAAGGCCCGCCTCGACCGCCGGGGTAGTACGACTAAAGGGATCATGCTCCTGTTCCAGATTAATGACCTGCAGCAGCTTAACCAGCAGAAGGGGTTCCAGGCCGGTGATGAGATGATCAAAAGAGCGGCCGTGGTTTTGCAGGAGGAAACGGTGCATGCCTCCAGCTGCGCCTTGGCCCGGCTTACCGGCGGTGATTTCGGTATTTTTCTGCCGGATGCCTCGGCTTGGGATGCCGAGGCATTTGCCGCCGGCATCACCAACAAGATCGGTCAACTTGCGGTAGAACAGCTTTCTCTGACCGACAATGTCGGCCATGTTGGGGTTGCCATCTACGAATGTACCACCACCATGGCGCGGTTGCTGTCCGAGGCGGATCTGGCCCTGCGGACAGCGCAACAGGCCGGTCCGAACACCTGGATGGTTCGCACGATTACCGAAGGGAGTGAAGACACGCTCCAGGGGCAGCAGCAGTGGAAGGAGGCGCTTGAGCAGGCCTTGCGGGAACGCCAGGTTGTTCTCTTTGCCCAGCCGGCGGTGAAAGTGGCGGATCGGACCCGCGTCCTGCATCTGGAGGTCTTCTCGCGGATTGCCCAGAAAGATGGCAGTCTCCTGAGCGCCGGTGTCTTCATGCCGTTTGCCGAGCGCCTGAAGCTTGTCTCCACTTTGGATCGAATCGTCCTGGAAAAGGTCCTGGAACTCGACAAGGCCGGGATCGGGGTGGACAGCATCGCTATCAATGTTTCACCCTCGTCTCTGCAGGATGATTCCTTCTGGGAATGGACGACTACGGCGTTGCGCAGCCTGCCGAAACAGGCCTTCCGCATTATCTTTGAGTTTGCCGAATTCAACGCTGTCCAGCATCTCGAGAGGGTCAAGGAATTCAGCGCCATGGTACGTCAACTCGGACATGGGGTGGGCCTGGATCATTTCGGCCAGAGTTTTTCGAACCTGGCGTATCTGCAATCGCTGCGTCCTGATTATGTCAAGATCGACCGGGCCTACATCGGTGAACTCAAGGATGTGGCAAGCGACAGCCGTTTCTTCATCGGCTCACTGTGCAGCGTTGCCCACAGCCTTGATATTGATGTCATTGCGGAAGGGGTGGAGAATGAGCAGCAGTGGAATATGTTGAAGGAATTGAACGTTGACGCAATGCAGGGCTATTTCATTGACCGGCCGAAGCCACTTGACGCCGGCACGAAGATGGGCTGAGGACACACAAACCGGTTGCCGGAGGACAAGGCCTCCATCCAAAGCTCGGCAATCGACTAAGATGCAACCCAGCGGAGCTGGATAAGTCCCTTAACACCTGATTGTCTTGCGAGCGTGAGGGGTATAAGATTTTTGACCGCGAAATGTTAACAATCAACGTCTAAGGGACTAATCACAGAATGTCATCGACCATGAAGCACTGGTCGGACATTTTTTGGCGGACATGCTTGCGTTCGTTGATTTTCTCCTGGGCTTCCTGCGGCAGCTCGGTCAGCATGAAGATATTTTTTTTGATCAACAGGTCGATCAAATCCTCAAGTATCCGGATAATGCCGATGTCGGAGAGCGACAGGAGCTGCATGAAAGGATCCATGTTGACGTTTTTGTCAAGAAAATCGAGAACCTCCTCATCTATCATGGATTTCTTTTCTGCCGCCTTCGCATCACAGGCATGCCGGATGGCGACTATCTTGCCGTTTTCATCCCGTTCAACATACAGCATAGCCCGCTCTCCTTGTCGTGTGAATGGTGTCCATGAAACAGTCTGAGAACCAGCCCGTGAAAGGCTGTCAACTGACCGCGACCAATTCATAATTAAATGGATTTCTGCGCAAACCACAATTAATATGTTTGATATATTACAACTATTATGATTTTATAAGAGAAGTGATTCGTTTTTCCCCGTTCAACCGTTGCGTTAACTCGTACTGCATATGCCCAATTTACTTTCGACTGAAGAGGATACCATTGCCGCCCCGCCGGCATGGAATTTGAGCGGGGACACGGACACCCATGACGATCCGCTCCTGGACTGCCTGCTCCTGATTGCCAAGCTGCATGGTCGGCCGGCGTCCCGCACCGGGCTGCGGGCCGGTTTGCCGCTTGTCAAGAACCGCCTTACCGTGGAGTTGTTTCCTCGGGCAGCGGGCCGGGCCGGCCTGGCATCCCGAGTATTGCACCGGCCGTTACGAAAGATATCCGGGCTTGAACTGCCGGCGGTCCTTTTGCTCAAAGAACAGAGGGCCTGTGTCCTAGTTGAAATCGGCGAAAAGCTGAAGGTGCTGCTGCCTGAAGCCAGCCTCGGCGAGCAGGAGTTGACCTGGGAGGAGCTTGAGGGGCTCTACTCCGGGTTTGCCATTTTTGTCCGGCCGAAATTCCAGGTCCGGGGCCAGGAATTTGAGGAGATCAAGGATCGCACCCAGAAAAACTGGTTCTGGGGCACACTCTTCTCCTCGTGGCGTATATACCGCGACGTCCTGATCGCCTCTTTCCTGATCAACCTCTTCGGGCTGGCCTCCTCGTTTTTTGTCCTGATCGTTTATGACCGGGTGGTTCCCAACAGCGCCTTTGAAACGCTCTGGGTTCTGGCCATCGGGGTCAGCATCATCTATCTTTTTACTCTTTTGCTGCGGGCGCTCCGCGGCTATTTCATCGACGAGGCGGGCAATAAGTCAAACCTGCAGATCTCCGCCGCTCTTTTTGAAAAGGTGCTCGGGCTCCGCATGGAGGTCCGTCCCCAGTCCGTTGGTTCCTTCACCAAGAACTTACAGCAGTTTGAGGATATTCGTGATTTCAGCACCTCATTTTCAATAACCGCCCTGATCGACATGCCTTTTGCCGGGCTGGCACTGCTTGCCACCTGGTATATCGGCGGCGACATCGTCCTCATTCATTTTGCGGCCATCGCCCTGCTCCTCCTTTATGCCGCATTCGCCCAGGTGCCCCTGCAGAAGGCGGTTGAGCAGACCTTCCAGGCCTCGGCCCAGAAAAACGCCATCCTGGTTGAAGGAATGTCCGGCCTGGAAACCATAAAAATTCTAGGCGCTGAAAGCCAGATCCAGCGCGCCTGGGAAGAGGCGGTCAGTTATATCGCCAAATGGAGCGCCAGATCCCGCATCTTTTCGTCCTCGGTCAATCATTTGGCCAACTTCATCCAGAATGTCGTGGTGGTCGCGGTGGTCATCGCCGGCGTCTACAAGATCTCGAACGGCCAACTGTCGCAGGGCGGTCTGATTGCCCTGGTGATTATCACCCGTCAGGCCGTTGGCCCGATGTCGCAGGTGGTCAGCCTGGCCACCCGTTTTCATCGCGCCAAGTCGGCGCTGAAAACCTTGAATGAAATCATGGCGCTGCCCGTAGAACGGCCGGCCGGCAAGACATTTCTGCACCGGACCCGGTTTGATGGGGCCATCGAGCTGAAAAATATTTCCTTTGCCTATCCGGGCCAGACCACCGAGGTTCTGAAAAACGTCTCGTTGCAGATCAAAGCGGGCGAAAGAGTCGGCATTATCGGTCCTATCGGCTCGGGCAAGACAACCATGGGAAAACTGCTGCTCGGCCTCTACGAGCCGACCGGCGGCATGGTCAGCATGGACAACACCGACATCCGGCAGATCGATCCGGCCGAGCTCCGTCATTTCATCGGCTATGTCTCCCAGGACATAACCCTGTTCCGGGGCACGATCCGCGATAATATTATTCTCGGCACCCATGATGTCGATGACAGCGCGGTCCTCCGGGCCGCGGATCTGGCCGGGGTTGCCGATTTCATCAAGAAGCATCCCATGGGTTTTGAGATGGAGGTGGGCGAACAGGGCCGGGGTTTATCCGGCGGCCAGCGGCAGTGCGTGGCCATTGCCCGGGCCATTCTTCTTGATCCGCCAGTGTTGGTGCTGGACGAACCGACCAGTTCCATGGACAACAAATCAGAGCTGCGGATGAAGGGCAAGCTGGCCAATATTCTGCCGGGGAAAAGTCTTATCTTGATCACCCATCGGGCCTCGCTGCTTGATCTGGTGGAACGTGTCATCGTCATCGACAACGGCACGGTTATTGCTGACGGGCCCAGAGATCCGGTCCTTGAGGCCCTGCGTAAAGGGCAACTCAATATATAGAAAAGGAGAAATCCTGTTGTCTGAGAAACAGAAAGCCGCCGATATATTCTACCGGATGCCGCCGGCGGATATCGACCTGGCCACGGATATCCGCGCTACCATCCTGGTGCAGTCGCCCCGGGGGGGGCAGGCCATTTTGTGGGTGATTGCCCTCCTCACGTTGATTGCCTTTTTCTGGGCATATTTTTCCGAGGTCGAGGAGGTCACCCGGGGGCAGGGCAAGGTTATTCCCTCGCATCAGGTTCAGGTCGTTCAGAATCTGGAGGGTGGCATCTTGTCTGAGATCCATGTCAATACCGGTGATCTGGTAAAGAAAGATCAACTGCTGCTACGGATCGATGAAACCAGGTTTTCCTCGTCAGTCCTGGAAAACCGTGCGAGCTATCTGGCTCTCATGGCTAAAATGGCCCGTCTGCAGGCTGAATCGAGCGATACACCATTTAAAATACCCGCGGAGGTAGTCAAGGAAAAACCAGAGATCGGCAAATGGGAACAGGACCTGTACGAGTCCAGAAAAAGGGAACTCAATAAGACCATTGGAATTTTGCAGGAACAGGTCACTCAGCGGAATCAGGAACTCAAGGAATTGCGGGTCAAGCAGGATGAACTGACCAGAACCTCTGCGCTCCTCCAGAAGGAGGTGGAGGTCACGAAGCCGCTGGTCGGCCAGGGCGCCGTCTCGGAGGTTGAGATGCTGCGTCTGGAACGCCAGGCCAGCCAGATGCACGGGGAAATCGAGGGAATCAAACAGGCCATTCCGCGGGCCGCCTCAAAACTCCAGGAGACCAACTGGGCCGTGGAAGAGGCAAAGCTTAACTTTCACAACAAGGCAAAGGCTGAATTGAATGAGGTCATGGCCAAGCTTGAAGGGATTTCCGCCTCGTCCGTGGCCTTGGAGGATCGGTTAAACCGGACGGCGGTGCGCTCACCGGTCAACGGCACCATCAAGCAGATCCTGGTCAATACTGTGGGCGGTGTTATCCAACCCGGCATGAATCTCATCGAAATCGTCCCGCTTGAAGATTCGCTGATGATCGAGGCCCAGGTCAAGCCGGCCGACATCGCCTTTCTGCGGCCCAACCAGAAGGCGATGATCAAGTTTACCGCCTATGATTTCACCATCTACGGTGGCCTGGAAGCGGAACTTGAAAATATCAGCGCCGACAGCATCACCGATGAGAAGGGCAACAGTTTCTTTCTCATCCGGCTGCGGACCACCAAGAACTATCTCGGGACACCGGAAAAACCGTTGCCGATTATCCCCGGCATGGTGGCGACCGTTGATATTCTGACCGGCAAGAAGACTGTTCTCACCTATCTGTTGAAACCAGCTCTGCGGGCGAAGCACATGGCCCTGCGGGAAAGGTAATTCTATGGCGATCCTTCTCTGCAGTCATAACGAATTGATCAGAAAGCGGTGGGATGAACTGCTTTCGCCGCAATATCAGCTTGTTGAGGCTGCATCGCTGGGCGAACTTGAGGCCGTGCTTGCCGCGGAAAAAATCGAGTTGCTGCTCCTGCATCGCACTATGGTCGATATGAACATCACGGCCCAAGTCCGCCGCCAGAATCCGCGCTGCAAGATTTTTCTTCTTTCCGACCGACCGGATGAGGATGAGGGTCTTTCTTTTTTGAAGCTGGGCATTGTCGGCTACTCAAACACCTACATTTCTCCGCCGCGCTTGAGCGAAGCGGTCCGGATCGTGCTGGCCGGCTCCGTCTGGATCGGCCAGCAGGTGATGCAGCGGTTGATTCGCGAGACACTGGCTGCCGCCAGCGGCGCCTCGGCCGGAGTGTCCTATCAGGCCCCGGCCGTGCTCGACAGCCTGACAACCAGGGAGCGGGAAATTGCCGAAATGGTGGCCCGGGGCCAGGCGAATCTGGAGATAGCCGCCAATCTGGGGATCACCGAGCGCACGGTCAAGGCGCATCTAAGCGCTGTTTATACCAAGACCGGTACCGGCAGTCGGCTCAACCTCGCCCTTTTGATCAATCGGGGCGGCAGCCTTGGCCGGCCGCAGTAATTTCCTGTTTTCCCGACCTGGTTTGCAAGAGTTCAGGCCGCGGGATGACAGGCGGTTGCTTCCTGGCATATCTTGTCCAGGATACCGATCAGGGCGTTTACCTCCGGCTTGGTGATATAGCCCGACGCCCCGACCTCCTGGCATTTCAGCTTCATCTGTTCATTGATCAGGCTGGAGAACATGATCACTGGGATCTGGCGCAACCCGAGTTCCTCTTTGGTTTTCTTACACAAGGTCAAACCGTCCATCATCGGCATCTCGATATCGGTAAGCAGGAGATGGGGCAACTCCACTTGCGCTGTCGCATCTTTTTTAATCTGCGCCTGCAGGCTGGCCAGGGCATCATAGGCCTTCTGGCCGTTATCAAATACCTGGATGTTCTTGAAGCCGATTTTCTTGAGAGAGCAGACCACGGCCTCCCGGATCGTTCTGGAATCCTCGGCAAAGAAAAGCCGCATATTTTCCCGGGAGACGCCGGGGCTTTTTTCAATGGTTTCTTTGGTCAGTTCCTCAATGACCTGCTCTGGATAGATATCCGCGAGAATTCGCTCGAGGTCCACCACCAGGATTTCGCTGTCATCCATGTGCACCGAGCCAATAATGCTCTCGCCATAGCTGCTGAGCAGACTGTCAATCGGGGTGAAATCATGCCAGTGCAGCCGGTAGATTCTGTCGACCCGGTCAACCCGGAACCCGGTGGTGGCGTTGTTGAACTCGGTGATCATGACGATCGGCCGCTCGTTGTCCTGCTCCGTGCCGATCTTCAGGGAGACGGCAAGATCAACGAGCGGGATGGTTCGCTTGCGGTACAGCATCATGCCCATCATGGCCGGGTGTTCGAGCGGGATATGGGTGACGAGTGCCGGATCATACCGCTGGATTGCCAGAATTTTTGCTACATTCAGGCCAAACCGGCTGGCACCGATCCGAAAAGCCATCAGTTCCATTTCGTTCGTGCCGCTTTCCAGGAGGATTTCTTGTTTTTCCATGATTTTTCCTCTGTAGGATGGTGAGTAGGCCCTTTTGCTGGCTTGGTTGACGTTGTCAGGGGCGCAATTTTCAATATGTTACTATTTACAGGAAATCGTGAAAAAAATCAGCGCAGAATTCGCCCAGCCGGCCCAGATCCCGGCAGACTATAACCCCGGCCGTCTCCATGGCGGCAATTTTGGCTAAGGCCGTGCCGCAGCCGTTGCTGACGATGGCACCGGCGTGCCCCATTTTTCTCCCCGGCGGCGCGGTCAGGCCGGCCACGAAGCCAACCACCGGCTTATTGTGATGAAGGGCGATATGGGCGCAGGCCTCCTCTTCGGCGCTGCCGCCGATTTCGCCGACCATGACGATGGCGGCGGTTTCGCGGTCTTCTGCAAAGGCTTGCAGACAGTCGATGAAACTGGTGCCCACCACCGGGTCGCCGCCGATGCCGAGACAGGTGGATTGGCCGATGTCCTGCCGGCTCAACTGGTAAACCACCTCGTAGGTCAAGGTTCCGGAGCGGGAGACCACGCCGATCGGCCCGGGCCGGTGGATGGCGGCGGGCATGATTCCGGCCAGACACTGGCCGGGCGCGATGATTCCCGGACAGTTCGGGCCGAGCAGCCGGGCGCCGGTGGCGGCCAGGAGGTTTTTCACCTTGAGCATGTCCTGCACCGGGATGCCCTCGGTGATGGCGATGATCAGCGCAATCCCGGC
>MGTE01000105.1:39426-39839 GCA_001799275.1 Deltaproteobacteria bacterium RIFOXYD12_FULL_57_12
CGGCGGCCGCGGCGGGCGGCACAAAGATCAGGCTGCAGTCGGCGCCGGTGGCGGCTCGAGCCGTGGCGACCGTATCGAACACCGGGATGCGGTCCACTATCTGACCACCCTTGCCCGGGGTGACGCCCGCCACCACCTTAGTGCCATAGGCCAGACATTGCCCGGCGTGAAACCTGCCGGCCCGGCCGGTGATGCCCTGGATAAGGAGTCGTGTTGTGCTGTTGATGAATATGCTCATCTTGTCACGTCGTGTGCACGGTCACCTGACCATGACAGCCATTTTTTGCGCCGCATCGGCAAGATCGGCGGCGACCAGCAGCCTGAGACCGGAATCGGCCAGAATCTTGCGACCCTCCGCAGCGTTTGTCCCTTCCAGCCGGACCACCAGCGGCACTGTGCTGCCGAGCCGGCTG
>MGTE01000105.1:39875-47825 GCA_001799275.1 Deltaproteobacteria bacterium RIFOXYD12_FULL_57_12
CCCTTTCCACAGTCTCGGCGCTGGCGCCGCCGCCTACGTCGAGAAAATTGGCGGGGGCGGCCCCGATGCTGGCGAGGAGGTCCATGGTGGCCATGGCCAGGCCGGCACCGTTTACCATCATGCCGATTGTACCGCCCAGTCTGATGTAGTTGAGACCGTCGGCTGCTGCTGCCGCCTCCAGGGGGTCTTCTCCGTCCGAGTCGCGGCAGCTGGCCATCTCCGGCTGCCGGAATAGTGCATTGTCGTCGATCTCCACCTTGGCGTCCAGGGCGATGAGTTCGTTATCGGGCCGGATCGCCAGCGGGTTGATTTCCAGGAGCAAGCAGTCCTTTTCCACGAACAGTCTGTAGAAGCGGGGCAGTAGCTCCAGCAGCCTGCCGGTGACGACCGGGCCGAGATCAAGAGCAAAGGCCACGGCCCGGCCGTGAAACGGCTGTAGGCCGGCCAGCGGGTTCACCGCGACTTTAATGATTTTCTCCGGTTCGACAGCGGACAGTTCTTCAATATCCATGCCGCCGGTTGCGCTGGCCAGGAGCATGATCCGGGCCGTGGCGTGGTCCGGCAGCATGGCCAGATAAAGTTCTCGGCCTGTTTCCTGGGCCTGTTCCACCAGGATTTTTTTTACTACCCTGCCGACCGGCCCGGTTTGCTTGGTCTTCAGGGTCATGCCGAGCATGGCAGCGGCCTGGGTCTGCACCTCTTCCGGCGTGGCCGCGCGTGTAATCCCGCCGGCCTTGCCGCGGCCGCCGGCATGCACCTGCGCTTTCACCATGGCCGGCAGGCCGGACAGTTGCAGGGCCTGCCGTACAGCCTCCTCGGGTGTCGTGGCCGTACCGCCGGTCGGCGTCGGGATACCGTACTGCCGGAGGAGTTCCTTGGCCTGGTATTCGTGAAGTCTCATGACCGGGGCCGGATGTATTTATAATAGGCGCCACAGGCGCCTTCGCCCGACACCATGCAGGGGCCGATTGGGCGTTCCGGCCGGCAGGCGGTGCCGAACAGGCGGCACTCAGAGGGCAGGATGATGGATTTCAAGACATCGCCGCAGGCGCAACCGGCCGGGTCGTGCGCTTCGGCGACGGTCAGATCGAAGCGCTTCTCGGCGTCATGGGCGGCGAATTCCGCGCGGATGGCCAGGCCGGAGTCGGGAATCGTGGCCAGCCCTCGCCACTCGCCATTCACCGGTTCGAACACCCGGTGCATGATCGCCATGGCCTGGCAATTGCCGTCCGCAGTTACCGCCCGCTGATAGGCCACCTCGACCTTTGCCTCGCCGGATGTAACCTGCCGGGCGAGCATGGCCACGGCCTGCAGGATATCCACCGGTTCGAAGCCGGCGATCACGCAGGGTATTTTGTATTGTTCCGCCAGCGGCTGGTAGCTGCGGGCGCCGATCATGATCGAGACATGGCCGGGGCAGATGAGGCCGTCGACGCGGATTTCCGGGTCGCCGACCAAAGCGGTCAGGGCCGGCGGCATCAGCTTGTGGGCTGAAATCACGGAGAAGTTCCGCAGGCCCTCCTCGGCAGCGGTAAGGATGGCGGCCGCCACGGTCGGGGTGGTGGTTTCAAAGCCAACGCCGAGAAAGATGACCTGCCGATCCGGATTCTGCCGGGCGATTGCCAGGGCGTCCAGGGTGGAATAGACCATGCGGATATCGGCGCCCTGGCCGCGGATCTTCTGGAGCGATGAAATTGACCCCGGTACCCGGAGCAGGTCGCCGAAGGTGGCAATAATCACGCCGGGAATCGTGGCGGCCTTGATGAAGCGGTCGATTTCGACGGTGGCCGTGACGCAGACCGGGCAGCCCGGGCCGGAGGAGAGGGTGATGGCCGGCGGCAGCAGGTCGCGGAGGCCGTGGCGGCAGATGGCCACTGTGTGGGTGCCGCAGACCTCCATGAAACGGAGGGTCGGCAGTTCCATGCCCTTGAGGGCGATGACCAGGCGGGCTGCCCGTTCCGGATCGCGGTAGGTGTCAAGCCAGTTCATGAAATAGATCCTCGCGTATGCTGCCGCAGGTTGCCGAGGCAGGCTGGGGGGCGTGTCGCTGTCGAAAAATCGCCCGCCCGGCCACGGCCTGACCGAGCGCGAGCCCTCCGTCGTTGGGCGGGACGAGGTGGTGGGCGTACACGGCAAAGCCGTCGGCCGTAAGCTTTTCGGTCAGGCTGGCCAGCAGGGTCATATTCTGAAAAACCCCGCCCGAGAGGACAACCTGAGTAAGGCCGGTTTTTTCTCTGAGCCGCTGGCAGGTTTCGGCAAAGAGCGCGGCCAGCGCGTTGTGAAACCGGTGGCTTACCACCGGCGCCGGCGCCTGCGCGACAATATCCTCGACCACGGCACGGATAAGCGGCGCGCCCTCTAAAAGCCATGGCCGGTCGGCCGGATATTCGATCGCGAAGTCATAGTGGCCCGGATCCGGCGTATCCGGCAGGATCAGCATTTCCAGTTCGGCGGCGGCCTGGCCCTCATAGGAGACAGAGTACCGCAGATCGAGCAGGGCGGCAACTGCATCAAAGAGACGGCCACAGCTGGAGGTAAGCGGCGAGTTGATGCCTCTGGCCATCATCTGCGTAAGTATCGTGATTTGCTCCTGATGCTCGGCCAGCACCGGCAGCGGTAGGTCGCGAAATGCCGGGCCGAAAGCAGCGGCCAGATGGCTGATTGCCATCCGCCACGGCTCTCGAATCGCCGCCTCGCCGCCCGGCATGGGCACCGGCGTGAAATGGGCAGCCCGGTAATAGGTCGCATGTTCGGCCACCAGCACCTCGCCGCCCCAGACCGTGCGGTCCGGGCCGTAGCCGGTGCCGTCCAAGATGACAGCAAGCACCGGCCCGGTAAGGCCATGTTCAGCCATGCAGGCTACGGCATGGGCATGATGGTGCTGGACTGCCACGGTCGCGCGGTCTTTGTTTTGCAGATGCCGGGCATAGCGGCTGGACGGGTAGTCCGGATGCAGATCGTGGACAATGAGGTCCGGTTCGACCCGCAGCAGGGCCATGAGGTGGTTGTTGAGGACCTCCTGCTGGCGGATGGTTTCCGGGTTGTCGAGATCGCCGATATGCTGGCTGACAAAGGCCTGATCGCCGCGGGTCAGGCAGACCGTGTTTTTCTGCATGGCGCCCAGGGCCAGGGTACGGCCGGCGTCTGTTGCGAGTGGCAGGCCGGTCGGCACAAAAGACCGGGCGCGCCGCAGAAAGGTAACTTGTCCGTCAGCGGCGAGCCGGAGCACCGAATCGTCGGTACGGCTGATGATCCGCCGGTTATGCAGCAGGAAAAAATCGGCAATACCGGCTAAAGCGGCCAGGGCCTCGTCGTTGCCCTTGACAATGGGTGAGCCGGAGAGATTGCCGCTGGTCATCACCAGCGCCTGAAAGCTGCCGTGAGCAAAAAGCAGATGGTGCAGCGGTGTGTAGGGCAGCATCACGCCGATCAAGCGGTTGGCCGGCGCCACATCTTCCGCCAGAGGAAAAGGGGTTTTCTTGACAAGCAGGATCACCGGCTTCCGGCTGTCCGTGAGCCAGGGTCTTTCGTCTGTCGTTATCCTGGCGAATGTTTCAACCATTGCCGCATCCGGGGCCATGATTGCGAACGGTTTAGCTGGCCGCCCCTTGCGGGCGCGGAGCCGGGCTACGGCCGTCGCGTTCGTGGCGTCCACTGCCAGATGAAAGCCGCCCAGCCCCTTAATGGCCACAATGTTGCCGGCGTGGAGCAGTTCGGCAACAGCAAGCAGCGGCGCGTCGGTTTCCTGGCGGACACCACCTGCATCGGTCAGGGTAAGTTGCGGGCCGCAAATCGAACAGCAGGTTGCCTGGGCATGGAAGCGGCGGTCGGCCGGGTCCTGATATTCGGTCAGACAGGCGGCGCACATGGGGAAATCGGCCATGGCAGTGGTTGGCCGGTCATAGGGGGTCTGGGCGATCAGGGTGTAGCGGGGGCCGCAGTCGGTGCAGTTGATGAAGGGATAGAGATAGCGGCGGTCGGCCGGGTCGAAGAGTTCCCGCAGGCAGGCAGAGCAGACATCGGCATCCGGGGTCACCGGCCCGATTGTTTCGCCGGTTGGGATGGAATCCAGGATGCGGAATGCCGCATGGCGCCCGGTCGCCGGGATGCACGTTTTTTTTTCGGTCAACCCGGCAATGACCGCCAGGGGTGGTGCCTCTTCGCTGATCGCCTGCCGGAACCGCTGCACCGCCGGGGCCGGGCCGTCAGCAATGATCAAGACGCCGGCCGCCGTGTTGGCCACGGAGCCGGTGATGCCGTGCCGCATGGCAAGACGATGGATGAAGGGCCGGAAACCAACGCCCTGCACCGTGCCGCTCACCATGATTTCAGCTCGGGTCATGCGTCCCTTTTATCTGCGCCCGGAGCCAGTCATGCCAGTCGGCCAGGCCCTGGCCGCTGTACGCCGACACCTCGAAGATCACCAGGCCGGGGTTGATGGCGCGAGCCGCCTGTTTCATGCGATTGAGGTCGCAGCGCAGATGCGGCAGCAGATCGATCTTGGTGATCAGCAGCACCTTCGACTCCTTGAACATCAGGGGATACTTCAGCGGTTTGTCGTCGCCTTCGGTGACCGACAGCAGCATCACTTTGAAGTCCTCACCGATATTGAATTCAGCCGGGCAGACCAGATTGCCGACGTTTTCCACGACCAGCAGGTCGAGGTCGGCAAGGTCGAGGGTGGCGGCGGCGTTCTGGACCATGTTGGCGTCGAGATGGCAGGCGCCGGCGGTTTCGATTTGCACCGCCGCCAGGCCGGCGGCGGCGACCCGTTCGGCATCCAGGCTGGTCTGGATGTCGCCCTCGATGACCCCGATTCGAAGCCGGCCGGCAAAGGTTACGCCCATCTCTTCCAGCAGGGTGGTCTTGCCAGCGCCCGGCGAACTCATCAGATTGATGACCGTCAGGTTGTGGCTGTCGAACAGCTTGCGGTTTTCAGCGGCGATTTTGGTGTTGGCATCGAGAATGTTCTTGACGATCTGGACTCGCAACGGTGGCGTCTCCCGGTGGGTGGTTTATTTTTCCTTCATTTCATCTGGGGGACAGATGGACAGAATACGTAGGGCCACGGCCAGCACCAGGATGATGCCGACGTTGGCGCCGACCTCGGCCAGAAGCGGCCAGAGGGACGGCCAGTCGGCGGTAAGGCTTCCCAGGCGGGGGATCATGGAGTGTTCGGCCTCGAGCAGCAGGATGCGGCGGATGCTGGAAATAATGCCGATATAGATGAACGGATTAAGGCTGAACGCCTCGCGTTTCAGGAATCTGACAATGGGCCACATGAGCTCCATGATGATTAAGCCGAGCAGCACGTCGTTCAGCACATGCAGAATGGCGGAAGAGTCCGGATGCAGGAGGTTCGGCAGCGTCTTTACCAGAACCATGCCGGCGCAGATCAGGAGGATGACTGCCACGGCAAAATGCATGAGGTCGTCGGCCGCGATCAGCAGCCGCCGGAGGAACTTGACATTGAGCAGATAGGGCTTTTCCGACATGGCGGACTCCTCTGTGCATGCGCCTCGACAAACCGGCGGCCGGACATCCTTCCCGGTGATCGTCTCCGAAACCGGCAACGGTATTGTTACTGAATACAATTGGTTCCTGAGACTTGTCAAATGTCCGGAACTGCAAGGCCTTTTAAAAGCAGAATTCAGAATTACTGATTTGTCGTTCCTGGATTCTGACTTCTGGCTCCTGACTTCTGGTTCTTTAGGGCGCGCCGGCAAGATAGAAAATGCTGGACGCCACGGCCCAGCCGAGGACCCCGATGGTCAGCACCGCACAGCCGCCGGCCAGGATTCGGTGGCCGATGTTTTCCCTGATTTTTTCATGATAGCCCAGGAGAGCGCCGAGCACAATGCCGGCGACCAGGCCGCCGCCATGACCCCAGTTGTTGATTCCCGGCACCAAAAAGCCGAAGACAAACAGGCTGATCACCCAGCCGCTCACCTGTTTGAACACGGCCTGGCCGTAGGCGCCGCCCCGGCTTTTCCCGTAATAGAGCGCGGCGCCGATCAGGCCGCAGACCGCGGCCGAGGCGCCGATGGTGAAAGAGACCCCGGCCAGGTAGGAAAGCAAAAAACCGGCGACCCCGGCCAGGGTATAGAGGACAAAGAAACGGGCGGCCCCGTATTCATTGATTATCAGCGGGCCCAGTTGGTTCAAGGCCATCATGTTGAAGACCAGATGCAACAGGCCGCCGTGCAGATAGTTGGCGGCAAGCAGCGTCCACCAGCGGTGCATGGCATTGATCGGCAGGGTGCCGGTGCCGCCCAGCAGCAAAAGGATTTTGTTGGCCGGCGCCAGAAAGGCGAGCGGGCTGAAGGAATGGCCGCCCTGGCCGGGCATCAGCAGCAGCGCCAGTACATACATGGCACCATTGACCATGATCAGCAGCCTGATCAGCATCTCGTCGCTGCCCAGCAAGCCCGCAACCAGGCCGCGGCCGCCCTGCCACCAGGCCCCGGGCTTTTTTGTGCCGCAGTAAGGGCATGCGTTTATATCGGCGCTCACCAGTCTGCGGCAGCTTGGGCAGAGCAGCGAGGAGCGCCGGTTTGTTGATGTCATTTTACTCCTTTGTTGCGGTGGAACTGTTTAAAATCATTGCAAAACAGGCAGCGGTCCCGCGGAGCGTGGTGGCGGCGTCTGAAAATGCCGGCCCGTGGCAAGGATACCCGGATCGCCGTCACCTGGAGAACAGCTTGTTTTTTTTGCAAACTGTCGGCATAATAGCGCGTCTTGTCCGCGAAAGTCTATGGTAATGGTGGATCATGGAAGCGTTTGGTTTAGATTCCCTGGAGTACATACCAACCAGGAAAATCGGCTATATTCACGTGCCGGTGCTGGAGGATCAGGTCGTCCGGCTGGAGTGCTCGGTCCGGAATATCGTGTCGCCCTTTCTGGAATTGGAACTGCTGTCGGAGCAGGTGCCGCTGGCGAATATTGATCCGACCGGGGCCTGCGTCCTCCATTTTGAGACCTTCGAGGAGGTTGTCTGCCTCATCGCCGGCATCGACGAGGTGCTGGATGACCAGCACCTCCGGCTGGAGAGCCTTGAGGCGGCAATCCGGCCGCAGAAAAGGCGCTATTTCCGAGTAAACGCCGAGGTTCCGGTTGATCTCCAGATCCCGACCATCGCGCCGGTACACGCCATGGTGGGTGAGTCGATCAATCTCAGCGCCTGCGGGATTCTCGTCGCCTTTCCGCAGCCCCTGAAATATCAGCGCCGGGTGTGGATGGAGCTTTATTTGCCGGGAAACATTGACCGGTATATCCGCTGCATTGCCCAGGTTGTCCGCTTGGACTTGAAGAAAGAGGAGAAATATCTGTCCGGCTTTAACTTCGAAAAGATGCGGCCGGAGGACCAGGAGGTGCTGGTCGCCTATTGCCTGGCCAGGCAGCGCCAGGAGCTGCGCCTCAGGGTTAAGGTGTTCGGGCGTTAGCCAGCAGGTCAGTCACGAGGCCGAATCTTTCAGTGAAAGTGCCTGTTGCACGGCCTCGATTCCGACCCGTTCAATAAACCGGGCGGTTCGTTCCCGCTTGGTGCCCTGGCTGCGGTAGTAATCGAGAAAACGGCGGGCCAGGTTGATTGCCGTCTTTTTATCCAGTTCCTCGGCCAGGATATCGCCAATGCGCGGCCGGCCGCCGGAATTGCCGCCCACCACCATGGTCCAGCCCTTTTTTTTGCCGATCAAGCCGATGTCGCGGACATAGCTCTCGCCGCAGCAGAAGGAGCAGCCGGAAATCCCCATCTTGACCTTGGCCGGCAGATCCATGCCGACGAACAGCTTCTCCAGTTCCATGCCCAGGCCCAGCGAATCCTGGACGCCGAATTTGCAGACACTGATCCCGGGGCAGGCCTGTACATAATGGACGCAGAGCTCGATGGCCGGCCCGACATCCATCTGCAGGTCGTGCCAGATCAGGTCCACCTCCTCTTTTTTCATGCCC
>MGTE01000106.1:0-9074 GCA_001799275.1 Deltaproteobacteria bacterium RIFOXYD12_FULL_57_12
AGCTTGAGTGGATCAATACCGGCGATACCGACATCTATCTGGCCACCGGCCAGCTCACCAGCGCCATCTATAACTCGGGCTCCAGCGAGAGTTTGCTCAGCTACTCGTCCATCTCTTACAAAACCGACTGGGACGCCGCCTTGTTCCTGGCCAAGACCCTTGATTACCGCCGCGTTCTGTTAATCCCCGACACCTCCACCCTGCCACCAGACACCTCGGATAATTTAAGCTTCCAGGTGGTGGCCATTGACGCGGGCGCACAAACAATCACGGTGAGAGGCAATGTCACCGAGGCCGGGACAATTGCGGGCCTGCCCGCAAATTTCGGCATCATCTACGGCCAACTGCTCCGGCAGTTTGTCAAGACCCCGGCTGGCTGGAACAAGCCGCTCAAATTCTACGACAAGACCGCGGACGACATTGGCGGCTTCACCGATCAGACTGAACCGCTCTTTCCAAAAGGCGTCTGCCAGGTCTGCCATACCCAGACAAACCACTGGCGAAGCGACGGCAGCCTCCAGAACCATTACACCGATCGGGCCTGCATGGAGTGCCACGATCACACCAACGGCTTTGCCCACGGTGGCGGCGGGGGCACCAACTGCGAGGCCTGCCACGGCCATGACGCGGGCTACGAATATGCGCCGGGCCAGTTCAGCACTGGCGCCGGCTCCTTCCAGAGCCACTCTACCCACACGGAAGACGACGCGGATGACGCCAAGGGCCCGCATATCGCCTGCAGCGGCTGCCACGACACCAACAACTTCCCCTATCTCAAAACCGGCACCGACGCCAACGGCGACGGCAAATACTCTTTAGCCGAAACCAATGTCTGCGACACCTGCCACTCACCGTTCGGCACTTACGACGGTGTGAATGACGCGACATACGGCGCCAAGCCCATCTGGAAAACGGGCGCCTATGCAGCCACCAACGACAGCACGTTGCGAGCCGGCAAGGGGAAATGGTGCGCCACCTGCCACGACGAGATCGTCTCCATCATCAGCGGCATCGCCGCGCCCAACGTCGTCGGCGACGAGGACGGGGCCTACACCTACGGCACTGGCTGGGGCTACTACAAGACCGGACACGGACTCGCCGCAGGGACAAATTACCCGGCCAGCGGCGGCTGGGCCACGGGAGCCGGGGCAGGCTGTAACGACTGCCACGACTATGCGCTAAAACATATCGATGGGAACGCCCGGACGTACACTGCCGGCAGCAACAACTACCAGGCCGGTTACCGTCTTATCAGTGTCAACGGCGGTGCGCCGATGAACATTCCCCGCTCGAGCAAGACGGTTGCAGATTTCGCCCTCTGCTTCAAATGCCACGAGTCTGACCCTTATCTCGGGGTCAACAACCTGACAAACTTCAGGGCCACGGTCAATGCCCATTCATACCACCTGGCACCAGGCGGCCCCTTCGCCACCGCTTGGGATTCCGACTGGGAAACCGTCTTCGCAGGCGACTCCCCTGCAAGCTGCCCGACCTGCCATAACGTGCACGGCTCGACCAACCTGTCCATGGTAAGGGACGGCAAACTGGTCGACCGGGAGCCGGGTCTGGAAATGGTCTATGACAATGCCAATGTCTCCTATGTCTGCACCGGTCCTGGCGCCCATGATCCGACTCCCAAGGATGAAGTACTGTCGGACAGCACCGCTACGGTCTGGAGACAGACCAGCGTGGCGAACGTCTGCAACGGCTGCCACGGCTACAGCCCCTGGTGTACGTCGTACGCCAGAACCCCGGTCACCACCAGACCGCCAAGAATCACCCAAGTGTACGGACGAAATGGCAGCAACCGGCTCGGAGTGCATTTTTCCAGCCCCGTCTACACCAATTCCGGCGCAAGCGGCGCGTTGACAATAGCCGATTTTGCCTTCACGGATATTGATAATGGCAGGGCAATAAGTGCCATCGACCACACGGCGGGAAATAATTATGCTGTTCTAACCCTCTCCGCCAATCTTGACGCCATCGACGACATCGGCCTGGACAACCTGGCCGCCGCCTCGGCAGCCTCGATTTATGATACGTCAAACCGGGCCATGGATACCACTCCGGCCATTCTGACGGCCGATACCGCCGCACCCGGAATCGCGAACACATTTCCAGATCAGGGGCAGAGCGATGTTCCCATTGCCAGCAATGTTTCCTTCACGCTTTCGGACAACGAGAGTGGCATCGATTGGTCAAGCCTGGCGGTGACGTTGACCGGAACCGGCTATTCCAAAAGCTATACTGACAGCGACACGGCGGTTGTTTCAGGCACAGGCGGTTACGCGAGTCTGGCGGTGACGGTCAATCCGGACACGGACTTCCCCTATGGGACCGCGATCACGGTCACGGTCAATGTAACCGATATGGCCGGAAGTTCAATGCCGCCAGCGAGCTGGACCTTCACGACCCTTGAGGAGGCCAGCCTGAAAACCGCGATTCTCCACCCCACCGGCGTGGCAAAAGATGCGATCGGCGCGGATATCAATGATGGTCATACGATTGTCGCAGGGTCGTCCTGGGCCAACGCCCTGGGAAGCAACGATGCCGATACCACCTATACCGGGAAGTGCTGCGACGGCACCCCGGATTCGGCCCTGAACGCGGCCATCGCCCTGGATATGGAGAACCTCAGTGATCTGACCGGCGATGCGGCGCCCGGGAGCAATCCGACCATCGTCAGCGTCACCTACCACGTACGCTCCCGCTTCACCACCAAGGGAGGGGGCGCCAGAGAAAACGTTTCCGACCGGATGAAAACAGGGTATCGTCTGGACACCCCGCCGGCAGACACAGCACCTTTCTGGAATTCGGATTATGTGACGCTGCCTGCCGGCGGCTACAATTATCAACTGGTATCCTCGGGCACCTTGACCGGTCTGACTTTGACAGACGTGGATAATCTGAAGATTTATTTCCGATGGGAAGACGATGGAAGTTATCTGTTGCGGACCACCGAGGTCTATACCGAAGTTGTCTATGTTCCCGGAAACTAGCAAGTTGGAGGTGTGCTAACTCGGAGATTGGGCCGGTCTTCGGAGTAAATATCCGGCGAAGGTGACCACCGCTTGGTGCCGTTGGGGTGACTTGGTGACAGACCCGTGAGAACTGTCTGCCGACGATCTTGCTTTACGGCCTTATAGTTCCTTGATCGCCTCGCTGATCGAGACGCCGTTCGGTGTCCGGAAGGCAGGATTGAGGGCGGCCAGTCCTTCCCAGGCGGCGACAGCCCCGTCCCGATCGTTGAGGTCATAACGGAGCACAATCCCTTTGTTGTAACGGGATTGTTCGTGCCGAGGATTGATGGCGATTGCCTTGTCAAAGGCGTTAATCGCCTCCTCGGGCTGGCCATTCCGGCGGTACATGACTCCAAGGTCGGTTAAGACATCGGCATTACCCGGAGACAACTCCAGGGACTTGACATAAGCGCTGATCGCTTTGCCGGGCTTGTCGGTATCAAAATAAAGATGCCCCAGTTGAGTCCAGGCCTCAACATTGCCGGGGTTGGCCGCCACCTCCCGTTCGAGCGCCAGCATTCTCTGCGCCTGCTCGGCACTCATCGGCGCCGGTTGCCCGGCCGGCTGCTGCGCCTGCGGCGCGGCAGACTGCTGGATCGCCGACGGCGGCACGGACGGCCCCGTCTTGAAAGCGCTGTAGAGAACCCCGCCCAGGAAACCAACCACCACGCCGACAAAAACAAACACCAGCATGGTCTCCTTTTTCACATAACCAGCGACAACCTTTTCCTCCTGCCTTGCCATACCACCTCCAACAGCTGCTTGCAGCAGCGATGTATTTCACAATAATACCTTCGCCAGCCCGGCATGTCCCGGGAAGGCAATAATATCACACAATTCTCATGCTAACAAGCAGAAGGTACCGTCCAGCACGGCTCGGCAGACGAAAGAGATAACTGCTTGACAAAAAAAACACCAGGGAATAAACCTGCGCACACCAATCGAAATGAACCACGATTCAATGCACGGCAACTATCTTGACAATGCAGGAGGTATAAAAATGCGCAACGTCACAATATTCGCGACTGCAGTCGCCTTTGTTTTCTGCCTGACCGTAACCGACAACTCTAGCACGGCCAGGGCCGACAAGGGCTCCGGCCCCGGGGATATGATCCTGCAGACCGGCAATGCCAAGAGCCCGGCCAAATTTCCACACAAGAAGCATCAGGAAAAATATGACTGCGCCACCTGTCATCACAAACAGGATGCCACCGGTGCCAGGGTGTCGTATAGCGCGGAGGATAATATCCAAAAATGCATCACCTGCCACAACGAAAAAATGGACAACAAGAGCCTGAACACCTTGAAACTGGCAGCCCACGCCCTTTGCAAGGAATGCCACAAGAAAGATGGCGGCCCGAACAAATGTCCGGAGTGCCACGTCAAATAGTGCCGGGCAACCGGGGGAACCCGCTTAGTCCCTTATGCGTTGATTGTTAACAGCTTGCGGTCAAAAATTTCGTTTACCTTCCGCCCGCAGGACAGCCAGGTGTTCTTGGCGTTAAGGGACTTATCCAGCACCGCTGGGTTGAGACGAGAAAGGCTGCCCTTGCTGGGCAGCCTTTCTTATACAAGCACACGGCCAAACAACCGCCGCTCGACTCCTCTCATGATTCAGTAGCCGCGCCCTGCATTCTGGAAAAATCGCCAATCTGCAGAAAAAGCCGGGCGATGGCGGTCAGCAGGTTCAGCCGATTCTGCCTGACGGTGAGATCCTCGGCCATCACCATAACCCCGTCAAAAAAACTATCGACCGGCTCTTTCATCCGCAGGATTTCCGCCATGGCCAGGTCGTACCGCTTATTCGCAAGCAGGGGCTGCACCGCAGCCTGCACCGCCCGGAAAACTTCGTAGAGCTGTCGCTCAACCCCGGCCTGGAGAAGCTGCTCGTCGACCGCGCTTTCCCGGTTGTCCTTGATAATGTTCATAACCCGCTTGAAGGCCGCGGCCAGGGTGGCGAAGGTCGGCTTGCTGCGGATCGCCAGAAGCGCGTTGAGCCGCGCCCGGCAGTCCACCAGGTCGCCGAAGGCCACCGTGGTAACCGCCTCGACTGCGTCGGCCGCAATCCCGCTCGAAATCAGATTGTTGACATAACGGCCCTTTAAAAACTCCAGGACACTGGCCGAAATTATCGCCGGTGCCACGGTCAGCGTCGCCCCGTATTGGCCGATTGCCTGCCGAATGATGTCGGCCAGATCCAGGTCAAACGCCTTGTTTTCGACTATATGGATCAGGCCCAGGGCCAGTCGTCGCAGTCCAAACGGATCGGTGGTGCCGGTTGGGATCTGGCCGATGCCGAAGCAGCCGACAATGGTATCCAGCCGATCGGCCACGCCGATCAGGGCGCCGGGGATATCCTTCGGCAGACGATCGCCGGCGCGGACCGGCAGGTAATGGTCAAAAATTGCCTGGGCAACCGCCGATCCCTCGCCTTCCTGCAGGGCATAATCCCTGCCCATTGTGCCCTGCAGGGAAGGAAACTCATTGACCATCGCGGTGAGCAGATCCGCCTTGGCCAGCAGGGCAGCCCGTTCGACCACGGCAAGATGTGCCGGAGCCAGCCGGCTGGCAAGAATGGAGGCGAGACTCGCCACCCGTTTTGTCTTCTCCAGCATGGTGCCGAGCCTCGCCTGAAAGACGAGGCCGGCCAGCGCATCAACCCGGTCGGCCAGTTTCGCGGCCCGATCTGCCTTGAAGAAAAACAGGGCATCTTCCAGCCGGGCTCGGAGAACCCGCTGATGCCCCTCGGCCGCCAACCGTTGATCAGCAACCCGCGTATTGTTTACTGCCACGAAATAGGGCAGCAGCCGGCCGTTCGTGTCGGTGACGCAAAAATATTTCTGGTGTTCACGCATGGCGGTGATCAAAACCGCCGCCGGTAACTCCAGGAAACGCTCCTCGAAAGTACCGCACACCCCACAGGGGAATTCCACCAGATTGGTTACCGTATCGATCAACTCGTCATCCGGCAACACCCTGCCGCCAACGGTCTGCGCCGCCCGGTCGATCTCCGTTGCCACGGCCGCCCGCCTCTCGCCCAAATCGGCAACCACAAAATTATCCCGCAGGAGTTGCAAGTACTGGTCATACCCCTTGACTGGAAAGGGTGACGGCGACATGAATCGATGACCCCTGGTTTCCACACCGCTGGCGACGTCGCCGATCTGCAGGGGAACAAGCCGGTTGCCAAACAGGGCGACAACCCATTGAATCGGCCTGGCAAAACTGATCCGGCCGGCGCCCCAGCGCATGGACTTGGGAAAAGACAGGGCCAGAACGACTTCCGGCAACAGAGAAGCAAGAAGCGTTATCGTTTCCTGCCCTTTTATTTCCTGTACCACAGAGACATATTCACCCTTCGGCGTGGCGGTCACGACCAGCTCTTCAACCGCCACCCCTCTGGAAGCGGCAAATCCCACCGCCGCCTTGGTCGGCCTGTTGTCGGCGTCATAGGCGGCCTTGCGCGGCGGCCCGAGAAATTCCTCTTGCCGATCCGGCTGCCGGTCGGCCAACCCCCGCACACAAACCGCCAGGCGCCGCGGCGTAGCCGCCGTCAAAATTTCCCCAAACCCCAGACCCAGGCCGCGCAGTTTCTCTCCCAGCAGCGCCTGCAGGTTCTCAAGGGCCGGCCCGATATATCCGGCGGGAATCTCCTCGGTGCCAATCTCAAAAAACAACTCGTGTTCCATGGTCCCAGTCATCTCTGTTCTGTTAAATACTTATTAAATATCCATGCCCAGCGGTCAATTGAGCCCTGCCGTTGACCGGCATGGCAGAGCGCTCACCAACTCATCGGCCGATTCATCTTCATTGTAAGGCCATTCCAGGGAGGCAAAGGTGCTGTATCCCTCGGCCAGATTCTCGACCGTAACCGTGAATCTGCGGATGTCCGGATGGCTGGCCAACCGCTCTCCCAGGGCACTGGTGACGCTTTCAACGGACAGGGACGATTCCTCCGGGGTAACGGGCGAAATGGCCCAGCGCTTATGAGAAATGACCTCCTCCACCATCTGAATCAAATCCTCAATCCAGATAAAATGCCGGAAGCGGAGCTGGACATTGGCAACTCCCCACCGGCCGGGCGAGCGGGGCAGGCCCTCGGTGTCCTGCGCGGGCAGCAGAGGGGTAATCGGCACCTGAACCTCCAGGGTCAGCTCCTCCTCCTCATCATCCAGCGAACCATGCATCCGGCAACGGTACTCGGCCATACCGATCGCATTGGCCCGCCCCCTGGCTTTCTTGAGAAAATACGGAAATTGCAGTTCGACGTGGGCCGCCTGAGCCTCGAGTTTTCTCTTCATTTCCTCAAGCAGCGGCCGAAAACTCTTCAGACCGATCTTGCCATGAAACCGATTCAAAATTTCGATGAACCGACTCATGTGAGTGCCCTTAAAACGATGTGGCAGGCTCACATACATGTTGACCATGGCGACGGTGTGCTGCACCAGTTTCGCCTTGTCCAACACGGTTATCGGGTAGGAGATGTCCTTTACCCCCACCTTTTTGATATTGATGCGGCGGTGGTCCGCCTGGCTCTGAATATCCTTCATGGCTCACATGCGGCTGCCGTACAGCGCAAAAAAAACACTGCTGTCGCAGCACACAGCAGTGTTTCCCGGGAAAAGATCAGGGGAGAAAACGTCGGACCGCGGCTTTCAGATCTGAGAGGTCGGCGGATTTAACTATATAGTCATCCGAGGCCCATGCTCCGAGATCCTGTTTGTATTCATGGTAGGCCGTACTTAAAATCACCGGCAGTCGCGGATTGATTTCCTTCATACGGCGCAACACTTCAATCCCGTTCATGTCGGGCATGTTGATGTCCAGGATAACCAGATCAGGAGAAATGATCTTCAATTTCTCAAGGGCATCTGCGCCACGCAGGGCCGAGTGGACCTCATAGCCCTCCTCTTCCAATTCTTCCCGGTAAAGGAGATGAATACCTTCCTCATCATCGACAAGCAGAATCTTTTTCATCACGTTCACCCCCAACTGAATTGAAGAAAAGCTGCCCTGATGGCCTGCCCAAAGATAACTTGATCAAAATTCTCTCAGATAAGATGCGAGATGATCCGGTTATTATAAACAGACCCTATGAGCCTCTTGCAAAATGAACATCTGCTCCGATCGGCTAAAAAAATCCTGTGCGGCGTCTTCGTTGTGAAATCGTCCTCAACGTAGCTCTGCTACGCCTCCGGCTATTTCACGCCTCATCCTTGCACAGAATCTTTTTCTCCCAATCTCGCGACGATTTTCATTTTGCAAGAGGCTCCTATGACAGTTGTGCCTCCCGCAGATACGTAGCTGCCTCTTCCGGGGGTAACGGATTGATATAGAAACCGGAACCCCATTCGAATCCCGCGATCGTCGTCAGTTTCGGCCTGATTTCAAAATGCCAGTGAAAATGCTCAATCGGTTGCGAACGGAGCGGTGCTCCGTGCAGGACAAAGTTATAGGGCACATTGGGAATACAGGCATCAAGCCGCCGCATGCTTTCGGAAAAAATTCGCGCCAGCGCATCGTAGGAAGGCTCGGCCATGGCAAGATAGGAGGAACAGTGTCTCTTGGGAAGTATCCACATTTCCAGTGGGGAGCGAGGCGCAAAGGGCACGATGGTGATGAACTCGTCATTCTGGCAGACCACCCTGCTGTCTTCCTTGATCTCCTGCCGGATGATATCGCAGTAGATGCAACGCTCCTTATACTTGAAGTAGGAGAGACTGCCGTCCAGTTCCGAAACGATCATCCGCGGCAAGATAGGCAGGGCGACCAACTGCGAATGCGAGTGTTCAAGAGAAGCGCCGGCCGCCCGGCCGGAATTCTTGAACACCATGACGTACTGGAAACGGGGATCGCGCCCCAGGTCGGTAAGGCGGTCCCGATAAGCCCGGAAGACCATGGCCATCCGATCGGGGGGTAGCGACGTAAACGATTCATCGTGATTAGGTGTCTCTACAATCACCTCGTGGGCGCCGATCCCATTCATCCTGTCGTAAAGGCCGGAGCCCTCCTTATCCAGATCGCCTTCAATCACCAGGGCGGGAAACTTATTGG
>MGTE01000106.1:9080-12686 GCA_001799275.1 Deltaproteobacteria bacterium RIFOXYD12_FULL_57_12
CCCGCAGGACCCAACCCGGGGCATTCGACGGCGCGTTGGAATGCCGACCATAGACCAGCACCTCATGGGGCGTGGTGTTCTCGTTGCCGGGGCACAAAGGACAAAACCCACCCTTGGATTGCGAGGTCTCCACAACAAAATCGGTTGGTCGCCGGCTCCGTTCCTTGGAGATAATGATCCATCTCCCCAATATCGGATCTTTGCGTAATTCTGGCATGTTGTCCTGCGCCCTGCCTTATAGGAGAATTTTCAGATCGGATAAAGCAAATTTCAGAAAATTGTCGATTACTGGGCATGCTCCTTCTCGTGCTGTTCTTGAGCGGTCTTACAGTGCACGCACAGGGTTGTCACAGGCCGAGCCTCCAGACGCTTGGTGCCGATTTCCTCCTCGCACCGCTCACAGACCCCGTAGGTGCCGTTTTCAATGCGTTCCAGCGCCTCTTTGATCTTGACCAGCAGCTTCCGTTCCCGGTCCCGGATGCGCAGTTCAAAATTACGGTTGGACTCCGCAGTGGCACGATCAGTGGGATCAGGATAGTTCTCCGTCTGATCAGTCATCTCCATCAGAGTCTTGTCAGCCTCATTCAAAATATTTTGGCTCATATCCTCAAGCTTCTTCTTGAAGTAAGCTGTCATGTCCTTATCCATCTTGATTCTCCTGATTAATCAACAATAGTCTCCTGCACCGACAATTCCCCGTGCAGTTTGCATCACAGCCGCGATGCGCTATCCAGTGCCACCGCCTACCCGGCAGTCGACGTATACCTGCCACTTTTCCCGCCGGTTTTCAGCAGGAGTCGGATATTACCGATCACCATCCCCTTATCAACCGACTTACACATATCATAAATGGTTAAAGCCGCCACCGAAACAGCAGTCAGCGCCTCCATTTCCACCCCGGTCTTTCCGAAACTGCAGACTTTGGCCTCAATGCCAATCGTCCAGTGCAAATCATCGAAACTGAAAAAAACCGCCACCTCATTGAGAAGCAGCGGATGCGTCAACGGAATCAACTCATCAACCCGTTTGGCAGCCATTATGCCGGCAATCCTGGCCACGCTCAAGACATCGCCCTTGCTGATATCGCCGGCCTTGACCAACTCGTAGGCAGTGGGCGTCATCCGGATCGAGCCGGCTGCGACCGCCTCCCGCGCTGTCTCAGGTTTGGAGCTGACCGACACCATCCGGGCATTTCCTTCCCCATCAAAATGGCTGAGTGGCTGACCGGTTGCCCGCTTCAAAACACACCACCATTCCCGGCTACATGCTAAACAACTTTTTCATGAAACCGTCCGCGTGGCCGTTTTCGTCCTGAGTCTTGTCGATCGCCTGGAATTCCTTCAACAGTTCGACCTGCCTCTTGCTCAGATTCGTAGGGGTCATGACCCGAATCTCAATGACCATGTCTCCACGGCCCGTTCCTCGCAGGTGCGGCACCCCTTCGTTTCTCAAAGTAAAAGCCTGGCCGGACTGCGTACCCTTGGGGATGTTCAGCGTCTGGACGGCATGGATGGTGGACACCTCCAGCTTGCACCCCAGCGCGGCCTGTACCATGGAAATAGGCAGCTGGCAGTAAATCGTGTCGCCTTCTCGCTGGAACAACTCGTGGGGCTCCACATGGATAACCACATAGAGATCGCCAGGGCCACCGCCTCGGCGCCCCCCCTCACCTTCCCCGCGCAGCCGCATCCTGGAGCCGGTATCGACCCCGGCCGGGATCTTCAGGGATACGGTTTTTTTGCTGCTCACCAAACCGTTGCCGTCACAGTCGTTGCACGGCTCGGTGATTACCTCACCGGCGCCGCGGCAACGCGGGCACGTGGAACTGATCTGAAAAAAACCCTGGGCTCGCAGAATCTGACCGCGGCCCTGACAGGCCGAGCAGGTCTGGGCCTGATGTCCCGGCCGCAACCCGGAACCTTCGCAGGTCCAACAGGTGTCACGCTTGGGAATCTCGACCTTTTTCTCAACGCCGAGAACCGCCTCCAGAAAAGGAATATGCAGATCATACCGGAGGTCGGCGCCGGGCAGAGGCCCGTTCCGGTTCTGCCGCCTGTTGGAAAAACCACCAAAGATGTCGCCGAAGATATCACCGAAGCTCGAAAAAATGTCCTCAAAATTACCAGGCCCGCGATACCCGGAATTTCTCAGCCCTTCATGACCATAGGTGTCATAGATCTGGCGCTTCTGCGGGTCGCAGAGTACCTCGTATGCCTCGGTTGCCTCCTTGAACTTCTCTTCGGCCTTCCGGTCGTCCGGATTGCGATCCGGGTGGTATTTCATGGCCTTTTTGCGATAGGCCTTTTTGATCTCCTCGGCAGTCGCAGAGTTCGAGATACCCAATACTTGATAGTAATCAACAGCCATAACAATTATCAGGCAGCCAGATCAGCGTCGCCGACCGCTATTTTTGCTTCCGTTCCCAGGTTGGCCTTGTTGCCTGGCTTCGCCAGGGTTCGGAGATTATCAAGGGTGACTTCTCCGGCCGCGATCTCCCGCAGGGCCATGACAATCTCCTTGTTCTTGCGGTTGGTCACCAGCAGGGGCGCCCCTCGTCGCAATTGTTTGATCCGGGCCACAGTCAGATGGACCAGGGCAAAGCGATTCTCGTCACCAATCTGTTCAAGACAATCATCAACAGTTATTCTTGCCATATTCTATTGCAGACCTCCAAATAAGACAGCATCAAAAAAACCACGTTTAGAGAAGATTTAAACTCGTCAAATATAATCTTTCTTCTCTGTTTGGCAATCTTTTTGTGCAATAACCGTAATCGTTCAGCAGCACCGCATCTGCTTTGTCATCGGCCTATTCGCGTAGGACCACTACAACTCACAGACCTCTTTCGTGCATCTGCAGCACTGCTGAACGATTACAGGCTGCGGACAACGATCAGTTTTTCTCCTCTCGGTGAGAGGTTACCAATAACCAGCGTCAGCCAGCAAACGGATTTCTGAGCATCAGGGTTTCCGCCCGATCCGGGCCGACCGAGACGAGCACCGCCGGTGTCTCGGTAAGCTCTTCTATCCGCCTGATATAATCACGGGCCGCCACCGGCAACTCATCTAACTCCCGGACATGGACGATTTCCTCTTGCCAGCCGGGGACCTTTTCGTAAACCGGCACCAGACGCTGGGTCGCACGAATGTTGCCGGGCATGGCCACAAGCCGGGTTTCGCCATCCCGGTAGGACGTGGCAATCTGCAAGGACGCCTGACCGCTCAGGACATCGAGTTTGGTAATGGCAAGACCGGTGATGCCGTTAAGCCGAACCGCATCGTTGGCCACCACCGCGTCCAGCCAGCCGCAACGACGGCGGCGGCCGGTGGTGGCGCCGAACTCACCACCCTTCTTCTGAAGCGCGTCACCCACCTCGTCACGGAGCTCCGTTGGAAAAGGGCCGCTCCCGACCCGCGTCGTATAGGCCTTCAGGATACCGATCACGGCGTTGATGTGGACCGGGCCGAACCCGCTACCGGTGCAGGCATTGCCCGCCACGGTATTCGAAGAGGTGACAAACGGATAGGTGCCGTGGTCGATGTCAAGCTGCGTTCCCTGCGCTCCCTCGAACAAGATGTGGCGGCCGGCCTTACGAGCCTTATCCAG
>MGTE01000106.1:12700-14012 GCA_001799275.1 Deltaproteobacteria bacterium RIFOXYD12_FULL_57_12
AGGGTAAAATTCTTCTCTTCCACGTTCTCGCGAAGTTTTTCCCTGAACAGTGCATCATCCAGCATGTCGCCCACCTTGATCCCCTTGCGGGCGACTTTATCCCCATAACAGGGCCCGATACCGCGGCCGGTGGTGCCGATCTTCTTAGCGTCGGCCTTGCTCGCCTCGGAACTGAGATCGAGTTGATTGTGATAGGGCATGATCAGATGGGCATTCTCACTGACCATCAACCGTCCGGGAGTAACAGCCAGGCCGCTGGCAGCCAGCTTCCCCATCTCGTCGAGCAGGACACCGGGATCAATGATCACCCCGTTACCGATCATGCACTGTTTGTTTTCATACAGTATTCCGGAAGGGATGATGTGGAAGACAAATTTCCTGCCCTCCACAACCAGTGTATGCCCGGCATTGTTCCCCCCCTGGAAACGAACAACACAATCCGCATATCGAGTCAGCAAGTCAACGATCTTGCCCTTACCCTCATCACCCCACTGTGTTCCGACCACCACCACACTGGACATTTTATTCTCCTGAATTCAATTGGTTATAAACTCACACGACAAAAAATCCGGCCAAGCGGCTCGCCCACGACATCTCCCCTCTGCCGGTGATCGACCCCGCCCCTGACCTGACCTGACTGGCACAGATGCAACAGAAGAGCAAACATAGTCAAAGGCTCCTCAAAAGTCAATCAAGCCGGGCCGACCGCATGGTCGAGCGGCTTGACACCCCCTGCCAAATACCTTAACATTGCCGCCAGAGGCCATGAGGGCCTGAGGGCCGCGCCGGTCTCCTGCCAAGACAACTACTGACACAGGGCTAAGAAAACCACATACGGCGCCTGGGCCCACGACTGCTCCGGAAGGGCATCACTACTTCCCCTGGCGACCTTCTTACCGACGGTAAATCTCTTCCACAGGATGGAGACAGCATGTTTGGCATTGGACTCCCCGAATTGATCCTGATCATGGCGGTTGCGCTGATCGTGGTGGGACCGAACAAACTGCCGGAATTGGCCAAGTCGCTGGCCAAGGGTGTGCTGGAGTTAAAAAAAGCGGCGAACAGCCTGAAGGCCAGCCTGCAGGAAGAAGATGCCAAGCCCTGGCAGGACAGCGCCACTGCCGACAACGCCGACAAGCTGGCTGCCGCTTACCAGCAACTGCCCGGACCGGTGACCCCGCCTGCCGCGGGCAAGGAGCCGGTCGGGCCTTTCGAGATTATTGATTCGGCCGACGACGACCAGGAGGATCGAACCGAGGCTGGCCCGGAAACCGAACAGCCGACTGACAATCCGGCCCCCCTAAAAACCACG
>MGTE01000106.1:14066-30884 GCA_001799275.1 Deltaproteobacteria bacterium RIFOXYD12_FULL_57_12
CGTTTTTTCCTCTCGCCTCTCTTCGCGGCCCAGCCGGCCTTAAAGACGCTCATCTATACCAACCTGACCGAGGCCTTTACCACCTACATCAAGGTCGCGCTGCTAGTCGGCATCATCTGCAGCTACCCCGTCCTGCTTTTCCAGGCCTGGATGTTTGTGGCCCCGGGCCTACTGGCCCATGAAAAAAAATTGATCAACCGCGTCCTGTTCTGGGCAACGGCCCTCTTCGGCGGTGGGGTGTTGTTCGCCTTCTTCGTTGTCCTGCCCAGGATGCTGATTTTTTTTCTGGGGTTTTCAACCGCCGAGCTGGAACCACTGCCCAGGCTGAGCGGTTATCTCACCTTCGTGGCCCGGACCTGCCTGGCCTTTGGGCTGGCCTTCGAGATCCCTTTCCTCATGGTCATGGCCACCCGCACCGGTTTAGTCAGCGGCCAAGAATTTCAACTGAAGAGGAAATACTACTACCCGGCCATCCTGCTGCTTTCCTTTCTGCTGGCGGCCGGCGATTTCATGGCCGCCGGCCTGCTGGCCATCCCGCTCTTCGGTCTTTATGAGGCCGGCATTCTGATCATCAAGATCTTTTCATCTCCTGCTTGAGCAGACAGCAGGAGATTCGATGCAGCGGCCGCCCGTCCGGGCTGTGACCCAGGTTTGCCGGCTGCAGAAGTCGGCTCATCACACACCCCTCCGGAATATCCAGCGAAAAAAACCGCTCCTCGGTAAGGCCGCTGTTCCGCACCAACTGCCCTGCCTCGATCCGAAAGGCATTGATTGGATAGTCCTCGCATAAAGGACACACATAGACCCGGCCATTGGGAAAAACAAAATAATTCTCCGCCACCCGGCCGGCACAGGAAAAATCTTCGTCGCTAGCAAGAAAGACCTTCGGAAAGACGGCCACCACCCCCAATTCCGCCGCGCGCCTTGCCACGGCAGGGACCACGGCCAGCCACTCCTCCGGGCTCAACTGCCAGTCGCCGGCCTGCCCTTGGGCGGTTTTCCCCCTGAGGCCGATCACCTGGATAAAAAAGCGCTGGACCCCCCATTCGGCTAACAGCGCCGGCATCTGCGGCAGAAAATCGATATTGTGCCGGCTCACCGTATAAATCAGACTGACATTGAATCCCCTGGCCACGGCCTTACACAGGTTGGCAGTGCATGTTGCAAAGACCCCGGCGCCGCGAATAGGGTCATTCACGACGGCCGAGGGGCCGTCCAGGCTAAAGCTCAGATAATCCAGGTCGGCCGGGCTGACGCGCTCCAAAAAATCATGAAACAGAAAACCGTTGGTATCGACGGTCACCGAGGCATACCCAAATTCCCTGGCCGTCCTGATACCGAAGGCCAGATCCGGGTGCAGGGTCGGTTCGCCGCCCAACAGAATAAGATTGGTTTCCCGGTCCGGGGCCGCGAAAAGGGCGAGCCACTCGGCCATGGTTTCCCGAGAAATAGCGCTGCTGCCATGCTGGCCCGGATTTATATAGCAGTGCCTGCAGGCAAGATTACAAGCGGTAAGCACATGCAAAAAAACGTTGCGCTCCCCGACCCGAAAGTCCACTGTCCTGGCGGCGACCTGCCTCATTTCATCAATTCCTTGCCGGGATGAGGCCCCATGGTGTATTGGGCGAGCAGACTGTTTTGCCAGTAGCGGTTCGCCGGCTCGCTGAAAAAGTCCTGAAAAAGCCGGAGACTCTCATCCCGCCTTACCGCGGCCACCATGGTCACCTGCATTTCCCGATAGAGTGGGGCCAACCGGGCAAGCGCCAGCCCGGTGCCACCGCCCATGACATCCTCATAACCATAGACAAAGGAACGGACACCATTCAAAAGCAGGGTGGCGTAGCACATCAGACAGGGCTCCATGGTGGAATAAACCGCCACCGCCTGCCGGTCGATCGCGGGATGATCCTGCAAAAGTCGGCGCAGGGCCATAATCTCGGCGTGGTCAAGCTCATTGGCTGACGGCCCTCGGCTGTTGACGCGCCGGCCGCGGGCCACGACCTCGGTCTGACTGACAATCACACAGCCCACCGGAAACTCGCCGGCGGCCAGGGATTGCCTCGCCTCGTCCAGGGCCATCCCCATGAAATATTCATGCGTTCCCGTCATAACACCCTGCGGCAGTTCTATGGTTATCGAGCGCCAGCGCAGCCGCACTTCGCGACGACTGCCGACAATTTGAGCTTGACACTGTTCATTGATTCATAGCATATGATATAGTTAAATTAAATCATAAAGATATATTGCTGGCAAGGATTCAGCCAAAGACGAAAAACTGTCATACACCCCTAACCCCGATAAACGGGATAAGTACCTTTACGAAATAATTTTCTGCCAAAAACACGCAAAATATTATTTCTAAGGTACTAAAGCTGTAACTGTAACGTCAAGATACCAGACGGCCAGGCGCCTGCTTGTACTCAAGACGCCTCTACGAGGAACGGCTACAATGATGCCCACGCGAACCAATTCTTCCCGGCTACCGAATCTTTTCCTGGCCGCCTTCCTGCTGGCAGCCTGCTGTTTTTCAAAACCGGCCGTTGCCCAATGCCTGCAAGGTGATTGCCAAAACGGCAAGGGTTCCATGGCTTACGACGATGGCAGCCGCTACACCGGCCAGTTCCAGAACGGCAACCGCCACGGCCTGGGTTCGCTACACCAGCCGGACGGCGCCATCTATGTCGGCGAATTCGAAAATGACCAGAAAAACGGCTACGGATTGATCACCTTTCCCGACCGCACCACCTATGAAGGCCAATTCGTAAATGATCTGCCCGACAACAAGGGCATCTACACCTTTGCGGACCGCGGCCGGTACGTCGGCGACATCAGGGATGGGAAAAAGCATGGCAAGGGGAAATACACCTATCCGGACGGCACGGTCTATGAAGGAGAATTCCAGAACGATAAAAAATACGGCAAGGGCACGATAACCTTTCCAGACGGTTCATCCTATGCCGGCATGTTTGCCGACAACCTGCCGAATGGCGTCGGCACATATCTTTATGCGGACGGCACAAAATACGTCGGGGAATATGCGGCCGGCAAGAAACACGGCCAGGGCGAGATCATCCTGGCCGACGGCTCTGTCAGGCGGGGGAAATGGCAGAATGGCGAGCTTGTCGAGGCCGATGCGGCAGCGCCTCCCGGCCGTGGCCGGGCAGCTTCCCCGGCGAAACCTCCTGACCGCCAGGCCACGACTTCTGCCGACAAACTAAAGCTGGAATTCCCTCCTCAGGAATACACCTTCTCCGGCAACGACGGCCGGATAATCCTTCATGAGAACCAGGCGGCCGGGAAAGCCCCTGCAACATCTCCTGCCGCCGCGTCCGGACCAATGCGACAAGGCGGCATGAAAGGCGGCGCGGCTGAACAGAAACAAAACAACCCGCCACCTGAACTCTCCGGGAAAAGCACCTCGGAAGAAACAAACCCAGGCCGGGCCGATCAGCCCGCCACGACCCGAAACAGGGAGGAAATCCGGATCGATCTCACCCGGGAATCAATCGATCTGCGGTCCGGGCCGAGCTTCCAGAACGAGATACTGACGACCGCCGATCAGGGAACCTCCCTGCGAATCCTGGGACGCCGGGCCGGCTGGCTCTTGGCCACCAAAGACAGCAAGGGCGAAAAAGGCTGGGTATTCATCCCGTTGCTGGCCGTTGCCAGCGGCGCCCCCCTTGACAGCCTGGACAACATCCTGCCGGAATCCATTATCGAGTCCGGCAACGACGGCACTGGGAAAAAAATCGCGCAAACAACCGCCGTACCGATTCCGCCGTCGTCCGCAAAAGCGAATACCGCGGACCGTGTGCTCAAATCCTCCATCACCATCCATCCTCTCACGCAGTACACCCCCATTAACCAGACCGCCGAACCGCCCGCGCCGAACCAAACCGAGAATACCGACCACGACAGCCCGGCCCGGGCCTTTGCCTTTCTCGCCACAAACCGGGCCAACATGCGCCGCGGCCCGAGTCTCAACCACGCGGTCATGAAGACGCTGGACAAAAATATACCGGTCCGGGTCCTTGACACCCAGCAGGATTGGGTGCAGGTCGAAGACAGGGATCAGGAGACGGGCTGGATTATCGCTGCCATGCTGACCGACACCCCTCCGCCGGGCTGCCTTTATGTCCGCGAGGACAAAACAAACCTGCACGCCGGCCCGAGCAACGATCAACCAGTTCTGAAATCCCTGACCAAAGGAATTCCGGTTGTGGCGCTCGACCGCCAGGGGGACTGGATTCATGTTGAAGAATGGACTGGACAACGTGGCTGGGTTTCCGCCCCCCGCCTTGGCAGCAGCCAGTAACGCCTGACCGGCCCCCTATCTCCCGAAGATGGCGCAATAATTGCATGCCACCCGGTAATGATGAATTCGCAACAACCTTAGTCGCGCTGAGACGCCAAAACGCAGAGAGATTTTTTTTATAATGTGTTCCCTCTGCGAACTCTGCGTCTCTTCGGGATGCAATAACTTTTTACGGCGCCATCGGTGATAATCCCACGGGATCACCCTGCTCAGGAGAATGACCATGACTGTACAATCCCTGCGGAACAGCGGCACCTCATCCGAGCAAACGGCCACTATCCGCCTGGCGGCACCCCTCCAGCGAAACACCGCCTTTCAGGAGAAGCTCACCGCCGCCGCGACCAGAATACAGGCAGCAAGCCCGAACAGCCAACTGCCCGCGATCACCGCTCAGCTCAGCCGCCTCGAATTGCTCGCCTGCGCCGCCAGCTTCCTTGCCGACTCCGAGGCCGACGACGACACTTCCTGGTCCTCAATCGCCAGTTCCATCCAGCCACTTTTCCGACCGCACTGTCAAGAATCCGACGGCCCGGAACGGCCAGCAAGCCCGCCGACCCCGGCCGCCGAGGCTGACCGGCCGATCACGGACATTATCCAGGAGGCGGCCCGGCGCCAGGGGATTGAACCAGCCCTGGTTGCGGCCGTGATCAAAACGGAAAGCAATTTTGATCACAAGGCGATTTCACCGGCCGGGGCAGAGGGATTGATGCAGTTGATGCCCGAAACCGCAAAGGATCTGGGCGTCAACAACACGTTTGACGCCGAACAGAATGTGCATGGCGGCACCAAATACCTCAAAGGCCTGCTGGAAAAATATAGCGGCGATCTTGACAAGGCACTGGCCGCCTATAACTGGGGACCGGGTAATGTTGACCGACAGGGCATGGACAATCTGCCGACGGAGACCCGTAATTACCTGGCACGAGTGAAAGGCATCTACACCAGGCTGACGGGCTGATCACCCACTCGTGCTCACAGGGCCGCGCGTAACGGCCGAGGCAACCACATGGAAAAAAAACGACTGACCGAGCTGGAAATTCGGGTGACATTTCAGGAAAAATTAATCGAGGAGCTCAACGAAGTGCTGATCAAACAGCAGAGTCAGCTTGATTGTCTCCAGAAGGATCTCGATGCCGTTCGAGAACAGTTGCGGCTCCTGCCCTTCACGCTTGCCCCGTCCGGCGACGACCCCCTGCCGCCGCATTATTGATGGCGTTGGCCCGAAATCCATGCCAAAGGCCACTACCGCAGACGACGATATGCCACACAGTCCTTTATTCAACGCCATCCGCCAAAACTGTACGATCTCCGACGCCCGGGATCACGGTATCTATTCAATATGCATCCTGGTCCTCAAACTGCGCAATCTCTACAAATGGGAACATGGTCTCGCGCCCTGGGACGAACCGGAAACAGCTATCCTACTGGACTGGATCGCCGGCCGCGAGACCCACTGGGAGGAAATTCGCGCCGAACAGTTCGCCGCTCTGCCTGTAAATCATTCCGAACTTGATCCGTTCGAGCTGCAGGCCGTCAACCACCATCTGGCCGAGCACGGCATGGTCTACGGCGCCGGCTACGGCCGCTCCCTGAAGGCAATCTTCTTTCTGGCGGAGAAACTTGCTGAAAAAACCATCGAGGGCCGGCCGGCCGTCATCCTCGGCCGGGAAAAGGCCAGAGAACTCTCCGCTCCCTTTGCCATGGTCCAGGACGGCACCATCATCTTCCGCACCGAGCCCTTCCGCTTTTATCTCTGGGATCAGATCCAGGAAATCCGGCCGTCGGGCAAAACAGCCCTGCAGTATGCCTTGGGCCAATATCAACTTCTGGCCGCCGACGGCACCGTCGACCGCAACCGCCTCCGGCAGGAATTCGATGTCATGGCGGAATGCGAGATGGAGTCATTTCTTTATCACGAGGTGGGAGAGCTGCAGGACAACCCGATCTCCAGCGCCTTGTTAAAAAAACTAATCGCTACCTTTCCGGCCTCGGCCATCGAACTCTTTGCCCGAGCCCTGAAAGATATCCTGGCCGACACCCATCCGCTGGGCATGCTGGGCCACATCATCACCCACAAAAAGGAGTCGTCCCTGGGATTCTACGTCGCTTTTCTGGACGGCCTGCGCAAGGTCCTGTTTCCGGAGATCGGCGCTGCCTGCCTGCGGTTTATGACAAACGGCAACTGGCAGGAAATCGAGGAAGCCAGGCTGGCGTGCCTGCACAACAACAAAAAACGGGCATCAGAACTAACCGCCATCTGGCAGGAGTTCGACCGGCACCATCCCGAAACGACCCGGAGACGCCTGGAGAAACAACTCCTCTGCCCTCTCGGCCTGGGTAACAAATAGAGACACCTCAGGACGCCTGGTGCCTGTCGGCATCATTGCCGCCCTTCAGAAACCCAGCCATGGATTCCGCGTAAAAGCAACAGACAAGCCCAAAGAAGGTAGCCACCGTGGTCAGCCAAAAGAGCACGACGTGCAGGGTCGTGTGCTCATGGAGAAAAAGGTCGAAGACAAACAGAATCAGGCCGAGGTGAATCAGGGAGGAGCCGACCCGTACCCAGTAGCCTTTTTTTTCGAAATATAAGCTCCGGCTGCCGGCCACCGCCAGAAAAAGGATCACGACCTGCAGGAGGATCGAAACGGCAAGTACGACCAGCAGCCCGATTTTTATCCCGGCCAGGGCGCCGATCCCCAGACCAGCGGCCAGAAAGAGCGCCGCAAACCGGTTGAGCCAGCCAACGGGCAGCAGCCGTTTGGGCACGCAGATGCCGAGCAGCACCAGAAGCAGGATCAGAAAGGGCGCGACAATCCGGTTCATCCCTTCCATGTAGGCGAGCTTGGCGGCCGGCGCCAACTGATGAACCTGAGCCATCTTGAAATAAAACATGCCGTAAATACAGATGGCCGAAATCACAGCCAGCACCGCCACCGTGGCCAGGATCAGGTAAAAATCATAGGAGTGCCTGTTCAGCATTCCCGTCTCCTTACGCATGGGAATCATAAAAAATCACTGAAAGGTGTGCTCGCCCGGGAAATAGAACGAGGTCAAAAAGGTGAAAAGCATGGCCAGAAAACAGACAATGCCCAGAATCGCGGAAAAATACCACATGGCCGGCTTGTTGGCATACAGCCGGGTGTGCAGATAGGTGGTGAACACGGCCCACATCATCAGGGACGAGCAGATTTTCGGATCCCACCACCAGTTCGGCCCCCAGGCCTGCAGAGCCCAGGGATAACCGAGCAGCATCCCGATGGTGAGAAGCAGGTAGCCGAACTTGGCGAAATCATAGCCCAAGCGCTCCAATTCCGGCTCCCGCCGGACCAGCATAAACCCTGAAACGACAAAAACGATGGTAATGCTGGCATAGGCCAGAAAGAGCAGAGGCGGATGCAGCCACATGTAATGGGCATTATAGTAGAAAATCATCCTGGGATAGAGCTGCATGAACAAACCGACTTGAGCGGCAGCATGCCGCTCGCCCGCGGCCAGCCAGGGTCCGACCTCGGCGCTGAACTGCGGCAGGGGCCGGGCAAAGGGATCGGCCACGGCAAAAAGGATCACCACCTGCACGGCCAGCAGCAAATGGAGCACGGCCAAAAACCGATGATGCCGCTGCCGTCGTCCGCCAAGATACGCCATGCCGGCATAGCACATGAACCAGAAATAATATTTTTCATTCTCGATCCAGACCGGTATGGTATATCGTGGAGGCTGGGCCGGATTGTAGAGAGGCAGGCTGTGGCCGGCCGGTCCGGCGGCATTTGCCAGCTGGCGATTGAGCCACTCGTGGACGGCGGCCGGCAACTCGAGCGGCAGCAGGTGGTAGATCTGATAGTGAAACCAGCAGATCCAGATAAAGCCGGCCAGAAAAACCAGACAGGTAAGGGGTAGAAGCAGGCCGGCAGCTCTTTGCCAGACCGGCCGGTCCCGGCAAAGGTTGACCGCGCCGGACAAACCAGCCAGGCAGGCCAGTACCAGCAGGCCCGCCATCAACGGCCGGCCGATCTGGCTGAAATAAGTGATCGGTAAAATGGTGCCCATGGTGTCCAACTTAGCACAGGGCACTGCTTGCCGTCATCCGCAACGTGCATGGAAATCCGCATCATCTTTCACGGCAATCTGCGCCAACTCCTGCCGCCTGCGCGGTCGTCGGCGGATACGGTGCCTTACCGCCTGGAACGCCGAGCCTCCATCAAGGACATCATCGAGGCCCTTGGCGTGCCCCATCCGGAAATCGCCGCTCTCCGGGTACACGGCCGCGAGGTCGACTTCAACCACATCGCCGAGGCCGGCGACCTGGTGGAGGTCTGGCCCCTGACCCCGCCGGTGGACGTCTGCGTTGCCACGCGCCTCAGGCCGCAGCCGCTTGCCGCCGTTCGCTTTCTGGTGGATGTCAATGTCGGCAAACTGGCCGCCCTTCTCCGAATGGCCGGCTTCGACACCCTCTACCAGAACGACTGGTCGGACATTGAACTCGCGATCATCAGCGCCCGGGAAAAACGCATCCTGCTCACCCGTGACCGCAATCTGCTCAAACACCGGCAGGTGGAATTAGGCCATCTAATACGAGAGCAAAACCCTGGCCGGCAACTGATCGAGGTTGTCCGCCTCTACGGCCTGGAGGATTTTCTCAAACCGTTCAGCAGATGCATACGATGCAACGACCTCCTGGTGCCGGTTGCCAAGGAAGCCATTCTTGACCGGCTGAAACCGCTCACCAGGAAACACTATAATTCCTTCAGACTCTGCCGCCGCTGCGACAAGGTCTTCTGGCCCGGCTCCCACCGGCAGCACATGCAGAGCTATCTTGAGGAATTGACGAAAAAGGAGTTGTGACCATGGAACACGGCCGGATTGTGTTGACAGAAGGAGATATTACAACCCTGAAGGTGGACGCGATAATCAATGCGGCCAACAATGCGCTGCTGGGCGGCGGCGGGGTAGACGGCGCCATCCACCGGGCGGCTGGGCCGCAACTACTGGCCGAATGCCGCACCCTTGGCGGCTGCGCCACCGGCGATGCCAAGCTCACCAGGGGCTACCGGCTGCCGGCCGCATACGTCATCCACACCGTGGGCCCTATCTGGCAGGGCGGCAACAACCGGGAAAGCGAACTGCTGACCAGCTGCTATCGCCGCGTCTTCGAACTGGCCGCCAGCCACAACCTGCGCACCCTGGCCTTTCCGGCCATCAGCACCGGCGCCTATGGCTTCCCGGCTGCAGAAGCGGCCCGCATCGCCGTGCGGGAAGCCCGGCAGGGCCTGGAACTCTTTCCGCAACTGGAAAAGATATTCCTTGTCTGCTTCAACTCCGCCACCCGCCGGGCTTACGAACAGGCCCTGGCCGAATAAACAAAGGCCGCCAATCGATCAGTCGCCGCAGCCGCCGGTGCCGCAGGTGGTACAGGTCGAAGGCGTACAACCGCAACCACCCGCCGGTGCCGCCAGCGCGGCCAGTTCCGCAGTAGTCGGCTGCCTGGTCTCGGCAACGGTCACCGCAAAATGCAGCCGTTTGCCGGCCATGGGATGATTGAGGTCGGCAGTCACCGTCTCATCAGTCACCGTCTTGACTTGAAAAGCTACCGGACCGCGCGGGCCGCGGGCCTCGAAGACCATGCCCGGCTTGATATCCACTTCAGCGGGAAACTGGCTGCGGGGAATTTCGTGGTAAAGATCCTCTCTGGGCTGGCCATAACCGTCGACCGGCTCCACGACGATCTTGGCACTGTCGCCCTTGGCCATGCCAAGAATAGCCTTCTCCAGGCCAGGAATGATCTGGCCCTGCCCGACAATAAAGCTTAACGGGCTGCCCGTTTGCGAACGGTCGACCTCCTCGCCGGAATCAAGGGTCAGCACATAATCGATAGCCACATACATGTTATCCTGAATCTTCACTTCGCCACACTCCTGTAATAAAAAAACCGGTGGCGGATCCGCACCGTGCGGGATCTGCCGGACCGGACTTGACTGGTCACAATGTATCGGGTGATACTACGAAGCCGGGCCGAAAAGATCAAGCCATTTAACAAAATCCACCAATCAAATACCTTGATCTTGCCCTAGTTAATTAATATAGAGTATTCATGGTATAAATAATGCCGCCACTTCCCCGGCCGGAGTGGCCGCAGGCACGGATACTCGAAAAATAAAATGCTGCAGATCGGTTAATGAACAACGACAAAAGGAAGACGGATATGGGAACTGCTGATCGCCGTGTTTATGCGCGTATGCCGGCCAGTTTCAAGGTCGATTACGTCCATAAGGACAATTACTTCATTTCCTTTAACAGAGACCTGTCCGTCGACGGCATGTTCGTCTGCACGGAAAATCCGCCGGTGATCGGCAGCCACATCACGCTGATCTTCTCCGTTGGCAAATTTGAGGGCGTGGAAATCCCCGCCCTCGTCGTCTGGGTGAATCAGAAAGGCCCGAAGGCGGAGCGCGGCATGGGGGTCCAGTTTCTGGGCAAGCCACCTACTGTCTTCATGGAAAACATCCTGCAGGCGGTCAACCGCATCGTGATCCTGCAGGACGAGATCAAGTATGCCTGAGGCCGGCAGGGCAGAAGAATACCACGACCAGCCAAACACCGCCCATCAGCCGCCGGGAATCGCCAGTTCCTCGACAAGGCGCTCCATCATCTCGGAAAAACCACCAGCCAGTACCACAGCCGCCCCAGCCAGCACCGGGGCCGGATTTATCTCAATAAGCACGCCGCCCCGGCTCAGCACCATGTCGGGCAGATAGGCGGCCGGCGCCACCTGACAGGAAGTGCCGGCCACCAGCAGAAGATCGGCGCCGGCGAGCAGCTCCTCGGCTTCCCGCAGGGCAGTTGGTGGAATCTGCTCGTCAAAAAACACCACATCCGGCTTCAAGATCGCGGCACAGACCGTACAACGAGGCGGCATCGCCTGCCGCCGGATATCTTCGAGAACATAGCCCTTGCCGCAGGCCGGGCAGGAGAAAGACTGCAGGGAACCATGGAACTCGACAACCCGCCGACTGCCAGCCTGCTGGTGCAACCCGTCGATGTTCTGGGTGATGATGCCCTGCAGGAAGCCGTGTTGTTCCAGAAGAGACATGGCCCGGTGGCCGGCGTTGGGCCTGGCATCGGCCAACCCGATCAGTTCGGCAAGCATCTGCCAGACCTTGGCCGGATCGCGGCGGAAGGCGTCCAGGGTGCCGTATTCCATGGGGTCGAAACGCGCCCACAATCCATCCCTGCTCCGAAAATCTGGGATGCCGCTCTCGGTGCTCACCCCGGCGCCGGTCAGGGCCACCGTCTTCCTGCTCTGCCGCAGCAACTGCGCTGCCTGTTTGAATGCCCGATCGGACATGACCAACACCCTGGCAATCAGCCCTTACTTACCTCCCTGGAGTTGCTGGCCGTCCGGCATGGTCAGGACAATCTTGCCGACCGGCTCATTGTTCCGATATTCACCGGAATATCGGGTGCCATCGGGCAGAATCTTGCTGCCCTGGCCATTAAGCTTGCCATCCCGGAACTCGCCCTGAAGGACAGTGCCATCGACAAGGGTTTGTTTCCCCTGTCCGCAGGGCTGGCCGTCGCGCACCTCGCCTTCATACCTGCTGCGGTCCGGAAAGACAAACGACCCCTGGCCATCGGGTCTGCCAGCACGGAAGCGGCCCATATATCTGCAGCCATCCGCAAACTTCATGATTCCCTGGCCGTCCACACAGTTGCCGCTCAGGCAACGGCCGTCTTTGGCAAGCGCCCACTGGCCGGTACCGAACAACAAAAAAAGAAAAACCACGAAAATTCGCACCATACCCCTCCGCGCAACGCTTCGACAAGACTCTGCTGGCCAGCCAGACGGTCAGCGCGCCGACCGGTAGCGCCGCCGCGGCGGTGCTGCTGTCTTGCAGACCTTCTGCACAAATCCTCTGATCACCTCAAAATACATTCTGCCGGTCCGGGCGATGATATCGTTGTGGCCCGCGCCCGGCACAATCTGCAGTTCCTTGGTGCGGGCCCCGCACTGGGCCTGGAGAAGGGCGGCGCTGTACACCGGGATGAGCTGATCGTTCTGGGCGTGCAGCAGCAAGGTCGGCAGGTTGATGCGCTCTATCTTCCCCACATTGCGGAAGCCATCCTCCTCCGTGATGTCGAGGCGTTCCACATCAATCCCCAGGTTGCAAAGAAGCGGCAGGGTTTCGGAAAAGCCGCTTTCAATGATCAGCCCGGCCAGATCAGCCTCGTGGGCCGCGGCCAGTTCCAGCGCGCAGGCACAGCCCAGGGACCGGCCCATGACCAGGAGCGGACCGGGCCGGCCAGCAGCGGCCATCCATTGCCTGACCTCGGCCAGGACAAGATGGGCATCGGCAAGCATATTGGAGACGGTCGGCGTGCCGGAACTCCTGCCATAGCCGCGATAATCCACGGCCAAAAAATTGAGCCCGACCGCATTGTACATGGGGCCGATCTCGTCGTAGTCACCGATGGTTTCGCCGTTGCCGTGAAAAAACAGAATATGCGGCGCCTCGGCGACGGCAAGGTAAAAGCGGGCGCCAAGACTGATGCCGTTTTCCACCGCGATATCGTGATCTAACGCCCCGACCGGCGACGGCCCGCCCGAATCACGGCACGGATGAAAGATCACCCCGAGCACCTCGGGCTGATCAAGTTTGCTGTAGTCTGCTGTCGGATCAAACCGCATCTTTCTCTCCTGGATAAAGGTTCACTGACCGAGTACCTCCCGCAGGACATTGCTCAGGTCTTGCACGGTAAATGGTTTGGCAATAGCGGCCCGGAACCCGTATTCCCGGAAATTGGCGACAATCGGGTCCCTGGAATAACCACTCGCCACAATAACCCTGGCCTGCGGATCAACAGCCAGCAACCTGGCCACCGCCTCCTCACCCCCCATGCCACCCGGAATGGTGACATCCATCACCACCACGTCGTATGGCCGGCCAGCCTCTTTCTCCCTGAAATAAAGGTCGAGGGCCTCGCTGCCGTCAACGACGCAGTCAACCGCGAACCCCATCTTCTCCAGCATGGCGGCGACCACATTGCACACAATCGATTCATCGTCCATGACCAGGATCCGGCCCGGCCCGATTGCCAGTTCGTGACGGTCGGCAACAAGGGAAACGACCGGACGGACGAACGGCAGAGCCGGCAGATAGACATGAAAGGCAGTGCCGCCGCCAGGACTCGTTTCAACGCTGATATGGCCATTGTGGCTTCTGAGGATGGAGTGGACCGTTGCCAGGCCAAGCCCGCTGCCCCCCGACTTGGTGGTGAAATAGGGATCAAACACCTTACCGATGTTTTCCGGCGGGATGCCACTCCCCTGGTCCCGAACCGACACCCGGACATAATCGCCGGCAGGCAGGGGGACGGGCACATCCGGGCCGAGTTGCACATTCTCACAGCGCACCGAGACAAGCCCGCCCCGGGGCATGCTCTGCTCCGCATTGATGACGAGATTCTGGATCACCTGGTTGATCTGACCCTTGTCGATTTTCACCATCCAGAGATCCTCGGGAATAAAAAAATCAGGGGTGGAGCTGCTCCCGCGCAGCACAAAGGCGGCGGAGTCCCGGATCAAATTGCCAAGGGCAGCGGTCTCCGTGACCGGCACGCCGCCCCTGGCAAAGGTCAGCAGCTGCCGAGTCAGATCCCGGGCGCGAAAAGAGGCCTTTTCCGAATCATCCAGCAGGGGAAAGAGGGCATCCTCCGGTCTGATATACTCCTTGGCCAGGGAGATATTGCCCAGAATTGCAGTCAGCAGGTTGTTGAAATCATGGGCAATACCACCGGCCAGCAGACCGACCGACTCCAGTTTCTGCACCTTGGCGAGTTCCTCCTCCATCTGGCGGCGCAGGGTGATATCCTCGCCGGAACTCAGCAGGCCGACCACGTGATCACCTTCCCGCAGCACGGTGTTGTGCCAGGCGATCATCCGCAGCCGGCCATCAGCGGCGAGCACAGGGTTCTCGTAATACTCCGCCGGCTCGACCTCGCCGGCAAGCAGCCGGTCGAAGATCACGGCGACCTCATCCCGCTGCTCCGGGGGCAGAAACGTCTTAAACCAGTTTCTGCCGACGATCTCCTCTTCCGACAGCCCGAGGATCTCGCAGCCCTTCCGGTTGATCATCGCCACTTCCTGACGATCGTTGAGGGCGAGCAGCATGACGCCGGCCACGTCAAGATACCCCTGGAGTTTGTCGCGCTCGCGGCGGAGATTCTCCTCTGCCAGTTTCCGGTCGGAGATGTCGAGAATAACCCCGCGCAGGCCGACGGGCCGGCCCTGGTCAAAAATAACGCTCGAAGAACTGATAACCGGCATGCTGCTGCCGTCCTTGCGTTGCAGCCGATATTCGTTTGCCTGGGCCGCCTCGCCCCGAAAAAGGCGCTGCATGTTGCCGGCCGCCCGATCTCGATCCCCCAGCACCAGAAAATCGAGGAGATTGAGTCCCTGCGGCAGACTCGCCTTGCGGTAACCAAGGGCGGTGAAGGCCTGCCGGTTGACAAAGGTCAGCCGGCCGGAGAGGTCGACCTCAAACACGATCAGCGGCAGGAGATCCACCAATTCGCGGAATCTGGCCTCGCTGGCGGCCAATCGTATTTCGGCCTGCTGCCGCAGGGTGACATCGGTAAAAAAGCCGATGTTGCAGGGCCGGCCATCGAGCCGGGCCATGGTGGTCTTGATGTCGGCAAAGAACACCGTCCCGTCCCGCCGGCGGCAGGGAATAATGGGCGCCATCAGCTTTTCGCCGCGGGCCTGGGCCATGAATTCGGCAACCACCGCGGCCAGCGCCTCAGGCGGGTGGATATCCTCGACGCCGAGCCTGAGCAGCTCCGCCTGGTCGCAGCCGAACATGGCAGCCGCCGCCGGGTTGGCGTACAGAAACTTCCTGGTCTCGATATCAGCGATGAGGATGCCGTCCGGCGCCTGTTCAAAAAAAATCCTGTACCTGGCCTCGGATTCCCGGAGCGTCTGTTCGATGGTTACCCGTGCCGAGATATCCTGAAAAAGCCCGAAAATCATGGCCCGGCCGTCCAGTTCCACCGGCACGGCGCTGATCTGCACGGGAACAATCCGCCCGTCTTTCCGAATCACCTCGCCTTCATAGTCGGCTCCCCTGCCCTTTGCAACATGTTCGGCAAACCGCCGGCGATACTCGTCTGCCGTGTGCGGCGGATGGATGCCCTCCTGGTGCATGCCGATGATTTCCGCACGATCGCGGCCGAGAAGCTGCACCGCGGCCCAGTTGCAGTCGAGAAGTTTACCGGTTGCCGCATCCGCCAGTAAAACCGCCCCGTTGAGTTGCTCGAACAGATGGCGGTAGATGGGTGTCGCCCTGAAGGCGTCTGCCGCCGCCAGTTGGCAACGAGCTTCAACCAGTTCCGCAATCAGCTGTTTCTTTGTCTTACGGTCATCCTGCATGCGCATCTGTACCTTTCAGTAGCCGGACAAAAGACTGGGGAACAAACGCCCGATCGCGGCCAGTCCGGCAAAAACCAAGAACATGAGATTCATACCACAACCCGTCTTGTTTGCAAACAGGCACCTCACTGCCCGGCGGCGGGTATCAGTTCGATGAGAGTCACCTCCGGCGGCGCCAGGAAACGGATCGGCGGCCCCCAGGTTCCTGAACCCCGGCTGACATAAAGATACGACCCGCCGGCCAACGGGTAGCCGCCGGCATGCAGGGGGAAGAACAACCTGGTCAGCAGACTGAAGGGGAACATCTGGCCCTGATGGGTATGGCCGGAGAGCTGAAGGTCGAAGCGGCCCAGGCTGGCGTTTTCCACCTTGGGCCGGTGCTTCAACAGGACAGTGTACAACCCGGCCGGCAAAGTGGCGAGCAGTTCGGCCTCGCCCCCTGCCTGCCGCGATTCGAAGTGATCTACGGCCCGATCATCGACCCCTGCCAGGACAAGTCCGGGCGCCACGGCCTGCCATTCGTTGCGCAGCACGGTAAAGCCGGCGGTCCGCATGAAGCGGAGCGCCTGATCAAGGCCGGCATAGAATTCATGGTTGCCGGTAACGGCATATTTGCCGTAACGTGGCCGGATCTCCGCGAACATGGCCGCCAAGTCCTGAATGTCATCCAACTGACCGTCCACCAGATCGCCGGTGCAGACCAGAATATCCGGGGCCAGCGCCCGCACCGTTGCCAGAATCCGCGCCAGCCGCTCTTTCCGGACCATCAATCCCAGATGCACATCCGAAATCTGCACGATACGCAGCCTACCCGCCGTGGCCGAAATTTTGGAACTGGCCAAGGTAACGGTTTCGGCTCGGATAAGCATTGCCTCAAAAAAACCATATGCCGAAAAAATCAGCGCCGCTCCCAAGGGTACGAAAAAAGCAAGCGAGGAGAACAGACCCGCCGTGCCGGAAGCCGCTCCCAGCCCGGCCGCCAAGAGCCGGCAGCAGTCCACCAGCACCCCGGCCACGACAAAGAAAAAAAGCGCCCCCATCCACATGTAGCCGGCAAAGGCCAGGACCTTGGCCGCGCCTT
>MGTE01000106.1:30957-31301 GCA_001799275.1 Deltaproteobacteria bacterium RIFOXYD12_FULL_57_12
GGCATAGCAATGGAAGCCGCCATAAATGAGGAAAAATGTCAGCAGGAAAAAACTCATGTAAAATAAACCCTGAGGCAAAAAATGGCCGGAAGCCGACAGCGGATGACGCTGGCTATCTTACCCGACTGTGTGGTATGTTTCGATCCGTTTTTAAAACTGCCAGTAACTATTCGGGTTATTTAGACAGTTAGGGGACTCGGAAAATACTAATGTACCTGGATCGCGCCCGGATTGGGGTCAGATTTGGTAGCGCCGATTGAGCAAAACCGCAGGAGTAGCAGCGCTACTCTGAGGATTTTGCGATTGAGGCAAGACCAAAGATGGCCCGAAGACGGGATGCGTGA
>MGTE01000106.1:31331-32172 GCA_001799275.1 Deltaproteobacteria bacterium RIFOXYD12_FULL_57_12
ATGGTATATTAGTATTTTCCGCGTCCCTAGACTGTAGCCTGCCAGGCAAAAATGAGCTAATCCGCAAGGCGGAAGCAGGCCTAATCTTGTAATTTCAAATCACTAATAAACTAAACGCCTACAGACTATCCACCTAGTAGTTACAACTGCCATTCATTGCCGGACCGTAACTCGAGCCCTGGCCCTGAGGCTATTATCCGGAACAGGAAAACGCCAGATGACCACCCGCACAAAATCACCGCTCACACGTCTGCTGAAAAAAAAGCTGAAAACCTATTTTGCCACCGGACTCCTGGTGGTGGCGCCCATCGGTCTGACCATCCTGGTGGTGCAGGCCTTTGTCTCCTGGATCGACAATCTTCTCTACCGGGTGCTGCCGCCCGCCCTGCAGCCCGACATCGTGTTCGGTGTTCACCTTCCGGGCTTCGGCCTGCTGACCAGCCTGCTGCTCATCCTCATGGTCGGGGTGCTGACGGCGAACTTTCTGGGCCGCGCCGTGCTCGTCTATTCTGAAAAACTGATGTATAAAATCCCGCTCGTCAGGTCCATCTATGCGCTGTTCAAGCAGGTGGCAGACACCACTTTTGGCAAGGAACGCAAAGGGTTCCGCGAGGTGATCCTCATCGAGTATCCTCGCAAGGAGATCTGGACGATCGGTTTTGTCACCGGCGTGACCGAGGGAGAGATCCAGCTGGTCACAGGAAGGCGGGTCATCAACGTCTTTGTGCCCACCACTCCCAACCCGACCTCCGGCTTTCTCCTCATGGTGCCGGAGGAGGATACCATCCCGTTAACCATGTCCGTGGACGACGCATTCAAACTTATCATCTCCGGCGGCATG
>MGTE01000106.1:32192-32893 GCA_001799275.1 Deltaproteobacteria bacterium RIFOXYD12_FULL_57_12
CGAAGCGCCGGCCGGACCAGAGACCGCGGACGACGCGCCGCCGCCGGCCGATCCGGCATAACAGCACCACAGAAAATCGACGCCCCGCGCCATGCCAGACAGCCCGCAGACAACCCAATCGCCGGTGATCGAGGTTATTGGCCTCAGCAAACAGTTCGGCAGCTTCGCGGCCCTGACCGATCTCTCGTTCACGGCCTGTCAGGGCGAGATCCTCGGGCTGCTTGGCACGAACGGCGCCGGCAAGACTACCACCATCCATCTGCTGCTCGGCCTCATCACCCCGAGCGCCGGCCGCATCCGCATCCTGGGCCGCGACCTGCCGGAAGAACGGCGGGAGATTCTGAAACGCGTCAACTTCTCCTCGGCCTACACCGCCCTGCCCAGCAATCTGACGGTCTGGGAGAATCTGAACGTCTTTGCCCGGCTCTACGGCCAGCGGACCGACCGAAAAAAAATCCACGATCTCCTGACGTTGTTCGAGATTCCCGAGGTCATGGATCATCTGACCGGCAGCCTCTCCTCCGGCCAGCTCACCCGCCTCAACCTGTGCAAGGCCTTTCTCAACGATCCGGAGATCCTCTTTCTGGACGAACCCACGGCCAGCCTCGATCCGGACATTGCCGACAAGGTGCGGCACCAGTTGCGCACCCTGCGGACAGAACGCCGGACAACCATGATCTACACCTCGCACAACATGCATG
>MGTE01000107.1:0-16886 GCA_001799275.1 Deltaproteobacteria bacterium RIFOXYD12_FULL_57_12
GGGTCGGCATCCTGCCCGGCATCGGCGGCAGCGCCACGCTTGCCATCATGCTGCCCTTCATTTACCGGATGACCCCGCAGGAGGGCATCCCCTTTCTCCTGGGCATGCACTCGGTGGTCCAGACGACCGGCGACATCACCTCGGTCCTGTTCGGCATCCCCGGCGAACCGACAACCGTGGCCACTATCATGGACGGTTATCCCATGGCCAAGAAGGGGGAGGCCGGCCGCGCCTTGGGCGCCGCCCTGATGAGTTCCCTGGTCGGGGCGATTATTGGCGCCATTGTTCTTGTAGTAGCCATTCCGCTGGTCAAACCGCTGATTCTCGCCTGCGGCTCGCCAGAGATGTTGATGGTCATCATCATCGGCCTGACCAGCATCGCCGGGCTCAGCAGCAAAGACGGCCGCGGCCTGACCGCCGGCCTGCTGGCCGGGGGATTCGGCCTGTTATGCGCCATGGTGGGCGAGGCACCGCAGACCGGCACCCTCCGGCTCACCTTCGGCCAGATGGCCCTCTGGAACGGCATCCCCTTAGTGCCGGCGATCATCGGCATCTTCACCATTCCCGAAATCGTTGACCTGAAGGTCAGGGGGACTTCCATCGCGGGGAATCTGTCGCCCGAAAAACTGAGTAGCGGCGTCATGGAAGGCATACGGGATACCTTCCGGCATGGCTGGCTGGTGATCCGCTGCAGCCTTATCGGCAGTTGGATCGGCTTTCTTCCCGGCCTCGGCGGCGCAGTCTCCCAGTGGATCGCCTATGGCCATGCCGTGCAGAGCAGCAGAACAAAAGAGGAAAGAGCCGGCTTCGGCAAGGGGGACGTCAGGGGCGTGCTGGGGCCAGGGGCTGCGAACAATTCAAAAGAGGGCGCCGGGTTAATTCCGACGATTGCCTTCGGCATCCCGGCGACCGGCTCCATGTCCATCCTGCTGAGCGGCCTGATCATCCTTGGCCTGGCGCCTGGGCCTGATATGCTGACCAAGCACCTCGCCCTGACCTTCTCAATGGCCTGGACTATCGCCCTGGCCAATATTATCACGGTCGCGGTCAGCCTGCTGTTCATCAACCATTTTGCCAGACTCACCCTGATCCGGGGCAATCTGCTCATTCCGGTCATTGTTTTTTTATGCTTTCTCGGCGCCTATGGCACGGAAAACAGGATGGGCGACCTGCTCGTCATGGTGGCATTCGGCTTTCTGGGATACTGGATGCTGCGGGCCGGCCTGCCGCGGCCGCCTTTCATCATCGGCCTTCTCCTAGGGGAGCCGGCTGAAACCTATCTCGCGTTGTCCACGCAGCTCTATGGGTTCAACTGGCTGTTCCGGCCGGGGGTTGTCATCCTTATGCTGCTGGCCGTAGCCGTTGTCCTCTATCCGATGCTTTCCGGCTGGCGCATGCAGAAGGTACCGCATGGCAAATAAAGGCGCCACCATTCTGACCTTCTGCATCATGGCGGCGGCGGTTGCGGTGCTCATCGCCACCCGACAGTGGCCGCGGGATGCCGCGCAGTTCCCGACCGGCATCGCCCTCTTTGTCTGCGGCATGGCCGTCATCAATTTTCTGACAAGCTGGCCAGGGAACAATAAAGAGCACGCCGGAAAAACCATGGACCTGCAATTGGCGGCCGAGGCCGATCCGGCGCGCGCCGACAGAAATACCATAACAATTTTCCTATGGATCCTGGGCTTTCTGCTCTGCATCTTCCTGTGCGGCTTCCCCTTGGCCTCCCTGCTTTTCATTTTTCTCTACCTGCGACTGGAAGGCAGGGAGGGCTGGAGGGTTTGTGTGGGGATGACCGCCACGGCCGGCTTGTTTCTCTATCTGCTCTATATGCTGGCCCTGAAGACATCCTTCCGGAGCGGCTGGCTCCTGGAATGGCTGCGGAATTACCTGGCCGCCTCCAATTGAAACCACTCGGCAGGCGCTATTCCTGCGGGCCCTTCTGCTGCAGCTTTGCCCAGGTATCCCGCAGGGTGACGGTACGGTTGAACACCGGCTGCCCCGGCCGACTGTCCCCGGCATCCACGCAGAAATAGCCAAGCCGCTCAAACTGATAGAAACTGCCGGGGACTGCCTCGGCCAAGGCCGGCTCCAGCCGGCAGCCGGTAAGCATTGTCAGAGAATCGGGGTTGAGCAGTTCCTGGAAGTCGACATCCTTGGCCGCCCCGGGATTCTCCACTGAAAACAGGGCATCGTAAAGCCGCACCTCCGCCTCCAGGGCGTGGGGTGCCGACACCCAGTGGATGGTCGCCTTCACCTTGCGGCCATCCGGCGTGGTGCCGCCCCGGGTCGCCGGGTCGTAGGTGCAGCGCACTTCCCGCACCTCGCCGGTTTCTTCATCCCGGACCACCCCGACACAGGTAACAAGATAGCCGTAGCGGAGCCGCACCTCCCGGCCCGGGGCCAGGCGGTAGAATTTCTTGGGCGGCTCCTCCATGAAATCATCCTGCTCGATGTACAGCACCCTGGAAAACGGCACGTTACGGGTGCCCGCCGCCGGGTTCTCGGGGTTGTTCACCGCCTCCATCTCTTCCACCAGATCCGCCGGATAGTTCTCGATCACCATCTTGAGCGGCCGCAGCACTGCCATGGCCCGCGGCGCCCGCCTGTTGAGATCCTCGCGCAGGCAATGTTCCAGCAGGGCCATGTCCACCATGCTGTCCTTCTTGGCCACGCCGATCCGTTCGCAGAAGTCGCGGATCGCCTCAGGCGTATAGCCGCGCCGCCTCAGACCCGAGATGGTCGGCATCCGGGGGTCGTCCCAGCCGCGGACATGACCGTTGTTCACTAATTGCAGGAGCTTGCGCTTGCTCATCACCGTGTAGGTCAGGTTGAGACGGGCGAATTCGATCTGCTGGGGGTGGCAGGCGACGGCCAATTCGCCCAGGATCCAGTCGTAGAGCGGCCGGTGATCCTCAAACTCCAAAGTACAGATGGAGTGGGTGATGCCCTCGATGGAATCGGAGAGACAGTGGGCAAAATCGTACATGGGATAAATGCACCAGGCATCGCCAGTCCGATGGTGGGCGGTATGCATGATCCGATAGCTAACCGGATCGCGCATGTTGAGATTGCCCGAGGCCATGTCGATTTTCGCGCGCAGCACATGGGCACCGTCCGGAAACTCGCCGGCCCGCATGCGGGCAAAGAGATCAAGATTCTCAGCCAGCGGTCGGTTCCGATACGGGCTCTCCTGGCCGGGTTCGGTTAAAGTTCCACGGCTGGCGCGGATCTCCTCGGCGCTCAGGCTGCAGACATAGGCCTTGCCGGCCTGAATCAGCCGCACCGCAAAATCGTACAGTTGCTCAAAATAATCAGAGGCATAGTAGAGATGCGTTCCCCAGTCGAACCCCAGCCAGCGGACATCAGCCATGATCGAGTCGATGTACTCGGTCTCTTCCTTGCTCGGATTGGTGTCGTCGAAACGCAGGTGGCACCGGCCGCCATACTCGACAGCCAGCCCGAAATTGAGGCAGATGGACTTAGCATGACCGATATGCAGATAACCATTGGGCTCGGGCGGAAACCGGGTCACGACCCGGCCGTCGTTCTTGTTAACCGCACGGTCGTCGTTGATGATACGCTTGATAAAATTCAATGGCTGGGTCAATGGCTCGTTCATGGTCATTTCTTCAGATCCTCGCAGAAATCATTGGTCGTTTTAACAATCTTCCCTTCGATCAGGACATCATCGCCGTAGCGACGGACCGCAATGTCCGTGAGGGTAGGAAGAGCGGCTTGCCAGTGTTCTGCATCACAACGCACGACCGGCACCCCGGTATCACCCAAGAAGACCGGGGCAACAAACAGAAAAACCTGGTCAACCAGACCGGCGGCCAGAAAGGAGCCATGCACCTGGCCACCCCCCTCGACCAGCAGGGAGGTGCACTGGTTGCGCCCCAGTTCATCAAGTACCGCGGCCAGATCAAGCCCGCCCCCCGCGCCGGTGAGCGGCACCTCCTTGATTACGGCGCCGGCCGCGACCAGGGCTTTTCGCCTGGCCGGATCATGGCCGGGCCCACAAAATATCCAGGTGGGGGCGACTGAATCCTGGTTGAGCAACTTGGCGGAAGTTGGCAGCCGCAACCGGCTGTCCAGCACGACCCGCAGGGGATCGCGCGGCGCACGAACACCCTTTGGCAGCCGGGTGGTCAGAGCCGGATCATCGACAAGCACGGTGTCGATGCCGACCAAAATGGCATCCACCGTATCGCGCAGCCGGTGCACCTGGCGCCGGGACGCGGCACCGGTAATCCGGGTACACTGCCCCGGCCCTGCCGCGATCCGCCCGTCAAGGCTGATGCCGGCCTTCATCATCACCCAGGGCCGGCCAGTAGAAATGTACTTGATAAAAGGCAGGTTGATCCGGCAACACTCCGCCGTCAAGACGCCGCTCACTACCTCCAGGCCGCGCTCGGCCAGAAACCGGGCGCCGCCGCCCACCACCCGCGGATTGGGATCGGCCATGCCGATCACCACTCGGCTGATGCCGGCGGCGAGAATCGCGCCGGTGCAGGGCGGGGTCCGGCCGGTATGGTTGCAGGGCTCCAGCGTCACGTAAAGGGTGGCACCCCGGGCGGCATCGCCGGCAGCCCGCAGGGCGTGGACCTCGGCATGGGGCGTGCCGGCTTTTCTGTGATACCCGCGGCCCACCACCTTGCCATCCCGAACCACAACCGCGCCGACGCTGGGATTCGGAGAGGTGCGGCCGATCCCCTTGCAGGCCTCCCGCAGGGCCAGCCGCATATACGACGTATCGGCCGGCGCCGTCATTTCCTGGTGGCGAGCAGCGTCTTGAGTTCATCCATGAACTCGTTGATATCCTTGAATTGACGGTAGACCGAGGCAAACCGCACATAGGCGACCTCATCGAGGCCGGCCAGACCCTCCATGACCCATTCGCCCACCTGCCGGGTCGGCACCTCCCGTTCACCAAGATCTTGCAGGCGCCGTTCCAACTCATCCACAAAGGCGTCGATATCGCTCATGCTGACCGGCCGTTTCTCACAGGCCTTCTGCAACCCCTCCACCACCTTGTGCCGGTCCCACGGTTCCCGGCGACCGTCCTTCTTGATCATCATCGGCATCATCACCTCGAGCCGTTCGTAGGTGGTGAACCGCTGATTGCATGCCTCACAGGCCCGGCGACGGCGGGTGATGGTGTAATCCTTGTTGAGGCGGGAATCAACGACCTTATTTTCCAGAGAACCGCAATAGGGACATTTCATGGAAGCACCTGACGGTAATCGTTCAGCAGCACCGCATCTGCTTTGTCATCGGCCTGTTCGCGTAGGACCAGTACAGCTCACAGACCTCTTTCGCGCATCTGCAGCACTGCTGAACGATTACAGGCTGCGGACAACGATCAGGTTTTCGCCTCTTGGTGAACAGTTACTCTGATCGGAAACGGGAGAATGCCTTGCCATGCAGCGGCCCGGAATGGACGGGGGTCAGCCGACCTTTCTGAGCGTGACCCCGGCCTCGGCCAGCATGGCGGTTGCCAGCGGATCATCGTACCCGTCTTTATAGAAGATTTCAACTATCCGGGCATTGATCAGCATCTTGCTGCAGATCGAGCATGGCTGATTCGTGCAGTAAAGGGAGGCGCCGGCCAGGCTGACCCCGTGCAACGCGCCCTGGATAATGGCATTTTGCTCGGCATGCAGGCCGCGGCACAGTTCATGCCGTTCGCCAGAGGGAACTCCCAGCTGCTGACGCAGGCAACCAACCTCGGCGCAATGGCGGATATTGACGGGAACACCGTTGTAGCCGGTGGTGATGATCCGCTTGTCACGGACAATAATCGCCCCGACCTTGCGGCGCAGACAGGTAGCCCGCTGGGCCACAAGTTCGGTGATGCCCATGAAGTATTCGTGCCAGGATGGCCTTTGTTCTTGTTGCATAATCAACGAATCAACAACTCGAGGGCTGACGAAGGAATGCGAACCGCATTTATTCCTCCGTGCGCAGGTGGGGATACAAGGGGAAACGGCCGCAAAGATCCCAGACCTCTTCCCGGATGGTAGCCAGCACGCCCTTGTCGTCACGATGGCGGATAACCCGGTCGATCCAGGTGGCGATCCGCTCCATCTCCGGTTCCTTGAAACCGCGGGTGGTGACCGCCGGGGTACCGACCCGGATGCCGCTCGTCACGAAACGGCTCTGGGTGTCAAAGGGGATGGCATTCTTGTTCACCGTAAGCCCGGCCGTCTCGAGAACCGCCTCGGCCTCCTTGCCGGTGATCTTCTTAGAAGCCAGGTCAACCAGCAGCAGATGGTTGTCCGTGCCGCCGGACACCAGGCGGAAGTCACACTTCATCAAACTGGCGGCAAGAGTGCGGGCATTGCGCACTACCTGTTGCTGGTAGACGCGGAAATCGTCAGCCATGGCCTCTTTGAAACTGACAGCCTTGGCAGCGATGACGTGCACCAGCGGTCCGCCCTGAATGCCGGGAAATATCTTGCTGTCCAGGGCCTTGGCATACTCGGCCTTGGCAAGGATGAGGCCGCCGCGCGGACCGCGCAAAGTCTTGTGGGTGGTACTAGTCACGAAATCGGCGTGCGGCACCGGTGACGGATGGACCCCGGCTGCGATTAGCCCGGCGATATGGGCCATGTCCACCATGAACAGGGCGCCCACCTTGTCGGCGATCCGCCGGAAGGCCTCGAAATCGATCTCCCGGGGATAGGCGCTCGCGCCGGCCACGATTAGTTTCGGCCGCTCCGCCAAGGCAACCCGCTCCACCTCGGCCATATCGATCCGTTCCGTCTCCCGATTGACCCCATAGGAAACGATCTTGTACAACTGCCCGGAAAAATTGACCGGACTGCCATGGGTCAGATGACCGCCATGCGCCAGATCCATGCCCAGTACGGTGTCACCCGGCTTGAGCACGGCAAAATAGACCGCCATATTGGCCTGGCTGCCGGAATGGGGCTGGACATTGGCGTATTCGGCCTTGAAGATCTGCCGAGCCCGTTCAATGGCCAGGGTCTCCACCTCATCGGCGAAATCGCAGCCGCCATAGTAGCGGCGATGCGGATACCCTTCGGCATACTTATTGGTGAAGATGGAGCCCTGGGCCTCCAGAACCGCCTCGCTGACGATATTTTCAGAGGCGATCAGCTCGAGCTGATTCGACTGGCGTTCGTATTCGCCCCTGATGAAACGATAGATCTGCGGATCAACCCGATTAAGAAACGACACCCCTGTCACCCTTCCGATTCAGAACATCTCAATACGACGCTGGTGTCTGCCCGCGGCAAACTCCGTCGTCATCCACACCCGCACCATTTCCTCGGCCAGGCCGGGACCGATCACCCGCGCCCCCAGGCAGAGCACATTGGCGTTGTTATGCTCCCGGCTCATCCGGGCCGTAAACAACTCATGACAGAGGGCCGCGCGAATGCCTTTGAAACGATTGGCCGCCATGGACATGCCGATGCCGGTACCGCAGATTAAAATGCCGCGCGCGCAACGGCCGGCAAGCACCGCCTCGCACACCGATTGCGCGAAACCCGGATAATCTACCGAATCCGGCGAATCACAGCCATGGTTTACCACTTCATGGCCCAGGGTGGCAAGCAGGGCGCTGACCGCCGCCTTTAATCCCAGACCGCCATGATCACAGCCAATAGCAATTTTCACGATCACCTCGTCTAAACAATGAGAAATCACTCAGACCGGAACCCGGCACCAGGCAAGCCGACCCTCAAAGCGCAGCGAGCATCCGGAAAGGGAATCACCCGGTAAAACGCTTCATCACCAGTACCGCGTTAGTGCCGCCGAAACCGAAGGAATTGGACATGGCCGCCTGCACCTGCACCTCACGGGCCACGTTCGGCACGTAATCGAGATCGCATTCCGGATCAGGATTGACCAGGTTGATGGTCGGCGGGATAATACCCCTTTGAATCGTCAGGGCTGTAAAAACCGCTTCAATGCCGCCGGCACCGCCCAGCATGTGGCCGGTCATTGACTTGGTGGAACTGATCGCCAATTTCCGGGCATGATCCTTGAAAACGGTCTTGATGGCCCGGGTTTCGCAGACATCATTTAACGGCGTCGAGGTGCCATGGGCATTGATGTAATCAATGGCCGCCGGCTCCAGACCGGCATCATCCAGGGCCATCTGCATGCAGCGCGCCGCGCCATCGCCGTCCTCGGGCGGAGCGGCCATATGATAGGCGTCGCCGGAAAGACCGTAGCCGACCACTTCGGCCATGATCTCGGCGTTGCGCGCCCAGGCGTGTTCCAGTTCTTCCAGAATAAGCATGCCGGCACCTTCGGCGATAATGAACCCGTCCCGGTCTCGGTCGAAGGGCCGCGATGCCTCTTGGGGGGCGTCGTTGCGTTTCGACAGCGCCTTCATCGAATTAAAGCCGCCCACCGCCAAGGGACAGACGGTTGATTCGCTGCCGCCGGTGATGGCGGCGTCGCAGTTGCCGCGACTGATCAGCCGAAAAGCCTCGCCGACCGCATGCGTACCAGCAGCGCAGGCGGTGGTGACCGACAGATTCGGCCCCTTGGCGCCGTAGAGAATAGAGACTTGGCCGGCACTCATATTGGAGATGACCATGGGAATAAAAAATGGCGTGATCCGCCGCGGGCCCCGCTCCATGCAGACCTGATGATATTTTTCAATGGTCGGCAGACCGCCGATGCCGTTGCCGGTGACCACGGCCACCCGGGTAGCGTTCTGGGCGGAGATGACCAGACCTGAATGCTGCAGGGCCATGCCAGCCGCGGCCATCGCATACTGCACGAACAGCTCCAGATGCCTGGCCAGCTTCTGGTCGAGAAATTCTTCAGACTTGAAATCCTTAACCTCCGCGGCGATTTTGACATCGTAATTACTGGTATCGAACCGCGTGATAAGCCCGACGCCGCTTCTGCCTTCGCACAGATTGCGCCAACTCTTCTCAAGGCCCGTGCCCAGCGGAGTCACCAGACCTGCACCGGTCACCACTACTCTTCTCATCAGCTTGCCACTCCTCGTCTGCCAGCCATATCCCGACCAAGCCGTCAGCCCTCATCAACTCCACTGCCATTCCGACTTTCGATGACGGAACCGCGGCCAGTTCGCTACACTCCAACTTGTGCCAGCCTCATGACAACCTGTCAAGCGCATCCGCTTCCCCTGCCGAGCGTTTCAGCGGCAGGCTAACCAAAACACTGCCCGACACAACCGCCCGCCGGCACCGCTAAAACCAGAAAACCGTCAGGTTAAAACCATTGCTGTGGGCTCTCGGCGGTATCACTCACGAATTGCCAGTTAGTCTTTCTCCGATCAGGAAACGGACTTAACGTGGGCGATGGCATCTTTAACCGTGGTAATCTTCTCGGCCACCTCATCGGGAATTTCAATGTCAAACGCCTCTTCCATGGCCATGATCAACTCGACCAAGTCCAGGGAATCGGCGCCGAGATCATCGACAAACGACGCATCCGGCGTCACCTTATCTTTTTCAACATTCAATTGTTCAACAATAATATCAATTAGTTTCGCTTCTGAAGACATCTTTTTCTCTCCTTGACTCGTTTAACGATTTTTTTTTCAAACCGCCGGATCCCTTCTGCCGGTCATGCTTCCACTATCAACTGCCATCCATCGCATTCCTGCTGTTTCTTGCGATTGGAATCTGTCTTTTGTCTTTCCCCTTTTCTCCGCGTACCAATTCGCTGCAGAAAAGATCACCCCATGAACATGCCACCGTTCACATGCAGAACCTGGCCGGTCACATACCTGGCATCATCTCCGGCCAGATACCCCACGGCCCCGGCCACGTCCCGGGCCTCGCCCAGCACCCCAAGCGGAATGCCCTTCAGAATGGCATCCCTAACGGTGTCGGGCAGTTCGCTGGTCATATCGGTATCAATATAGCCGGGCGCCACGCCGTTGACGGTGATGCCACGAGAGGCCAGTTCCCGGGCCGCCGAACGGATCAGCCCGACCAGACCGGCCTTGGCCGCCGCATAGTTCACCTGGCCGGCATTGCCGGCAAAGGCGATCACCGAGGTAATGGCGATAATCCGGCCCCAACGGTTCTTCATCATCGGCCGGCAGGCCGCCTTGATACAGTTGAAAGACCCCTTGAGGTTGGTGTTGATGACCTGATCCCAGTCATCCTCCTTCATGGTGGCCAGCAACCCATCCCTGGTGATCCCGGCGTTACTGACCAGAATATCGAGCCGGCCGCAGTCAGCGAGAATTTTCTTGAATCCCTCCTGGACTCCGGCGCTGTCGGCAACATCAAATTTGGCGACCAGGGCCGTCCCGCCAGCGGCTTTAACCAACTCAACGGTTTCCTCGGCCGCTTCCGACCGGCTCACATAGTTGACCACCACCCGGGCACCCATCTCTGCCAGACGCAGACAGACCGCCCGGCCGATGCCGCGACTGCCGCCGGTTACCACTGCCACCTTGCCGGCCAGACTCATTTGCCTTTCCTCTGTTCAAGTTGTTGGATCAGGCGGGGTACCACCTCAAAGAGATCACCCACGATCCCGTAGGTGGCGACATTGAAAATCGGCGCTTCAGGATCCCGGTTGATGGCAACAATGGTGTCGGCGGACTGCATGCCTACCACATGCTGGATCGCCCCGGAGATACCACAGGCGATATACAGTTTCGGACAGACGGTCTTGCCGGTCTGGCCGACCTGATGGGGATAAGGAATCCAGCCGGAATCAACCGCGGCCCGAGAGGCCCCGACCGCCGCGCCGAGCAGCTTGGCCAACTGCCTGATCATGGCAAAACCCTTTTCGTTTTCAAGCCCGCGGCCGCCGGATACAATAATATCGGCCTCGCAGATATTAACCTGATCCAGATCCTCCCGCACGCTATGCAACACCGTGACCCGGGTCCGAAGCCGTTCCGGCTTGGGCACATAATCGATAATCCTGCCGACCCGGTCAGAATCACGGCCATTGACCTTCATGACCCGCGGCCGCACCGTGGCCATCTGCGGTCTGGTGTGCGGACAGACAATCGTAGCCATCACATTGCCGCCAAAGGCCGGCCGCGTCTGGAGCAGAACGCCATCCTCGGGCCGAATCTCCAACTGCGTACAATCGGCGGTCAACCCGGTACCCAGCGAGGAGGCCAGCCGCGGGATAAAGGAACGACCGATGGCCGTTGCCCCGGCCAGCACGATTTCCGGTTTGACTTCCCGGATGATATCCTCGAAAACCTGGGAATAGGCCTCATCGGTAAAATGCGCCAGCACGGGGTGATCGACCTGAAAAACCTGGTCGGCGCCAAAGGCCACCAACTCCGCGCCACTGTTCCCGAGATCGGCACCCAAGAGGACCGCATACAGCGGAACCTGACGTTGATCAGCCAACTGCCGGCCGATGCCGAGCAATTCAAAAGAGACCGGCGCCAGACGCTGATGGCGAAACTCCGCGTAGACCATGACCCCGGCCCAATCGCGCAAATCGGTCGGACCGGCCGCCTGTTCCTGCCGCTCGATACTGAGTGCGCCGACCTCGCAGATGTCGACACAGGCCCCGCAGAGCGTACAGGTGTCCGCCACCTGCGCCAGACCATCCACTATCTTGATGGCGTCAAAGGAACACTCTGCCTCACAAACCCCGCAGCCTATACAGGCTTCCTTATCAATCAGCAACATAATTGTCCTAGCACAAGGTATCCAGCTTTTCGACCAACTGCGCCACCTGCTCATCCACCGAGCCGGTCAGCATGGTCCGGGGCCCGCCCATCTGCGGCGAAAAAACGCGAACCACCTGTGTGGTTGAACCCTGCAGGCCGATCCGAGCGGCATCGGCCCCGATCATTTCCGCGTTCAGGGTAGTAATCGTCATCTTCTTGGCTTTCATCTTACCCTTAAGCGATGGCACCCGGGGCTCATTGATCTCCTTGACCACGGTGAGCAGGGCCGGCAATTCCACCTCCACCTCGTCGTAACCGTCATCCATCAACCTCTCCATCCGCAGCCGGCCGTTGTCACAGGCGGTTATCCGGCGCACATACGTCACATAGGGAATATCCAGTCGCCAGGCCAGACCTGGACCGACCTGGGCCGTATCGCCGTCAATGGCCTGTTTGCCGCAGAGAATAAGATCATAGCCGCCGAGCTTTTTGACCGCCATGGCCAGGGTATAGGTCGTGGCCCAGGTATCAGCCCCGGCAAAGGCCCGATCCGAGACCAGCACCGCGTCGTCGGCGCCGCAGCTCACTGCCTCGCGCAACGTCTCGCCGGCCTGCGGCGGCCCCATGCTGATCACCGTCACCGTGCCACCATGTTTCTCCTTGAGACGGACGGCCTCTTCCACAGCATGGCGGTCGTAAGGATTCATGATGCTCTGCACCCCTTCTCTGGCCAGGGTGTTGGTCTTCGGGTCCAGACGGACATCCTTGGCATCGGGCACCTGTTTGACACAGACAGCGATCTTCATGGTTCTCTCTATCGATAATTTCGCATATTCCGACCCCGGTGCGCCAACGCCCGGCGGGGCGAAAGATTCTACTTTTTGTTATACTCTTTATTCAATTCCTGGCCAATGACATTCCGCTGGATCTGGTTGGTACCCTCATAGATCTGCAGGATCTTGGCGTCGCGCATCATTTTCTCCACCGGATAGTCGCGCATGAACCCGTAGCCGGCCAGAATCTGCACCGCGTCGGTGGTGACCTTCATGGCCATATCGGTAGCCATGACCTTGCACATGGAAGCAACCTTGGTCATGTCCTTGCCATGGGCGTCGATATGCTTGGCCGTCGCATAGAGCAAAGCCCGTGAGGCCTCAATCTGGGTCGCCATATCGGCAAGCATATGCGCCACTGCCTGAAAGGAAATAATCGGTTTACCGAACTGCACCCGCTGCTTGGCATAGGTCACTGCCTCATCCAGGGCAGCCTGACCCAGACCGACACCGAGGGCGGCGATCCCCGGCCGGGACAGATCCAGGGTCTTCATCACCGTGATGAAGCCTGAGCCCACCTTGCCCACCAGCCGATCCTTGGGGATGCGGCAATCCTTCATAATCAGTTCGCGGGTTGACGAGGCCCGAATTCCCATTTTCTTTTCTTTCGGACCGAAGGAAAAACCGGGGTCTGTGTCCTCGACCACAAAAATGCTGGCGCCTCGCGGTCCCTTTGAACGATCGGTCATGGCCACAATCGTATGGATCTGGGCCTCGCCGCCATTGGTAATCCACTGTTTGGTGCCGTTCAGTACCCAGGTGTCACCGTCAAGCACCGCCGTGGTCTGGATGCCGGAGGCATCACTGCCGGCATTCGCCTCGGTCAGTGCAAAAGCCGAGCGACGCCTGCCAGCAGCCACATCGGGCATGTACTGTTGTTTCATCTCTTCGCTGCCGGCCAGCAGAATCGGATAGGCACCCAGGGCGCTGGCGGCAAAACTGGTGGCCACCCCGACACAGCCGCGACCAAGCTGTTCCAAAGCGATCACCACATCGAAACAGCCGCCGCCGTAACCGCCGTATTCCTCCGGGATAAATAGGCCGAAAAGATCGGCCTGCGCAATAACGGTCAGAATTTCTGCGGGGAACTGATCCTTTTCGTCAAGTTCGGCCCGGGCGGGAATTATCTTTTCATCGGCAATCTGGCGGGCAACATCCACGATCATCTGTTGTTCTTCAGTCAAAAAATAATCCACAGCATTACTCCCTCTGTCGCGTATTAATCCAGGATTACAGCGCCAAGCGCAACCACGTTACCAACAATCCCGGCCGATCAGACATTTTTTCATCTGCCCGGTCTGCTCACCATCTGAGCAAGGCTGCTCCCCAGGTAAACCCGCCGCCAAAAACGCAGAGAAGCACCAGATCGCCCCTTTGCAGGATCCCGCGTCGGTTGGCCTCATCCAGCGCCACCGGCACACTGGCGGCCGAGGTGTTCCCGTACTTCTCGATGGTGGTATACACCCTGTCAAACGGCAAGCTCAATTTTTCAGCCAGGCTGCGCAAAATCCGCACATTTGCCTGGTGCGGAATGACAAGCTTGATCTGGTCAATAGCAATGCCTTCCTGGGCGAGAAGACTATTGACCGCCTCCCCCATGGACCGCACGGCGATCTTAAAGACATCCGGGCCGGCCATCTTGATATAGGCCCCGTTATCGGCAGCATACTCCAGATCGGGATTCAGGCTCGGCGCGCCAGCCAGACTCAGCAGTTGCCAGAGCCGACCGTCACTGTACAACCGGGTGGCGAGCAGTCCATGCTGCTCCTCTTCGCCGCCGGTAAGCACACAGGCGCCAGCGGCATCGCCGAACAACACACAGGTGCTGCGATCCTGCCAGTTGGTCCGGGCCGAAAGGTTTTCAGCGCCGATAACCAGTATCTTCATGGCCGGATTCGCCTTAATATACCGATCCGCCACATCGAGGCCAAACACAAACCCGGAACAGGCGGCATTCAGATCGAAGGCAAAGGCATTTAAAGCGGCAAGTTCCTTCTGGACTAGACAGGCGCAGGACGGCATCACCATATCCGGGCTGATGGAACAGACGATGATCAGATCAATAGCAGCCGGGGCAAGACCGGCCATGTCCAAAGCTTGGCGGGCAGCAGCCGCGCCCAGCTTGGAGGTTTCCTCGCCGTGGCCGGAAATCCGCCGGCTCTTGATCCCAGTCCGAGTGGTAATCCACTCGTCGGAAGTGTCCACCATTGTTTCCAGGTCGGCATTGGTCAGTTCCCGCTTGGGCAGACAGGAACCCGTCCCGATAACAACCGACCTTGTCATGTTACGGTCTCCGCCGGCTCCATGCTATCCGGGTTGCTTCCCTGTTCCAGAACCCCGGCTGCTTCGGCATCGTTCAACAGCTGCACGATATGATCGTTTACCCGATTTCTGACCATCTCGGCCGCCACCTTGATGGCATTCTTGATGGCCTTGGCATCAGAGCGGCCGTGGCAGACAATTCCGGTACCGTTCATGCCCAGCAGTGGCGCGCCGCCGTATTCGGAGTAATCGACCCGTTTCTTAAAGCTGGTAAATGCATGTCTGGCCAAAAAATATCCGACTTTAGCCGCCACACTCTTCGACAACTCCAGCCGCAGCATGGCCATCACCGCCTCAGCCAGCCCTTCGCTCACCTTCAGACAGACATTGCCAACAAAGCCGTCACAGATAATGACATCCGTATTCCCCTGAAAGATGTCACGGCCTTCGACATTGCCTATGTAATTAAGCGAACTTTTCAGAAAGAGTTCGTGCGTCTGCTTGACCAGGGTATTCCCCTTGCCACCTTCCTCGCCGATACTGAGCAGGCCGACTGTCGGTCGCTGGCGGCCGAAAAGGACCCTGGAAAAAGCCGCCGCCATAACCCCGAACTGAAAAAGGTGCTGAGGCCGGCAATCGACGTTTGCACCCACATCCATCATAACCACGGGGTTTTTCAAAGTGGGGAAGACGCTGGCGATACCCGGCCTGGCGATCTTTTTCAACCGGCCGACCATCCTGACCGCCGCCGCCATGGTGGCACCGGAATTACCGGCGCTGACCACGGCATCCACCCTGGCCTCCTTCAGCAGCCCAAAGGCCACGACGATCGATGCGTCCCTTTTCTTGCGAACCGCCTCAATCGGCGATTCATCCATGGAAATAATCTGGGAAGTATGGACAATATGCAGCCGGGAGTCTTGGACCCTGAGATCGCCCAGCGCTTTATTGATCTGTTGTGCGTCACCCAGAAGTGTCACTTCCAGGTCGAGTTCGTGCACGGCCTGCACCGCCCCGGAAACCATCGCGGCCGGGCCGCGGTCTCCGCCCATAACATCCAGGGCTATATGCACCGCCATCCTTAATTCAACTCATCATCCAACTTGATAACTGTCCTGCCCTTGTATGTACCACAGCCCCCGCACAGCCGGTGCGGTTGCTTGGGTTCGCCGCACTTGGAACACTTCGAGTACGCAACAGGGGTAAGTGCATCATGCGCCCGTCTTGTTCTGGTGCGCGAGTGGGAATGTCGTCGTTTCGGTAAAGCCACCTTCGTTCCTCCAATTAATATATTGCAATAGTACGTTATTTTCTTTTTTCCGGCCCAGAGTGAATCAGGGAAAAAATATATTTTCCGTGAGCTCACAGTAAATAGGCGTTGACTATAAGAAATTATCTCTCCTTGTCAAGTCATTTTCCCGTTTACCCATCGAATTAAAACGTCTGACTCTCTACCGGAAAGGCAACCAAACAACCAGCCGGCGCACACATTGGCAGTCGAAACAAGCCGATAATGATGGTCCACAAAAGGTCAGGGTTGACTATTACAAGTCCGTCAATAATGCGAGGAGGAGTTGTGCCAAATTACGCGAAGATCACGCAGCCAGTTGACGAGCGCCAGGAGGATAATAAAATTGGCAAGAAACAATCCGTAGTCCGTGGCCTGCTCACCACTCAACCCCACCTGTTCAATCAGCCAGCCAAGCGGCAGTGAAACCAGGATGGAGGACAGAATAAGGTACCCGATAATATGCGAAAAAAAAGATACAAACCCGACGAACAGCTTTCCCCATTCCGCCAACAACCAGACCTGGAAAATATCAAGCGCCACTTCGAACAGCGCTACGGACATCCCCAGAAGCAGTCCTGCAAACAGGGCAAAGAAAAAAAGCCCATAAGACAAGTTATGCAGACGACAGAAAAACAAGGTCGCTACGACGACCGCTGCCTGACAGAACAAGGCGGTCGACAACCATTTCCGAGGTGGCACCCGCCACAAGCCGGCAACAAAGATCGGCGGCAGCGAGGAAAGACGGCGAAAGGGTCTGTCCCGCTTTTGTTCGACCTCCTGCTCCATTGCTAGTCTCCTGAAAAACGCCTGAACCGACCTGGCCGCTAAAACAGCGCCGCCTGCTTCCCGGGCCAGACACGAATCCGGAAACAGACGAACCCCCTCA
>MGTE01000107.1:16895-23378 GCA_001799275.1 Deltaproteobacteria bacterium RIFOXYD12_FULL_57_12
GCGGGTCAGGGTTGAAACAACCCGCCGGAGCAACTTGATTCCCAACCGGGGGTTATCGGCAAGTAGGAGGTCCAGTTTTTCCGTGGACAAGATCAGGAGACGGCAGTCCTCCATGGCCACGACCGTTGATGCATGGTTGCCCAAGTCGGCAACCGCACTCTCGCCGACCATAGCCCCGCGTTCCAGAACGGCGACGATCACATATTTACCAGGAAACTCGGGGACTTTTTTCTTCACCACCAGCCGCCCCTGCTCCAGGAAACCCAGCGGGCCAACCGACTCGTTCTCCTGAAACAAGACCGAACCTGCCGGCCAATCTCTGTTCTCCAGGTAGGCGGACAACTCGGCTGCCTCGGCCTGGGACAGAAAATCGAACACCGGCTCTGCCGCACCGGGCGCCGACGCACCTGTTACGCGCGCCACTATCATGGCTCAGTTGACCTTATCTGGTGACTGGAGTTTTTCTTCCATGCGCTTCACAAGAGCGTTATACCCATCTTTCTTGATAATACTAAAAAAATCCTCGCGATAATTGGCAACCAGACTGACATTTTCGATCTTCAGATCAAAAACCAGCCAGGTATCCCCTTTCTTGAAAAGTCGGTAGATAATGGGGATATCGGTACCCTTATCAACAAGGGTGCTGTAGATAAGCGCCTTGTCGCCTTGCACCCGTTCCTTGGTGAACACCACCTCCTGGCCCGTATAATTGTCTATCTTGTCGATATACCTATTCTTAACGAGCTGCGAAAAAAGCTCGACGAACCGGTCCTGCTCGGCTGGGGTTTGCTTCTCCCAGTGACCGGCCATGGTATGCTGAGCCATCTCGCGAAAATCAAAGGCGTTGTCCACGACCGCCACAACCTGCTTCTGCCGCTCCTCTTTCCTTGCCGGGACACCCAACTCTGGATCCTTGAGGATACGCAATATTTCCTGAACAGATGCCTTGACTGCTGCCAGAGGATTATCATCGGCCGACCGACCGATCTGCCATTGCCCTGCCACGAGCAAGAACACCATGCACATCGCCAGGCTTACAAATTTCCTCCGTTCTCCTGCTAATCGTCTTCCCATTGTCTCTGTCACCTCATCGCTAACCGATGCTATTCACCACACGGAAATCAGGTCGCGCCAAAGCCTGCCTCCATTTTTTCATTCAAGCAATTCCCCAAACCATCGATGACTGCAATACTCCGACGGCAGGCCGGGCGCGCCGGCCGCCGCAAGAACCGCATAGCCGGCTATCTAACCGGCGCGGCCGGGCTTGCCGCCATCTGCCGCCGGGCGGAATCGCCATCATCGTCTAAGGCCATTTCGCCGTTGTCCGGCGCAGTGCCCGCCAAGTCTCGTATTCTGCCCTGGCGATACTGATAATAGATATCACGCATGGCCGAGTATGGATCCATGGCGGTCTCCTTAAAGACTTCGTAGTCACCGAGCCGGAAGGAGAGAGCATTGACCCGCCTGCCGCCATAAACAACCAAGCTGTCCCCGGTATTTTGCGACATCATATAAGACATGGGCTCCAGAAAAGAATCCCCTACCAGACCGACGGTATCACGCAGGCTGGACGCCCCGACAATGGGCCAGTACAGATAAATACCATTCCCGATGCCGTAAACCCCGAGAGTCTGCCCCAAATCCTCGTCAACGGGTTGCAGGCCGAATTCAACCCCGGCCGGGTCACCGAAGCCCGCGCAACCGACCGTCGAATTGATCACGAACCGAGCCAGCTCAATGCCGCTGCCGCGGACCTTGCCCTGCAGGAGGGTGTTGACAATCCGCACCGGCGCCGACAGATTGTCGAAAAAATTACGGATACAAAGACGCACATCATCCGGCAGCGCATGGCTATACACCGTAGTCACCGGCTTCAGCAACCAAAAATACAACTTATCGTTAAATTGAAAGAAAACCCGATTCAACGGTTCCAGGGGATCGGCAATCCCATCACCCTCGCCTGGGACGGTCACGGGTCTGCCGAAATCCCCCTCCTTGCCGGCCAGCCATCTCTCGTCCTCGCTCGCCAGTGCGTCCGCGTCGGCCGGCGACGGTGCGGATAAGGTTGCCGCGGTTGCGGCGTCAACCACGGAACCCACTTCTGTTGCCCCGCTCACCCCGACAAACAGCACAAAAAAAACCAGGCCCAGCAAACAGGCCGTGGAATATCTCATTCCCCTCCGCCTGTACAGTATCATGTTCATCCGCGACCTCAGATTTTTCCGAAGATATATTTACTGATCAGTGCTTCCAGATCAACCGCCGACTCGGTTTCCAAAATAGTGCCATTATCGGGAAGGCGTTCACCGCTACCGACCTGAGCAATCCGGATATACTTATCACCGATCAAACCCTGGGTGCGGATCGATGCAATGGCATCGTCACTTATCGACACATCACGGGAAATAAGCATGGTCACCTTTGCCATGTCGTATTCGTCGAGGGAGATGGCAGACACCTTGCCGACCGTCACCCCGGCGATCTCCACGGTCGCCCCCGGCTTCAGGCCCGAAACATTATCAAACTCGGCGTTGATGGGATAATTCTTTTCCAGGGCAAAGACCGAAAATTCTCCCAGTTGCAACGAGAGATACACAAAGGCCAGAAAACCCATGATCATGAACAGGCCGACGCTCAGTTCAGTTGTCACTTTCCTCATAATCTACCGTTCCATCTGTTCGCTTTGATAGATCTGTCCCATGGTCAACCTGACAAAATCCATAATCCCTGGATCGTCAGACCAATGGATATCCTCTGGGTTATTAAAACGATGCATCCTGCCATCCTGGAGAATAACCACTTGATCCGCCAGGTTAAATATTTTCGGGATATCGTGGCTGACGATAATCGAAGTATAACCGAACCGCTCCTGGGCACGATGAAAAAGTTGATAAATCTCCATCGACTTGGTCGGATCCAGACCGGTGGTCGGTTCATCGAAGAGCATTATCCGGGGTTCAAGCTGCAGGGCTCTGGCCAGACCCACCCGCTTCTTCATCCCGCCGCTGATCTGGGCTGGATACTTGTCCTCATGGCCAGTAAGATCGAACAGGGCCAAGGTCTCCATAACCCGCTCGCGGATCTCCTGCCGGCTGCTTTTCGTCCGTTCCCTGAGCGGCAGGGCAACATTCTCAAAAACCGACAACGAGTCAAAAAGTGCCCCCCCCTGAAAAAGAACGCCGAAATTTGTCCTGACCTCGTCAAGTTGGCGCTTGCGCATCCGGCTGATGTCCCGTCCGTTGACCAGCACCTGCCCGGAATCTGGCCGCATCAGGCCGAGAATGAGTTTCAGGGTAACGCTCTTTCCCTGGCCGCTCTGCCCGGCAATAACGGTTGTGCGGCCGGTTGAAATCTCAAGGTTGACCCGATCAAGAACCACCTGGCTCTTGAAGGATTTCACCACGTCGACAAGCTGGATAACGGCTTCGCTCATAACATCAGGGCGGTCAAGAGATAATCCCATACCAGAACCGAAATCGAGGAGAGAACCACGGCCTGGGTCGTCACCCGGCTCACGCTCTCCGCCCCGAAGCCGGCATCGCGGATCTCCTGGACAAAATAGCCGCGGCCGGTGCAGATCCAGGCGATCAATCCGGCAAAGACCACCGATTTGATCAGCCCGAGGGTAATGTCCTCATTGAGCACACTATGCTCCATGCCGGTGAAATACGCGCCGGGATTAACCCCAAGCAGCTTGACTCCGGCCACATAACCGCCGTAGATCCCCACCACGTCGAAAAAAAGCGTCAGAATCGGCACGGCGATCAGGGTAGCCAGGAACTTGGGGCTAATCAGATAACGAAATGGATCAATCGCCATGCAGTCCAGGGCGTCAATCTGTTCAGATATCCGCATGATCCCCAATTCGGCGCACATTGCCGAACCGGCGCGGCCGGTAACCATAAGGGCGGTAAGCACCGGGCCCAACTCCCGAATCAGACTTAATGAAACCGCCGACCCCAGCATGCCCTCGGAACCGAACTTCCTCAAGGTGTAATAACCCTGCAGCCCGAGAACCATACCGGTGAAGGCTGCGGTAAAAAAAATCACCACCGTAGAATTGGCGCCGATCAGACGGATCTCCTTGATTAAAGCGGCAAACCGGAAAGGACGCTTAAAAATCCCCAACACGGTAAAAGCCAGAAACAAACCCATCCGTCCCATATCCCTGACATGGTAAATGGTGCTGTTTCCCAGATTTTCTATGCGATTCAGAATCATGGCAATGGCGTATGAATTTCCGCGAAAAAAACCTGACAGTCCCCTTGACGGCCCACAGGCAGGCGGAAGTTTATAAGACGGGCTGTCCGATGTCAAGGGAGAAGAATCTCTCCGCAATCCTCAAAAAACCGGGAGAACGAACTTTACCTGCAACCCCATCAGTCCCTTGGGCAGGGGTTACTGAAAAGAGCCATATCCGTTGGGTTACGGAATTGGTTTCAATTCCAGAATGGGATTGCAGAATATCCGTGATCACACTATATTAAATATCAGCATGTTGTGTTGACGATACTCACAGGTTCCGCTCAACACTTCCAGACCCGAAACTTGCCGAACAAAAATATAAACCCGACCGCTAACCGTTCGCCGCCCACGGGGTGCCCCAACAGGCAGCCCACCTGACCAAGGTCAAACATGTCGACTCCGCAAGAGCAGAATCCAGACCAGACAGACCTGCACGGCATACTCATTGTTGACCAAAGCCCAGACAATGGCGAAAAACTGGCAGCCATACTCCGCAAGGAACTCGGCTACGTCGTGCTGACGGCCAAAGATGCCGAATCGGCCCTCAGGATCATGGAACAGGAGAGCATCTGCCTGCTCATCACTGAATTTTTCCTGCCCGACAAACAGACCGGGACCGAACTTTTGAAAAAAACCCATAAATTAAACCCGGAAATCGTGACCATCGCCAGCATTCCATCCGGCGACCGCGAGAGTATCACGGAGGTATTGCGGCTCGGCGCCTTCATGTATATCAACTCGCCCTACGATTTCAAAGAAACCGTTATTGTGGCCAGCCGGGGATTGAGCTACGCCGGTAGCCATCCCGGCAGACCGCAAAGGAGCCGGAGATTCAGGAAGTCAGAGGGGTACCACGGGATAATCGGCAGATCAGCGGTCATGCAGAACCTTTTCGATTTCATCGAGAAGGTGGCGGACGACGATTCCAGCACTGTTCTCATCCAGGGCGAGAGCGGCACCGGCAAAGAACTGGTGGCCCAGGTAATTCATGCCCAGGGTCCCCGCCGAAACAAAAGCATAGTTCCGGTCAACTGTGCCGCCATTCCGGATGAACTGCTGGAAAGTGAACTGTTCGGCCACACCAAGGGCGCCTTTACCGGTGCTGTCCAGACCAAAATGGGGCGGGTTCAGTATGCCGACCAGGGCACCCTGTTTCTTGACGAAATAGGCGATATGAAGCCGGTGCTGCAGGCCAAACTACTCCGGGTAATCCAGGAAAAGGAATTCGAACCGGTCGGAGGTCTGAAGCCTATCCCGGTGGACATCCGGGTTATCGCCGCCACCCATCGCGACCTGGAAAAAATGGTGGAGGCCGGAACCTTCCGCCAGGATCTCTACTACCGGCTCAATGTCATCCCGCTCAACATTCCACCCCTGCGGGAGCGCAAAGAGGATCTCCCGTTGTTGCTTGCAAAATTCGTGCTTCTTTTCAACCGCAACCGCAAGACCCCCCTGCACGGCTTTGAAGCCGAAGCCGTGGAGACGCTCATGCAGTATCCATGGCCTGGCAATATCCGCGAGCTGGAGAATCTTGTCCAGCACATGGCCATTCTGTACGGCGGAAAATCAGTTGCCCTCACCGATCTGCCGCCCAAATACCGGATTCCGTCCGCAGCGGTCAACGAGGAGGCCGCGCCGCCGGTGGCCAACCAGGAAATCCAGTGGCAGAAGGGCAAGATCGATTTTAACACGCTGATCAATGAGTTCGAAACCCGGCTTATCCGGCAGGCCCTGGCGCTTGCCAAGGGAAACAAGAAGGAGGCGGCCAGACTCCTCAATCTGAAGCGGACCACCCTGCTGGAAAAAATCAAGAAAAAAAACCTTGAACAAGACGAGGTCAGCTCACCGGAGCCGTCTTCAGATGAACCCCGACTTTTCCCTTGATCTCTTCCGTGGTGGCCGGTGTCACCACAATATCGCAGGCCCCGTACTTTACCGCCTGCAGGACCGAAGTACGCGTCCAGTTGGGGCCGGCAGCCAGCAGCGGCGACGCCTTGCCACAGGCTGAACGGATTTTAATAACCTTGGCGATCCCTTGCTCGTTAACGTCCCTCATCACCAAAACAGCGCCCCGCACCCCCTCCGGCGGCAGAAACTCCTTCACGTTGTCCCGGTAGTCGAGAATCCGCGTTGTCAGCCCAAGTTCCTGCAGGCTTTCCTCAAAGGGCCTGGCATCCTCCGAGTCCTCTGCCACGATCAGCACAAGATCGGCCGCCATGCCACTCTCACCCGGCATGG